>CAZLZX010000225.1:0-4320 GCA_964564095.1 uncultured Eubacterium sp. | reverse complement strand
AAATAGATAAAAATTCACAGCATCGTGATGTGGAACAGGTCGTAGAGATGACGAAACTTCAGGATGTTCAGAACCGCCTGATCAAGAACCTGTCCAAAGGATACCGCCAGCGTGTGGGATTGGCGCAGGCGCTGATGGGAATGCCGAAGATCATTATTTTGGATGAACCTACGGTGGGACTGGATCCTAAGCAGATCATTGAGATCCGGGATCTGATCCTGTCTCTGAAAGAAAATCATATTGTAATATTGAGCTCCCATATTATGCAGGAGGTCAGTGCGGTATGTGATCATGTATTTATTATCTCTAAGGGCAGTCTGGTTGCCAGTGATACGATGGAGAATCTGGAAAAGCAGATGAGCGGTGCGCAGCAGCTTACCGTAATCGTAAAGGCGACAGAAGCCCAGGCTGAAAGTCTTTCTGGGATAAGTGCGGTAGAAGAGTGTGTGATCGTACGGAATGAAGAAGAGGGGGAGATACAGCTTCAGCTTACGGCGAAACAGGATATTGATATCAGAGAGGCGGTATTCCGGCACTGCGCGGAACACGATATCGTTCTTCTTGAAATGAAAGTAAATATGCGGACCCTGGAAGATGTCTTCCTTGCGTTGACGGATAACAAGGAGGTAATGGCATCATGAAGGCAGTATTAAAAAGAGAATTTCGATCATTTTTTTCATCCGTGATAGGATGGATTTTTCTGGCGGCATTTTTCTGTGTGTTTAATCTGTATTTTGTTGCCAATAATCTTGCTTATGGATATCCATATCTGTCCTATTCTCTGTCAAGCGTGGTTTTCATTTTGATTATTATTATTCCGATCCTGGCAATGAGAAGTATGGCTGAGGACCGCAGGACGAAGACGGATCAGCTTTTATATACGTCTCCGGTTTCGATTCCCAAAGTGATCCTGGGGAAATTTCTTGCTATGGTGTGTGTGCTCAGCATCGCATTGGGTGCAGTATGTGTATATCCGTTATTTTTAAGCAGGTTTGGAACTGTGCCGATGGCAGAAAGCTATGTTGCGATCCTGGGCGTCTGGCTGTTTGGCTGTCTGGCGATTGCAATCAGCCTGTTTCTTTCCTCTATTACGGAAAGCCAGGTCATTGCTGCGGTTCTGTCCTTTGCAGTCTTGTTCCTGGGATATATGATGGAAGGGATTTCCAGCTTGGTTTCATCCAGTGAAAATGTATTGACCAAGGTTTTGAATTGCCTGGCGATTGCAGCGCCATTAGACAATTTTAACAACGGTATTCTGGATGTGGCCGGAATCATCTATTATGTAAGCGGAACAATATTATTCCTGTTTTTGACCTGTCAGATCATTCAGAAATACCGCTGGTCCGTCAGCTCGAAGAAAATCAAACGGGGTGTTTTCAATTCCAGCTTTGTTGTGATAGGAATTGCCATTGCGGTAGTTGTAAATGTATTTACTTATGAATTACCTGACAGTATTAAAAATGTGGATGTGACAAATCAGAAAATGTATTCTCTGACAGATGACACGTATATGGTGCTGAATTCTATCAATGAGGATGTTACGATCTATGTCCTGGACACGAAAGAGGATGCGGATGAAACCGTGACAAAAACGCTTGACCGCTATGCAGATGGTTCTTCCCACATAAATGTGGAATATGTAGATCCTGCAGTATCTCCGAATTTTTATTCTACATATACGGATACTGCGCCGACAGACGGAAGCCTGATTGTGGTATGCGGCGATCGCTTTAAAGTTATTGACTATAATGACATTTATGAATATGAGACAGACTATACATCCTATTCGTATTCTATAACCGGTTATGACGGAGAGGGCCAGATTACCAGCGCTGTTTTGTATGTTACCAATGAGGATATGCAGACGGTATATTTCGTAGATGGACATGGAGAGGCGTCTCTCAGCAGTTCCTTTACCGATGCTCTGGAAAAGATGAATCTGTCTGTTGATACGATTACGCTTCTGACCGAGGATTCTGTACCGGAAGATGCGGCGGCGCTCATTATCAATGCTCCGACTTCTGATTTTTCTGAAGATGATGCGCAGAAAGTCATTGATTATCTTGCCGGAGGGGGCAAAGCATTGATCACGACATCCTATGCAGCAGAAGGAGATATGACCAATTTCCAGTCCATTTTGGCTGAATATGATATAGGCGTTATGCAGGGAATGGTAATGGAAGAGGACACTTCACATTATTATCAGTATCCGCTGTATTTGCTGCCGGATGTGGCAAGCAGCGGCGTTACATCAAATGTGAACGGATATATTTTTGTACCTTATGCACAGGCGCTTACCAATCTGGAGAAGGATACGGAGAATCTGACGTGGACCTCTCTTTTAACAACTTCCTCAAGCGCATATATAAAAGAAGATATTGCCAATATCAAAAGCTATGAAAAGGAAGAATCGGATCAGAGCGGAACATTTACCATTGCTGCTCAGGTAACAGACAGTTCCACAGGAGCGGAGGTTACGGTTGCGGCTTCTAATATGTTATTTACGGATGAAGCGGATTCCGTTGTATCCGGACAGAATCTGAGCCTGTTTAAAGGTATTGCCGGGGATTATTCTGCATCTGATGTATCTGTTTCCATTGATGTGAAAGAGTATTCGGTTGACTATTTAACTGTAAATCAGGCTGCGGTCATTATCTCTGAAGTGCTGTTTGTTGTGATCCTGCCCATCGTATTGATCGCATTGGGTATCATGATATGGTATCGGAGAAGGAAAGCGTAAGGAGGAGAATATGAGAAAAAAACAGTATTTGATTTTAATTATCGTCCTTGTGGCAATCGTAGCGGCTGTTTTCATCGTGCGGGGAGTCAAAAGTCATCAGGAAAAAGCGGCGCAGGAAGAGGAAGAGGCCAGCACTGTCTATGCTGCGCAGTTTGACGCATCAGATGTAACAGCATTTTCCTATCTATATGATGCTGCCGATGACACGCAAGATACGGAAAGTGATTCTGCTGAGGAAGACTCCTACGCAGAAGATGAATCTAATGCAGAAGATGCGGCTGATGCGGAAGATGAATCTAATGCAGAAGATGCGGCTGACGCGGAAGATGAATCTAATACAGAAGATGCTGTGAACAGGTTGGAATTTGTAAAAGAAGATGATGGTACATGGGTGTATACAGGCGATCAAAGTATTGATATAGATGAGGACAGTATCACGTCGCTGCTGGAAACGATCGGGCAGATCACTGCTAATTATACGGTTGACGATGTGAAAGATCTTTCCGAATATGGATTGGAGGATCCGATTCAGAAGGTTGAGCTGACATTTTCTGACGGTACCACCAAGACTCTTACCTTTGGAATAGAAAATCAGGTTCTTGGCGGTTACTATTTGCAGGTAAGTGATGACGGAAATGTGTATCTGGTAGACAGCTCACTTGTGACCTCTACATTGAGTCAGAGCATTGATGATCTGACCTATGTAGAAGAGGATACCTCTGACGAAGATTCCAGTGATTCTGATACGGATGTTTCCGATGCTTCGGATACGGATGAAAGTGCTGCTGAATAAAAAACAGTGATAAGAAAAATAATGGAAGCCCTTCTTAAAGAAAATCGTTTAAGAGGGGCTTCCGTCTTCTGCCTTAATATGTAGACTCTTCTGCCTTAATATGCAGGCTCTTCCGCTTTAATATACAGGCTCTTTCGCTTTAATATCCAAGCTCTTCTCCCACAAGAATAACTTTGATCCTTCCGACAATGCCGCTTCTTCTGGTAATCACAGTCTGGCTGCAGATGCTGTCATCTCCCAGACAGTTTCCGCATTTACCTGTCAGTGAACATGGAGTGTTTTTGTTCAGACGGACACAGTTTGGCGGAGATGCGATATCTTTGATCCGTTTGTAGGCGCATGGAATGTCAGATGTGACCTTGTTCATTCCGGCAACAATGATGACTTCCTTTGGTCCATAGATCAGAGCAGCCACACGATTTCCGCTGCCGTCGATATTTACCAGTTCTCCCTCCAGTGTGATAGCGTTGGCGCTCATGAAATAGCAGTCACAGGAAAGAGCCTGGTGTAAAATGTCCTGTACTTCTTCCGGGGTCTTGCCGGCAGCTCTGTCTAAAAAAGTAATATCCCTGCGGCTGCGGAGCATGTCCATGATGCCGCATTCCTGCAGGGTCATTGAGCCGCCGTTGGAAGCGGACATTCCTGGTTTTACAAAGGACATGGCAAGGTCAGCAGCCTCTTTGGCAGTAGCGCAATAGTAACCTTCCATACGTCTTTTCTGAAGATTTTTTATGATCGTAGCCGCAGCTTTTTCGTAATAGGTCTGTTTTGGTCCCATGATGAATCC
>CAZLZX010000224.1:0-4332 GCA_964564095.1 uncultured Eubacterium sp. | reverse complement strand
ACAGGTAAATCCACGTTGCTACAAATGTGAGGTCACTTCATATTGTCCTACAAATTCCAGGCTAAGACACGTTTTTCAATGGCTTTTAAAATCACATCCATCACTTTTCCCATAACGCCGATGGATAGCATACCCAGTATGACCACATCCATCTGTCCGAAATTCCTGGCATTGGATATCATATATCCTACACCGCTGGAAGATGCCACCAGTTCTGCTGCCACCACGCAGGTCCAGCAGGTTCCAAGAGCTACCCGAAGTCCGGTAAAAATGCTGGGAAATGCCGCCGGTATCACAAGACGGAAAATATATTTCATTTTCGGAGTCTCCATAACCGCCGCCACCTCTAACAGCTTCTTGTCCGTATAGCGAATACCGTCTATTACATTTAACAGAATGGTAAAAAAACCGCCCAGGAAAATAAGAAACACCTTGGAACTTTCCCCGATTCCCATCCAGAGTATCACAAGGGGAATCCATGCAATCGGAGGAATGGGTTTGAGGATCTGAATAAACAGATCCGTGATTCTCTGCGCATGGTGGGAAAGACCGATCAGGATTCCCAATGCGATCCCCAAAACTGCAGCCAATGCATACCCCTTCAGTACGCGTATCAGGCTGATGCCTACTGCCTGAAACAGGCTCAGATCCTGCACCTTATGCAGAAAGGTCGACCATATCGTTCCAAGTCTTGGCAGCAATACCGGATTGTAATTTTCGCCGGATGTGGATAGATACCAGATAACCAGCAATATGACCAATGGAAGAATATATTCCAGCCGCATCCCTAAAGCTCCTGCACGCTTTAAGGTTTGGTTTTCTTTTTGTCGTATATTATTAGAAGTCAAATACATCAACCCCCTCCGATAAACGGAGCAAATCATGTATCACAGTATCAGGCTCTGCCGTTGCATTCCGAAGAAGCTTCCAGGTAAGACCGTATTTCTCATAAATAGCCAGCGTCCTTTCAAACACTTCCCAGTGCCAGTCCGCCTCCGGAGTCCGATGCCCCTCCAGTGCCGAGCCCACATTTACATACCATTGGCTTGGCAATGCAACCACTCCTTTTGATACCAGATATTCAATTCCCTCCAGCAATGACTCTTTCGGCTCAATTCCGGAAACAAGCGTAGACCGTACATGGAATTTACCAAATACCTCCAGCTCATAGTCCAAAGCATCCAGCCAGTTTTGTCTGCCCCCGCAGAGCAGAGATTTTCCGGGACAGATCACATCAAACATCTTCTCATTCCAGATCTCTATGTTGGAAGCGATGGACCCATATCCAGCCTCCTTATACTGCTCGATAGAGGTAAAATCATTAGGCACTCCCACACAGGCAGTGCCATTAAAATCCTCAAGTCCTGTCAGATCCTGTATTGCCTCCGCAATATCTACATAATAGTCAACCTCTCTTCGCTCGGGCACGAATCCGCCGCTGACAGTCAGCTTATCATAGCCTCGCTGATAACATGCTTTTACTGTTTCCGCAATCTGCTGTGCATTTTTCCATTGAATATTCTGCTCCTCTCCATACAGAGCTTTTGTGGCATTAATATTGCAGAACAGGCAATCCTGTCCCTTATCCTTCAGACAGCACTCATTACTGTATACGATAAACAGATTTCCATAGCCGTAATCCTGTGCAATGGTCCTCATATCCGCTCCATCAGACGTTTTCAGGGAATAATAATCCGGTCGTCTGGCAAATTCTATATTCTCCAAAATTACCCTTCCCCGTTCTTTTAAAATGTAAATACCGTCCTCCTTTTCCAACGTATAAGGACTCTGCTGATTCCAGCGTATTGCGACACGGTATCTCCCTACCGGAAGATAAAAGCATCCCGGAAACTCAATCTCTTTATGCGCATGTTTATCACAGGAAAACAGACTGTATACTCTTTCTATATACTTTGTAGACACTCCCAGATCATCGAAAATATGCGGATCAAACGCAATTCCCTCCACCTGAATACTGTTTTTCAGCCGAATAGCTTCTCTCAACTGCTCCTTTGAATAATTACCCAATTGACTCATATCCTTCGATATCCTCTCTTTCCGTTTTATCTTTGCAGCAGACCCTCATAATTTTTGCGGTCTTTCTAATATTTGATTCTCTGTGCGCCATTGTTGATATCAAAGGTCTCTCCATTGATATACTCCGGAGCGCTGGTTCCCAGCCAGAAAATAACTTCCGCCACTTCTTCTGCCCTGGCAAACCGCTCCGTATAGGTTCTTTTACGTACCGCCTCAAAGCGATTTTCAAAAGGTGTATTCCATCTTCATGAAAATCCCTGAAATCCCGTCCGATCACGGTCACTTCATATCCCGCATCCCGAAACTGCCGTGCTGCGGCAAGCCCGATTCCTTTATTGCCGCCTGTGATCAACACTTTCTTAGCCATTTGTATACGCAGACAAAGCGGCAAAACACAAAGCAGAAATCAGAAATCGTTGTCACACTCTGGCATTTTTTCGTATAGTTTTTTATGTTTTTTCTTCATTAAAAACCCTGTTTTCATTTCTTTTCCGCATATAATCAGGGCTTATATGAAAACGTTATCACGGCTTTTTCCCGAAATTTCTCTCCTAGATGGCAAAAAAATGTTTTCAATGTCATAAATAAAAAAGCCTGAACTTTTCTATAAACTGCTTGTTGCAAGAAAAATTCAGACTCTCTTTATTTTATTATTTTTTAATGCCTCACAGGGCTTTGTCTATGTACATGATCTAAAAACACAAACCAGGTTAAATGTAATATTCACACCATCCCGACTCTTCTACAGGCGTACAGCTGTTTCGGATAACCAGCTTTCCCTCAAACTCAATTCTGACCACACCTTTATGTCCATTCCGAATACGATCCATCAACATATACAGCGCGAATTTTCCCATTTCCTCCTTGGGAAGACTGACCGTCGTAAGCATAGGATTTGTATTCTGTGCCTCCTCTATATCATCGCTGGAAACGATAGACGGCATGTAAAATCGATTTTTATATCGATTCAGACATTTCAGCATTCCTACTGCAGTGATATCATTTGCACAATAAATCCCCGTAGGATAATCATCTGCCTTCAAAAAACGCTTCATCGCCTCAAAGCCTTCTGCCTCCGTCTGTCCGGTCTCTATGACAAAACCGGGCTCCAGCTCTATATCATGCTTGTTTAAGGTCTCAATAAATCCCTTATATCTGGCCTCATTATGACAGGAACCCACGTATCCTATATTCTTATGTCCCAATTCTATAAGGTATTCCACCGCCATGGCAGCGACTTTCTTTCCATCACAAAGCACCTCATCTACCTCATAGTTCGTAGAATTTCTGTTTACGGATACAATATTTTTATATCTCCTGCTTATTTTTCGCAGAACTTCCTTATTGCATTTTCCGATAATGACTAAACCATCACAATGCTTGCCGGTCTCCTCATACATCTCGCCGATTATTTTGTCCAAATCTGCGTTCCTGCATTTCCTGTCATTGGAAAATAAAGGCATATACCATATCTTGGACAATATGCACATCTGCCTGTGGATCTCGCTCTCCAGCACACGCAAAAGTTCGCTGAAAAAAGGATCCGACTGAGATGCGTCCGTCCTCGTCATCATCACATTAATATAATAAGTTTTTTCACTTTTCGCAGACACTCCCAGCTTCAGATTCCTGGCCGCTTCATTCGGTACATAATTCAGTTCAATCGCTGCCTTCCATATTTTATCCCGCAGATCCGGAGATGAGCAGCGATAACCGGGGTTATTTAATACTCTGGAAACGGTAGATGGCGAAACACCAGCTTTTTCTGCTATCTTTTTAATTGACATAACAACACCCTCAACCTATTTTCCTAGTATGTTATTTCTTTTGGCGCTATTTGTCAAGAACGAGGTCAGAAAACGTTTTCACAAGCGTTCCGAATCCTCCGGGAAGGCGGCCACAGATTGATTCAAAATAACAGTAAGCTATCTGTCAAAAACCTGTTTGATACTGTCATAATGCAGGAAAATTCCCTGTTTGGCCAACGCCTCTATCTCTTCCTTCTCAGCCAGCATAAATTCTGCTGCCTCTGCTGTCTGAATAGATACATCCTTCTCATCGAAATCCATGACAAAGCGATATATGTCCACAAAATAATTATCTCCCTCTCCCGGATTTTCCCTTTTATAAGAAAAGACATAACCGCCCTCGCATCCAGTCACATCCAGCCCTGTTTCTTCTAAAATCTCACGTTTCACGGCAGCGGCAGAGTCCTCTCCTGCCATTACCGCGCCGCCGGAAACCTCCCACCAGCCTGGAGCCCAGGCTTTTGTCATAACACGTTTCGTGATTAAA
>CAZLZX010000223.1:0-4338 GCA_964564095.1 uncultured Eubacterium sp. | reverse complement strand
GAATACTGAAAACAATAAGCTGAAAGATTGATGATCAGAAGGATATGAGGAAGGTAAGGAGAAATTGAACATGGAATATAAAAAACCGACTGCCGAAATGATAGAAGTATTACAGACTATGCTTCCCGGCAGAGTATATACGGGGGAAGACATCAATGATGATTATACCCACGATGAGATGGCTTATAACGGCAAGTTTTATCCGGATCTGGCAGTGGAAGTGCTTACAACGCAGGAGGTATCCGAGGTGTGTAAGCTCTGTTATGAAAATGATGTTCCTATGGTGCCGAGAGGAGCCGGTACCGGACTGTCCGGCGGCTGTGTTCCGGTTGCGGGCGGCGTCATCATTGACATGTCTAAAATGAACAATATTTTGTCCATAGATCTGGAACGGATGGTTATAAGGGTACAGGCAGGCGTACTGGTGGATGAGGTACAAAAAGCCTGCGATGAGATCGACATGATGTATGCGCCGGATCCCGGCGAAAAATTCGCCACTGTCGGCGGAAATGTGGCTACCAATGCCGGCGGTATGCGGGCGTGCAAGTATGGCACTACCAGGGATCATGTACGAGCAATGACCGTTGTTATGCCCAATGGCGACATTATGCGCATGGGAGCTGAGGTAAGCAAAAACTGTACGGGATACAGTCTTATGGATCTTATGAGCGGTTCGGAGGGAACTTTGGGTATCATTACGGAGTTAAGTATGAAAATCCTGCCGAAACCAAAGGTAACTATCAGCCTGCTGGCTCCTTTTGAAGACCTGGAAACCTGTATTTCCTGCGTATCAAAAATCAAAGCGGCGGGTCTGGATCCCCAGGCACTGGAATTTATGATGCGGGATAATGTGGCAGATACAGAGGAGTTTCTTGGAAAAAAGGTCTATCCGGACAAAATTGACGGGGTAGATTGCGGCGCATATCTTTTAGTTACCTTTGACGGACCTAATGAAGATATGTTGGATGAAACACTGGAGCTGGCGGCAGATCTGTTTGTGGAAAATGGTGCGTTGGATGTTTTGATTTTTGATACCGCAGATGGGTTCCGTAATGCATGGGCGGTCCGCGGCAACATATTGGAGGCAATGCTTGTGAATTTTAAGCAGATGGAAGAAACTGATGTGGTTGTTCCGATTCCCCATATTGCAGAATTTGTAGCTTATGCAGCCAGCTTAAAAGAAGAACTGGAATTTGACGTCCGCGCCACCGGCCATGCAGGGGATGGAAATGTACATATCAATGTATGCGCCAATGGAATGGATGAGGAGAAGTTCTGTAAAAATGTAGAAATTTTTATGGATAAAGTATATGCGAAGGGTATTGCGCTTGGAGGACTGATCAGCGGCGAGCATGGGATCGGTTCTGCAAAAATGAAATATCTTGCAGATAACCTTGGAAAAGAGCAGGTGGCATTGATGAATGCGATCAAGCATGCCTGCGATCCGAAGATGCTTTTGAATCCTGGAAAAGTATGTGATTCCTTGCAATAGGAGGAACGGAAAGTATGACTTCACAGCAGATAGAAATCTTTTTGGATGTAGCTTCCAGCGGAAGCTTTACGGTTACGGCAGATCAACTGTATCTGTCACAGCCTACGGTAAGCCGTCAGATGGCACAGCTTGAAAATGAAGTGGGTGTTACGCTGTTTTTGAGAGGGAACAATTATCTTTCTCTGACGCCGGAAGGAGAAGTGCTGGCGGCTTTGTTCCACAGGCTGAAAAAGGAATATCAGCGGGAAATGCAAAAAATCATGGATATCAATTCCGGCTACAGAGGAACTCTGCGGCTGGGGTTTACGTCCGATATGAATACGCCGGATGAATTTATTAAAATGGTAAATATTTTTAAAAAGTCTTATCCGGAGGTGGAAGTGATCTATTATTGCAATCCGCATGCTGATATCGTAAAGGAGTTAAGGCAGGGAACGGTGGACATTATGCTGGCTCATGACATGGAATTAAGCGGTATCAACAGTCTTAACCGAATGTGCGTTGCCCAGGGGAGAAGAGGCTTGTATTACAGTATCCTGCATCCTTTGGCGGAACGGGAAAATTTAAAGATCAGTGATTTTGCAAATGAAGTGAATCTGGGGAGCAGCTATGCCAAAACAGAGCAGCAGAGACAATCTTTAAAGGAAATTACCGATTTTTACGAGATCCCTGAGTTTAAGACGAAATACTATGACAGCACAAATGAAATGATCTTTCACTTAAGGCTGGGACAGGGGATCAGCATTATGGATCGGTTTGTTCTGCAGAGCGTGCCGGATGATATCAGAGTGATCATGGTAGACGAAAGTCTTCCCCATGTAAAAAAATCTCTGTTTTGGGATAAAGATAACGGGAATCCCTCTATTGCGCTATTTTGTGATTCCGTACGTAAAATGTTAGAGAGAAATGAAACGGAAAGGATAGATTCTATCTGAGTATTTCCTGAAAGGAGAAGGTATGGCTAATAAAGTAGAAGGAAAAGAGATCATACTTGCAGTTTATAATACAAAAGATGCGGAAGGGGCTTCGCTGGCGCTGGCAAAAGCCGATATAGAATATGTCCGCAGAAAGATCGGCGCAGGAGATCATGGAAATTTTCTTCTGTCGTTAAATAATTACGGGGAAGAAATATATGTTTCCCCTAAAGACATGGAAAAAGCCAATGAAGCTTTAGAAGAATGGAGAGCGCAAAAAAATATGCGGATACAACAGGAAAAAACAGAGGATGCCGGAATGGAGGCAAAGCAGGATACGAGGCAGCAGAAAAAAGTATTGTGGGCTCGTATTCTGGCAGGAATTGCTCTGGCAGCCATAGTTGTGTTCTATCTGTGGCAGAGGCATTAGAAACCGTTGGCTTGGGAACAAAATATGATTGCATGTATGCAGAATGTGTAAGCACGTTTCAGACATATGTACAGTATAATTAGGTCAACGGATTCTGTGTTTATCCGGAACACACAGATGACGAATAATGTGAAGTTTTGCTTAGCTTTTTACATTAGTTCATTTTTTAGGGAGGTATAGAATTATGGCATTAGGTATTATTGGTATTGTGATTGCTTTGGCTATTTTCCTGTACGGTGCATACAAAAATGTATCCGTTCTTTATCTTGCGCCACTTTGCGGTGTAATTGTTGCAATCACAAACGGATTAAACCCAACAGAATCTTTTACCAGCCTGTATATTGGTGCGGTAGAAGAAAATGCAGCTACCGGTGTATGGGAGATCGGCGGTCTGTGCGGTATGATCGTGGCAGTTTTCCCTACCGTATTTTTGGGCGGTATTTTTGGTAAGGTATTGGGCGACAGTGGTGCGGCGCAGTCTATCGCCACCACATTTGTTAACAAATTCGTTATGACTCAGGATGATAAGATCAAACAGGCAAAACGTGCCGTATTGATCATGCTTCTTATTGAGTGTATCCTTACATATGGCGGTGTGGATGGTTTCGTAGCGATCTTTGCTACATTCCCGATCAGTATGTACATGGCAAGCAGAATTGGTATTCCAAGACGTATGGTTCCGGCTATGCTGGCTCTGTCTTGTGGTGCTAACTCAGCTCCGTTCGTACTTTCTATTAACAACATTTTATGTATGAGCATTTTGGGAACAAGCGCAGGTGCAGCTCCGATTCCTGGATTTATCAGCTTTATCGTAATTGAGATCGGTATTTACTTTATCTGCTCAAGCTTTGTTGTTCGTGCAATCAAAAAGGGCGACACATTTGAATGGGGTCCATGTGAGCCGCTTCCGGAAGACGGAACAAAGCTTCCACACTTCATTCCGTCTATTATTCCACTGATTGTTGTATTCTTGCTGTTTGCATTTGTTCAGAATGCTTCTCTGGCTCTGGTATGTGGTATTGGTTCCGGCGTTCTTTTAAATGCTCCATTCTTCAAAGACAATGAGAAGAAAGGATTCCCGGGATGGGTAGGAAATGTATTAAATACATTAAACCTTGGAGCAACAAACGGCGCTACAGCAATTATGACATTGTGCGCAGCGGCAGGTTTTGCAGCAGTTGTTCAGCACACAGAAGCTTTTAACGGTTTGGTAGGAACGCTCTTTGGTGCAAACATGTCCCCATTGGTCATGGGTATTGTATTGTGTATCATAGTAGTAGCTTTTACATCTTCCCCGCCAGCAGCATTGGGTATTGCGCTTCCAATGGTTGCGGCAGCATTCATCTGGGTAGATGCTCCAATGTTAAATCCAAATGCGCTGGCTCGTGTATCTGCTATCGCAGTATCTACTTTTGAAACACTTCCGGTTAACGGTCTGATCCTGATCACGACAGGATTGGCGCAGGTTAAGATCAAAGACGCATATGCACCGATGTTCTTAC
>CAZLZX010000222.1:0-4391 GCA_964564095.1 uncultured Eubacterium sp. | reverse complement strand
TATATGAGTCATAAAAAATCCTAACATAGCAATTTTAAAAAGTCAAGCGTGCTCTGCTCTAAATCCCAGTTTAAACAAACGGATCCATTTTGAATTATTGTTTGATTAAACTCAATAATATAGTATAATAATTATAAACTTTATAAATTTTTTAGAAAACAAATGAGGAACAGCTATGGAATTAAAAATGGATATCAGCCAAAAACAGGTGCTTTCCCAACATATGATGCAATCAATGGAAATCCTGCAAATGAGTGCTCAGGAGCTGGAAAGCTATATTGAAGATCTCGCCCTGGAAAATCCGGTCATAGAATTGCCGGACAGCTATTCCCAGCAGACAAACACAAAACAAGAAGATCTGCAGCGGAAAATGGACTGGCTGGAATCTACGGATCTGCAAAATAAAGTCTATTATCAACAGGAACGCTCCGCTGAAAACATGCAGGAGAACTGGCATGACAGTCGGAAATCGGAAGAAAATCTAAGTGACTATCTGCTGGCACAGATCCTGCTGACAGATTATGATCATACCGAACGTACCGTTATAGAATTCATGATCCTGTCATTAGATTCCAGAGGATATTTTACGGACGATATCAGCTATGTGGCAGAATACTTCTCTGTTTCAGAGGACCTTGTACGAAAACTTTTAGGAGATATTCAGGCTCTGGACCCCGCAGGCGTGGGCGCCCGGGATCTGAGGGAATGTCTGTTACTGCAGCTTTACCGCCAAAAAGATTATTCTTCCATCACAGAAGCGCTGATCAAAGATTACCTGGAAGAAATTGCAAAAAACCATATCCAAAATATAGCAAAAAAACTAAATGTTCCCATCGATGATATTCTGGATGCCTGTGAGCAAATCCGGACCTTGAACCCAAAACCGGGAAATTCCTTCAGCAATCGTGAACAGCTTCGGTATATCAGCCCGGATGCAATTGTCATCAAACTGGAAGATAAATTTGAAATATTGATCAATGAATATCAGTATCCGCAAATTAAAATTAATACTTACTATCAGGAATTACTAAAGGATACACCTGATAAAGAAACGCAGAAATATCTTCAGGAGAAAATATCACAGGCGCAATGGGTAAACAACTGTATTTCCCAGCGCACCTCCACACTCTCCCGGGTGGTAAAAACACTGGTAGAAAAGCAGAACAGCTTCTTCCTGTATGGGGTTGGACACAAAAGCCCAATGAGACTGACAGATCTGGCGGCTGAACTGGATCTTCATGAGTCCACCATCAGCCGGGCTATGCGCGGAAAATACCTGCAATGTTCCTGGGGCGTTTTTCCGCTAAACTATTTCCTTACTTCCGTTTCTACGAAAGCTACCAACAGCAATGAAGCCAAAACGCCGGAACAAATCAAGATATTGATTCAAAAAATAGTAGATGAAGAGGATAAAAGGAAACCTCTCAGCGATCAGGCCATCAGCCAAAAACTGGAAGATTATGATATAAAAATATCCAGACGAACAGTAAATAAATACCGGACGGAAATGAATCTTCCGGACAAAAGCGGCCGAAAATCTTTTTCATAATGATATTAACGCATGCAAATATAAACCATGTATACAATATATACGGCAATCGCAATGACGCCGCATCCCCGGTTCAGACGTTTCTTCGGAATGGCCATGATCATAATCATAAAACTTACGGCAATCAGGATCACAAGATCAATAATGTTGTCCATCGTTACTGTTACCGGATGAATCACGGAAGTCAAACCCAGTATGAGTAATATATTAAATATATTGGAACCGATTACATTTCCGATCGCCATATCCGCTTCGCCTTTTTTAGCTGCTACGATGGATGTGACAAGCTCTGGCAGAGACGTACCAATTGCGCACACGGTCAGACCGATCAGAGTATCGCTGAGTCCAAAATTTGACGCTATTTTTTCTGCACTGTTGACCACAAGCTGGCCACCCAAAACAATAGCCGCAATGCCGCCGACAATACTGATCAGACATTTCCACCAGGAAAATTCAGGAACAGCCTCTTCCTCCTGTACTGCTTCCCTGGATCTTTTTGCTGCTGCAATCATGTTCCATAAGAATAAAACAAATAGAACCAGTAAAATAATACCGTCCAACCGTCCTACCAGCATGCCCACACTGCCAAGGCCCAACAAAAGCGCCGTTATGATAATAGAAAATGGAAATTCTTTTTTTAAAGAGGACGCTTTTACCGTCAATGGAAGTACCACCGCACAGCAGCCGCACACCATCAGCAGATTAAACATATTAGAGCCTATAATATTACTGATCGCCATACCATTGCTGCCTCTTACCGCAGCGGAAATGCTTACCGCACACTCCGGTGCACTGGTGCCCATTGCTACGATCGTAAGCCCTATGATCAATGAAGGGACACGAAATTTTTTCGCAAGACTGGCGCTTCCTTCCACAAAAAAATCCGCCCCTTTGATCAAACATATAAAACCTACTACTAATAATACATATACCATTCTGTAATCTATCCTTTCTGCCGTCAAAAACTCTCCTCGGGTACAATACAATTAAAAAATCCCCAAATGTTCCACCAATATTTTGATTCCTATAAATATCAATATAACACCGCCAGCAATGGAAGCCTTCTTTTCAAATCGGTTTCCAAATATATTCCCGACAAAAACGCCAAATATACAAATTGCAAACGTGACCAATCCAATAACCGTACTTGCAGATAATATTCGGACCTGCAAAAATGCAAATGTCACACCTACCGCCAAAGCATCAATGCTGGTAGCTATTCCCAAAAGAAACAATTCTTTAAAATCGATTCGAACTTCCTCCTGAACCTCCACATCCTCCGGATTTTCTTTCACAGCATCAATAACCGCCTTGATTCCCAGGAAAACTAACAGTCCAAACGCAATCCAGTGATCAAAAGATATAATATACGACTCAAACTGCTTACCGAGTATCCATCCTATAAAAGGCATCAGCGCCTGAAATCCACCGAAAAACAATGCTATGACCAGGCAATATTTTTTATTAATTTTGTTCATGGCAAGCCCCTTGCAAATAGAAACTGCAAAGGCATCCATCGCCAAACCTATTCCTATTAATACAAGTTCAATAATATGCATAGCCGCTCTCCCTAATCAAACTATATAATTGCAGCATGTGAGTTTGTAACAAAAATGCTGTCGATTTCTTTTCTCTAACAAAAAAACCCATGTACGCCTAAATAAGGCATACATGAGTCTCATTCTTTAAGATTTGCCAGGTCTTTATAGTCTTAACGACATGACCGAGGTTGTTGACAAATCACACAATCGTGCGAACTACTCCCTCAAGAAGCTTTTTATAATATAAAGTTTCCGGTAAAAATTGTCAAGAACTTTTCCTGATCTTTATAAACCTTAGTATTATCTTAGCCACATTGTTTCGAGAATCACATTGTTTCTGCATTTCACTCATTGACAAATATTTTTTCTTCTATTATAATAAATCACGATTTATGCATCTTTATTTTGCATACAAAACAGAAACAGGCAATGACTGAAACAAGTAGGTTTAAGCGAAACATACAGAAAGCAGCCGGATGATGAGAGGCGCATGGGAAACTTTTACTGAATACCTTCAGGAGCTTCACACCGAACACGCTGTATGACATATGGCTGAGATGTCGAATTTCAAATATGCAGACAGGTCAGTAGGCTGTGACGGCATGCAACCGTTATCCTGCAGAGGTATTTTCAGATACCTGCTGAGACTGTCAATGTGAGTTGGCGGTAAACAAAGGTGGTAACACGAGATTGCGCACTCGTCCTTTTTAGGATGAGTGCTTTTTTGCATCCTATGTGCAAAATATTTCTGTAATATTATACTACGGAGGGAGAAAATTATGACTATTTATGACGAACTGGTAGCCCGTGGTTTGATCGCACAGGTTACCGATGAAGAAGAGATCAAAGAATTAATCAACAATGGAAAGGCTACCTTCTATATTGGATTTGACCCGACAGCAGACAGTTTGCATGTAGGACATTTTATGGCATTATGTCTGATGAAACGTCTGCAGATGGCCGGCAATAAACCGATTGCACTGATCGGCGGCGGTACTGCCATGGTAGGCGATCCATCCGGGCGCTCTGACATGCGTCAGATGATGACGGTAGAAACCATTCAGCACAACTGCGAATGCTTCAAAAAACAGATGGAGCGCTTCATCGACTTTTCAGACGATAAAGCTCTTATGGTAAACAATGCTGACTGGCTGATGGATCTGAACTACGTAGAAGTTCTCCGTGATATCGGACCTCATTTTTCTGTCAACAACATGCTCCGCGCTGAATGCTATAAACAGCGTATGGAAAAAGGATTGAGCTTCCTGGAGTTTAACTACATGATCATGCAGAGCTACGAT
>CAZLZX010000221.1:0-4398 GCA_964564095.1 uncultured Eubacterium sp. | reverse complement strand
ATTTTTGTGCAAGATGTGCAATGATACTTATATTAATTGGTAAGCTAAGAAATGGTTAAGAAAAGTGTTTTAGCTTGACATTAAAAATAAATAGGTGTATATATAGTTAGAATACAGTTTTTGTGTTGTAAAAAGGCAAAAAGTCATATAGATGATTGAACCTGAAAATCTGCGTAGGCAGATTTTTTTACCGTATATATTTAAAGAATGATTTTTATGATAAATTATTGTAAATGCGGAATGCGGCAGTAAGGCTCTTCATGAAATTGGCTGGAAAGGAGCTTAATATGGAAGTGTTAGAGAATATTTCGCTACTATTCTGTATACCGTTTGCAGGAATGTTGCTGAGCATAGCCATTTTACCATTGATTGCGGGAGAATGGTGGGAAAAGAATAAAAAGTATATGGTTATTTTATGGTCAGTATTATTCCTGATACCGTTTGCCATTAAGTTTTCCGGCGGAGTTATGGTAGAAACTTTGTGTGGGATTGTTCTGGAGGATTATCTTACTTTTATTATATTGTTATTTGGTCTGTTTTGTGTTTCCGGTAATATTGCTATTAAGGGCAATTTTAGCGGTTCTCCAAAGACGAACGTTGTTCTTTTATTGATTGGTACACTGCTTGCCAGTTGGATCGGTACGACAGGCGCCAGCATGGTCATGATCCGTCCGATCATGAGAGCGAATGCGTGGAGGAGAAGAAAAGTACAGATCATCGTATTTTTTATTTTTCTTGTTTCCAATATCGGAGGCTGTCTGACACCGGTGGGAGATCCTCCGTTGTTGATGGGATTTATGCGAGGCGTACCATTTTTCTGGAGTCTGCGTTTGGCGCCTATCTTAATTTTAAATATGGCGATATTATTGATAATCTTTTTCCTTATGGATATGAGAGCATATAGAAAAGATGTGGCGGAAGGACATGCACCGGAGCTTGAGACTGGTAAGCCAAATGTTAAGATTGATGGAATCCATAATCTGGTATTCATTGTTATGATTATTGTGGCTGTTATTTTAAGCGGCGTGCTGCCGTCTGTACCGGCACTTTCCGGTGGAATCCGCGTGATTGGAGAGGTAACACTGTCATATGCGGCCATTATTGAAGTGGTAATTATTTTGGCAGCGGCTTTTCTATCCATGAAAACGACGAAGAAGTCGGTGCGTACCAGCAACCATTTTTCTTGGGGACCGATTCAGGAGGTTGCGATTCTCTTTATAGGTATTTTTATTACGATGGAACCTGCTCTGCTATTCCTGGAGGCACATGGAGCGTCTTTGGGACTAAATCAACCGTGGCAGATGTTTTGGGCGACGGGAGCGCTGTCCAGTTTCCTGGATAATACGCCGACATATTTGGTATTTATGACTACGGCAGGTACTTTGGGAGCCACAAGCGGAGTTGTCACTCAGGTGGGAACGATCGCACCTGTCATGTTGAAAGCGATTTCCTGCGCTGCGGTATGTATGGGTGCAAACACTTATATAGGAAATGCTCCGAACTTTATGGTTCGGTCATTGGCAGAAGACGATGGAATCAAAATGCCGTCTTTCTTCGGGTACATGGCATGGTCAGGTTCTATTCTGATTCCGGTATTTTTTGTTGACATGCTGATTTTTTTCCTGTAAATTATAAAGAAGAGTTATTTTAAGCTAATTATCTATATACCATAAAAGACCTTTTTGAGAGGTGGGAATGGCGAAGGCCGTTCCCATTTCTCGTTTAAGGTCTTTTTTATTTCCTTGTATATGAAGAAAAACAGGTAAAAAAATTTTATAAATTCAAAATCATGCAAGATATATGATATAAAATATAAATTTTTTAAGAAAAAGACTGGTATTTTATATAATATATGATATACTATAGCTATGAGCAGTGCAAAAGCAATCCCTCACAACGGAGGCAGTCAAAATGAAAGAACATTTACGGAATTTAATTGGAAATAATAACAACTTCATATTTTTAGGAGAGGCCGGAAGCGGCAAAAGTGAGATTTCCCTGAATTTTGCAAAAATGCTTGTGGAGCTGGGAGATAAACCGGTTCACTATTTTGATATGGATATGACGAAACCGCTATTTCGTTCCAGAGATGCTGTGCAGGAGATAGAGGCTGTCGGTGTGATCTTTCATTATGAGGAGCAGTTTATGGATGCGCCTACTCAGGTTGGCGGTGTTAATCTGCTTTTGAAGGATGAGACTTGCTATGTTGTTATGGATGTAGGCGGAGATTATATTGGCGCCCGTGCCATTGGCGGATATGCTCCAAGGATTAATAAAGATCATACGATCGTTTATTATGTGCTGAATGCATATCGTCCATGGTCGAATGATATAGACCATATTGATGAAACACTTGGAAAAATACTTGGGGTTTCTCATATTCAGCTTGGGAAACTTCATATGGTAAATAATCCGAATAACGGTATTACGACTACGGAAAAAGAATTTATAGAAGGAAGCCGGAAAATGGCGGAAATGGTCACACCATATATTGCTGTGGATTTCGCCTGTGTGAAAGAAGATCTGTATGATGCGGTAAAGGATCAGTCTGATGTTCCGGTTATGCCGATTCATTTGTATTTGACTTATCCCTGGCTGCAGTTTGACCGTCCAAATGGAGCGCCGACGCCGGGGAGAGGATAATGCTCCATAAAAAGTATCTGAACATTGGAAAGCAATGTTTAAATAAAAAAAGTCTATGAAAAGAGGAGGATTTGATCAAAATGGCAAAAATTGAGATTAGATCAGAACGCTGCAAAAGTTGCCAGTATTGTATTAAATTTTGCCCAAAGGGAGTGTTAGCTGTTGGGGAAAAGGTTAATTCAAAAGGTTACGAGTATGTAGTACCAGTAAACATGGATGCTTGTATCGCCTGTTGCATGTGCGCCCGCATATGCCCGGATGGTGCGATAGAAGTGTACAAGTAAGGAGGTTGAAAGATTATGGCAAGAGTATTAATGAAAGGCTGCGAAGCAATCGCTGAGGCAGCAGTGAGAGCCGGCTGTAGATTTTTCGCCGGATATCCTATTACCCCACAGAATGAGATTCCAGAATATTTCTCAAGAAGACTTCCGGAAGTGGGGGGAAATTTTGTACAGGGCGAGTCTGAAGTAGCATCTGTAAATATGGTTTACGGTGCAGCGGCAGCAGGAACAAGATCAATGACATCTTCTTCCAGCCCGGGAATCGCATTGAAGAGCGAAGGTATTTCCTATTGTGCGGCAGCACGTATTCCAATCGTGTATGCAAACATTTCACGAGGAGGCCCAGGTGTAGGTGCAATTCAGCCGGCACAGCAGGATTATTTCCAGGCTACCAAAGCATCCGGCAACGGCGGTTTCCGTATGATGGTTCTGGCTCCTTCTACCGTACAGGAAGCAGTTGATCTTACATATGCGGCATTTGACTATGCTGACAGAGATATGAACCCGGTTCTGCTTCTGGCAGATGGTGTTATCGGAACTATGATGGAGCCGGTAGAGCTTCCGGAAATGAAATCCGATGAGGAAGTAGCTGCTATCAAAGAAGGAAAGAAAAAATGGGCATGTATTGGTCATGAGCTTGACTATGCTAACAGATCCTGGATTCAGCCTGGTCAGTGGGACACTGTAAAAATGCAGCAGTGGAATGAAGACGCAGCAGCTATGTATGCAAGCTGGGAAAAAGATATTATGGTGGAAGAGTATATGGTAGAGGATGCAGAGCTTGTTATGACTGCTTATGGTATCTCTGCCCGTATCTGCAAATCTGTTGTGGATATACTTCGTAAGGAAGGATATAAGATTGGCCTGATTCGTCCGATTACGGTAAGCCCGTTCCCATATGCTTCTTTTGATAAGATTGATTACGGCAAATGTAAGGTGGTTCTTGATGTTGAAATGTCTATTCCGGCACAGTTCATCGAGGATGTTACAATGGGTGTAAAGGATCGCTGCCCGATCGAGACATGCTTATGTTCCGGCGGTAATATCATGAGCCGTGAAGCTGTCATTGAAGCTGTTAAAAAGATTTTAGATAAATAAGGAGGATACGGAAAATGGAATTGATTTACTCTAGAACAAAAACAATCCAGGAAGACAAAGTATCCGGATTCTGCCCGGGCTGTATGCACAGCACTGTTATAAAACTGATTGGCGAGGTTCTCGAGGAGCTGAATCTCGTGGAAAAAGCAGTGTGCATTACAGGTATCGGATGTTGCGGTCTTCACATGGACTATATCGCATATGATACAATTACAGCACCTCATGGTCGTGCCTGTGCAGTGGCAACAGGTATGAAGAGAAGCAATCCTGACAGCTTGTATTTCACATATCAGGGAGACGGAGACTTTGCTTCTATCGGTTTGGCAGAGTCCGTATCAGCAGCAAACCGCGGAGAGAATATCACGGTTATCTTCAT
>CAZLZX010000220.1:0-4400 GCA_964564095.1 uncultured Eubacterium sp. | reverse complement strand
AGCATACAGTCCTTGGAGAGGGACTATAAACACTACTACTTTATAATACGAGGAGTTTTATTATGGATGACAAATTGAACATGGAATGTACTCACAACTGCCATACTTGTGGTTCAGCCTGCAATACGGAGAAAAAAGGAGACAGTTTTTTCGATAAACTGGAAATGGTTTCAGATGCATACAGCCAGCTGGATGAGGATGAAGTACTGAAGATTCTCAATGAAGCAGTGGCAGAATGGGAAAAGGAAGACGAAGAATAAAAACAAGGCTGAGTGAATACTTACAATGTATTTTCTCAGCCTTTCTACTTCTTTACAGCAGATTTCCATGTGGCATATAATTTAACATTTCACATCTTCATATATTTTATTCCTTATTTTCCCTGGCCGCCTTTCTTCTTTTATGAAGTTTAAATGGCCAAATAAGGAATATAGGGATACACACCAGCGGAATGCCTATATAAGATACAATATTTAATCCATAATTCAGGACTGTGCTCAATCCCAACATGGAGATTCCGGTACATACTACTAAATAGATAATTGCCATAATCATATTGTTGCGGTTATCGCAAAATTCCTTTGTTCTCTCCCTTGCAAACCCTTTATCAGGAAGTATATTCTGCCACCGTGATGATATCATATAGCATCCTGGTACAATAGAGGAAAGAATCGCCAGCAGCATAATAATATAGTAGACCGTCGGAATCCATCCGAAATATCCGGAAATATAATGATTCATGACATATACCAACGGAACCGGATTTCCCAATACCTCTGAGATAAATGGAAGGAAAGTAAAACAACTCAACGCCATCATAATACCGCCGCAGATCATTGTAAAAATACCGATCCAGATGCTCTGCCGAAATTTTTTAATTGGCTGCTCCACACAGCATAGTGTAATTGCAAATCCGGTAGAACCAAATGCAAAAATACGGATATTATTCCACATCTGTCCGGTCGAAGAGGTTTCCGGTATATACCAGCTGCTCAACACTTCAATCAGCTTATCCCCATAAAGAATAATGACCAGAATAGAAATAACGATAAAACCTATCATCATAACGACAGACATGACGCTGTTCATAAAACGTATCATTTTATCCCGAAAATAAATCATTACCAGACTGATTCCCGCCATAATGATCATACCGACCAAAGGCGGAAAGCCGAATAACTCCTGACAAAATGTACCTGACATACTTTGAACGATCGCACACCCCACCACATTTGACAATATAATATAGATTTCAAAGATTCCTCTTAGAATCCTGTTTCCCCCATAAATCACATTCGCCGCGGAACCATAATCATATGTTTTAAATTCACGGATAATTTCAGCCGCAAATACACACATCAATGCTACGATTCCACAGGCAACAAACGGCGTCCACAAACTATTACAGCCTGCCGGCAGGAAAAAAGTTACCGCATAGGTCCCAGCCACCAGAGCAGGCCCTACCAATGCTCCGATGTATACATTTGCGCAGGCAAAGGAGCTTCCAAGCTCTTTAACCTCCAAACGTTGTCCACTCACAATATCTCCTCCTCGCATAATAATACATTCTAAAAAAACTAAAGCTTTTATTCTGTTAATTTGTTAACAATTCTATGATTTTTTATGGCGGGGGTACAGCCTCCGCCATAAAAAATATTTTCATTTCATCCTGTCTGAGGATACTCAAATAATCCTATACTAAAGACATTGTAACTATTCCATATAGACCACGGGTTTGATACAGTCCGCCGGATGCTTGTCCATCAAATGATATGCATCCATGACGTGTTCAAAGCCATGAAAGCGATGTGTGATCAGCTTTGTGGGATCCAGACGCCCGGCAGCCTGAACAGCCATCAGTCTCTCCAATCTCCGTCTTCCACCCGGACATAAACCGCCAGTAACCGTTTTATGGCTTGCCCAACCAAGTGTATCTGCCATAGGGATTACGGTGTCAAAGGTCTGCGCATGCAGATTGGAAACGATTCCATTTGGCTTAACCATTTTTACACTGCGTGCAAACGTATCTTGTGTTCCTCCCGTTGTAATTACACAATCCGGCTGTACTCCATGCAGCAATTCAAGTACCTGCTCATCAATAGGACCATCATGATAATCCAAAACATCTGTAGCGCCGTAAAATTTCGCCAGTTCTTTTGTGATAGGGCGGGAACCAATTCCAATGATTCTTCCCGCACCGCGAAGCGCAGCACCAGCCACAGACATAAGACCAACCGGACCAATCCCCATTACCACAACCGTATCGCCAATCTGAACATTTGCCAGCTCCACACCATGAAATCCTGTTGTAACCATATCAGAAGTCATAAGAGCATGCTCATAAGTAAGCTCCTCTGGAATCCGGGCAGCATTCATATCCACCTGACGGATACGGAAATATTCAGCAAACGTACCATTTTCAAAACAACACCAGTTCATACCATAATTCTGTCCGCCAGAATGTTGATGAATATTATCCTGAGCTTCTTTTTTGTACCAGTCCGCAGTAACCGCTCCTACACAGACAATATCGCCCACTTTAAAATCGGTTACCATTGTACCTACTTCAACCAGGCGCGCTACAACTTCATGTCCCAGAATCATTCCTGCCGGAAGACCTGCATGGACTTGATGCGGATCAGAAGAGCACGCAGCTAAAACAACGGGTTCTGCTATAGCATCTAAAGGACCACACTGCGGAACCGGAGCCTCAACAAGTCCAAATTCTTTAAACTCCTTTACAATCCCATATCCTTTCATTGTTCCTTCCATAATATTCATCTCCTTTAAAAGTAAATTATTTCTCCAGTTTTTTCTTTGCTCTCTCTTCTCTTACATACGGAGAGATGTTAATTGCAATCACAATAACAACTGCGCCAACCAGAGTACATACCGTCCAGATCGTCCACAGCAATGTCCATCCGTGTGCTACCAGCGCACTGAAAGTAACCGGTCCTAATAACTGGCCAATATATACGGCAACCATAAATGTTGTAATGATCTTCGCAATCTCCTTCGGCCCAAATACACCGTGAGCTGCCAGTGATGGGAACGCTGCACACAAAGGATATCCAAGAGCGCCAAAAATAACGATTAAGATCATCATAATTGTTGTAGGCTGTGCTCCCCAAACCATCATGAATATAAATGCTAATGCAAAGGAAATCGCTACATAAATTGTAAATCCGGTAGAACCAATCTTCTTGAAAAGATTACCCGCAAACAGCATAACTACTGCTGAGGCCAACAACCACACTGCATTCCATGTAGCTGATGTGGTAACGCTCATACCCATTCCCTGCCAATATGCCGCATTGTATGAAATAAAACCGGAAGCTCCCATGATCGCCAGTACACAACCAATGGATAATAGCCAAAAGCTTGGACTTTTTAAAGCTTCTTTATAAGACATACCCGGAAGCTTGATATCCTTAGCTCCAGCCTGCTCTTTTTTCAGTTCTTCCAGACCATCCGGTTCCTGTCCAACTTCTTTCGGCGTCCTGATCAGGAAGATTACTGCTACTAAACCGATAACCAAAGCCGCTACTGCCAAAATATGATAACAGGTCTGGAAGGAAAATCTTGCAGCCAACTGTCCGGAGATAAATACCCAGATAGCAGCTCCGAAAGCTGCACCAGACGTAACGATAGAGGTCATTTTTTCTCTCTTATGGGTGCTTACGTACCACTCAGCAACAAGGCTTGAGCATACCGCATGTGTTCCAAACGCAATTGCCACAGATGCCAGGAAACCGGCAACATAACACATAATAAGACTTCCAAGGTTCTGTCCCGGGCTTGTCAATGTATACAACGTCACATGTGCTGCACAAGCGATGATAGAAATCAGCATCGTCCATCTTGAACCGATCTTTTGCACTAATTTAATTGCAACAAGCGAAAGTGCAGCATTTGCAATCGTATTGATTGTACCTAAAATGGCAACTGTTCCGATCGGCCACCCTATATAATCAGCAATACTTGCTAAAAATACACCCAGGCAGGTACAAAGCCCAAGGTTAACAAAAATAATCAGAAATGCACCAAAGGCAGCTCTGCTACCATAGAATTTTTTTGTAGATTCCATGTCTATCCCTCCAATATATATTCATTTACTGTAAAGCCATCGCTGCATAAAATCCTTCGCGGATCGCCTTAGCCGCCTTTGCAACACCGGCACAGTCCCCCATAACAGTCAGCTTTGTCGGATACTTTATTTCCAGCTCGTCGATCAAAGACGTATCCGGCTGCTGTCCAAATGCAGTGATGATTGTATCTGCAAGGATTTTGTTCTGAACGCCATCCCGTTCTACTATTACGCCATCCTTCTCAAAAGCAACCACTTTGGCAGATGTCATAATATCAACGTTATACTTCTTCAAATATTTGGTAACGGACAT
>CAZLZX010000219.1:0-4406 GCA_964564095.1 uncultured Eubacterium sp. | reverse complement strand
AGAAAAAAAATTATTCAGACAGGACAGCAGATCGATATTGAAGTGGATGGCGGCGTGAATCTGGAAAATCTCAGAGAGATCATGAATGCCGGAGCCAATATCATTGTAGCCGGAAGCGCTGTGTTTAAGGGAGATGCGCGTAGAAATGTAGAGGCATTTCTGAAAATTATGGAAGAATCATAAGGAACATAAATATATCAAGGAATCACAGAGTTGGAAGGGGACGGCATCTAAAGGGTGGCGTTTGAAAGAAAGAATGCATACTTTGATTATTTCCGGCGGAAGCCTAGAGGAGGCGTTTGCCGGTTGTTATATACGGAAGCACAGATTTGATAAAGTGATTGCTGCCGACCGGGGATTGGATTTTTGCAGGAAATGCGGACTTCTGCCGGATTTGATTCTGGGGGACTTTGATTCCGCCCCCACAGGGGCATTGGAATATTTTGAACGGCAGATTCCGGAGCGGATCAGACGTTTTCCGGTTCAGAAGGATGAGACGGATACGGAGCTGGCAGTGATGGAGGCGTTATCCTCCGGCAGTGATGAAATCACGATTCTTGGCGCTACAGGGACAAGGATCGATCATGTGATAGGAAATATCCACCTGTTAAAGCTTGCGTTGGAGAAAGGCGTACCCATGTATCTTGTGGATGCTCATAACCGGATACGGATGCTTCAGAGCGGGGCTGAACTGATACTGGAAAAAGCAAAGCAGTTTGGAAGCTATGTTTCTTTCATACCGTTTACCCCAACGGTAAAGGGGCTGACGCTGGAGGGCTTTGCCTATGATGTAGCGGATTTTACGCTGGCGGCGGGGAAATCCAGAGGAGTCAGCAATGAGCTTAAAAGGGAGCAGGGAAAAATCTTTTTCACAGAGGGTCTCCTGCTTATGATAGAATCAAAAGATTGAGAGGATAAATAGATGAAATTAGGTATCGTGGGTCTTCCCAATGTGGGGAAAAGCACCCTTTTTAATTCTTTGACAAAGGCGGGGGCAGAGTCTGCCAATTATCCGTTCTGTACCATTGATCCCAATGTTGGAATCGTTGCAGTGCCGGATGAGAGATTAAAGCTGTTGGGAGATATGTATGCTTCCAAGAAGGTAACTCCGGCTGTCATTGAATTTGTAGATATTGCAGGGCTGGTTAAGGGCGCCAGCAAGGGCGAAGGACTGGGAAACCAGTTTCTTGCCAATATCCGGGAAGTGGATGCCATTGTACATGTGGTAAGATGCTTTGAGGATACGAATGTGGTGCATGTGGATGGAAGCGTAAATCCGGCTCGTGATATTGAGACGATTAATTTTGAATTGATCTTTTCAGATATCGAGATTCTGGAGAGAAGGATTGCGAAGACTTCTAAGGGAGCCAGAATGGATAAAAAGCTGGCAAAGGAGCTGGAGCTTCTTGAGAAGGTTAAAGCACATCTGGAGGATGGCAAACTGGCAAAAACCTTTGAGGTAGGCGATGATGAGGACGATCAGGAGTGGTTTGCTTCCTACAATCTTCTGACTGCGAAGCCTGTTATTTACGCAGCAAACGTGGCAGAGGATGATCTTGCAGATGATGGCGCATCCAATGAATATGTGCAGGCAGTACGTCAGATGGCAGCGGAGGAGGGCTCCGAGGTATTTGTGATCTGTGCGCAGATCGAACAGGAGATTGCCGAGCTGGATGATGATGAAAAGGCAATGTTTTTAGAGGAGCTTGGATTGGAAAAATCCGGTTTGGAGAAGCTGATTCAGGCAAGCTATCGCCTGCTGGGACTTTTGAGTTATCTTACCGCGGGAGAAGATGAGACCAGAGCATGGACGATCACCAGGGGAACGAAAGCGCCGCAGGCGGCTGGAAAGATTCACAGTGATTTTGAACGTGGTTTTATCCGCGCGGAAGTGGTCAATTATCAGGATCTGTTAGACTGCGGCAGTCTGTCTGCTGCGAAGGAAAAAGGTCTGGTAGGACTGGAAGGAAAGGAATATGTGGTACAGGATGGAGATGTGATCCTGTTCCGTTTCAATGTATAGACGCATATAATATAAAAAAGAGCAGCTGTTTAAATGCAGATATCCTGCTGTGATAAATTGTGGTTCCTGTTGATTTATCATGCGGAATTTAAATAGTTGTAAAATGGTGGTTTTATGCGTCTGTGCGAGTTTAGAAAAAAAGAAGTAATCAATGTCTGCGACTGTAGAAGCCTGGGATGTGTAGATGATTTGGAGTTTGATGAATGTTCGGGAAAAATCCGTGCCATGATTATCCGGAATCAGGGGAAATGGTTTGGGTTTTTTGGCTGCGAATGTGAGTATGTCATCGGATGGGACAAAATCGTGAAAATCGGTCCGGATATTATTATGGTTGATGTTTGCCTGGATAAGGTCCGGCGCGATGTATAAGTCCGGAATGAGACAGGGAAACGAAACGTATTTCAGGATATAGGTTATCGGAAGTTCGGAATAAAGATTTGATGAATAAAATACAGATTACAGAACACGGAGGTTTTCAAGATGAAATGTCCATTTTGCAGCAACGACAATACCAGAGTCATTGATTCCAGACCGGCAGATGATAATTCTTCCATTCGCCGCAGAAGACTGTGCGATGAATGCGGGAAACGCTTCACTACCTATGAAAAAGTGGAGACGATTCCTCTGATCATCATCAAGAAGGATAATAATCGGGAACAGTATGACAGAGCAAAGCTTGAGGCGGGAGTATTGCGCGCCTGCCATAAAAGGCCGGTATCGGCCAATCAGATCAGCACATTGATAGATGCCGTAGAGACTGAGATCTTTAACATGGAAGAGAAGGAAATCCCCAGCACCACCATCGGAGAACTTTTGATGGATAAGTTAAAGGAAACAGATCCGGTTGCTTATGTGCGTTTTGCTTCTGTTTATCGGGAGTTCAAGGATGTCAATACATTTATGAATGAATTGAAAAAAATGTTGGATAAATAAGAGGTTTGCGATGCTAAAACAGTTTTATCCGGATGTCTATCTGGATTCGACCTATCAGATTGATTTTGACCGGCTTTATCAGGATGGTTACCGGGGATTGATCTTTGATATTGACAACACTCTGGTTACGCATGGCGCTCCTGCCAATGAAAAGGCGATGGCATTGTTTGCACATTTAAAGGAGCTGGGATTTGACTGTTGTCTGCTGTCAAATAACAAGGAACCCAGGGTCAAAATGTTTAATGACAGTGTACATGTAAAGTATATTTACGATGCCCATAAGCCCTCGGCGCTGAATTATGAGAAGGCGATGGAAATCATGCATACCGACAGGACAAACACAGTGTTTATCGGAGATCAGATCTTTACAGACATCTGGGGGGCAAAGAAAGCCGGTATCCGCACGATCATGGTAAAAAAGATTTACTGGAAAGAGGAGATCCAGATCGTGTTAAAACGCAGGCTGGAAGCCATCGTTTTGCTGGGATACAGGTCTTATGTGCGAAAGCTTGGCACAGAGGCGGCGGATAGTCCGCTAAATCTGAAAAAACGTTATTTGAAACAAGAACAGCTTCATCAAACGGTAAAAAGCAGGGGATGTTAGGATCATTGTTCCGTGAATCACAACGAAACCCGCTTTAGAAGGATGAATAAAGGAGAATATGAAAGATGAAAATAGCGATTGGAAATGACCATGCAGCAGTTGTTATGAAACAGGAAGTATCTGTATATTTAAAAGAAAAGGGCCATGAAGTGATAAACGTAGGCACAGATACATCGGAAAGCTGTAATTATCCCGAGTACGGGGAGAAGGTGGCGCATCTGGTAGCAAATGGAAGAGCAGACTGCGGAGTGCTTATCTGCGGCACGGGAGTGGGTATCTCGATTGCAGCAAATAAGGTACCGGGCATCCGGGCGGCCGTTTGCTCTGAACCGGTAACAGCCCGTCTTGTAAAAGAACATAATAATGCCAATATCATAGCCTTTGGAGCCAGGATCATTGGTGTGGAGACGGCCAAAGCAATTCTGGACGCCTATTTGAATGCAGAGTTTCAGGGGGGACGTCACCAAAAGAGGATTGATCTGATCCATGCCATTGAGGAGCATAGATAGCAGGAACCTGAAATGTTTTGCGGAAACCTTCAAGGTGGTCAGAGAGTTTTGGACAAGAATCAGGCTGAAGCTTGAATAAATCGGGAATAGATGATAAAATGATTGAAATACTGCTGCTTTTCATATAAAATAAAGAAAAGCAGATATTACCATTTATGTGGTAATCGAATAAAAGACAGAAGTCATAACATACAAGGAGGAATTTTTTGAATGGCTAATGCAGGAAAGGTAATTGGAAAAGGCGTTACGATTGAATTGGAAGGTAACGTATACAGAGTTGATGATTTCCAGCATGTAAAACCGGGAAAGGGCGCAGCGTTCATCAGAACAAAATTAA
>CAZLZX010000218.1:560-4433 GCA_964564095.1 uncultured Eubacterium sp. | reverse complement strand
GTCCCAACTGGCTGTTGGGTACTGAAACCCTACACTTATATATTAGGAGGAGAAATAGGTATGGAATATCAGGAACAAGAATTTAAATTAAGTAAAAGAGCGCAATTTTTACGAGATCAAATGATCTGTGTGCCGGAAGTTTGTATAGAAAGAGCCGTATTGATGACAAAGGCTTATATGGAATCTGAGGATGAGCCTTATGTGGTAAGGCGGGCAAGGGCTCTGAAAAAAATATTGTCGGAGAAAAGTATAAGAATAGAACCGGGTGAACTGATTGTGGGATGGCAGACAAGCAAATACAGGGGAGCCCCTATTCTGCCGGAACTCAGTGTGGCGTGGATGGATGCGGAGATGGATGACCTGCAAAATCGTACATGGGATCCTTATCAGCCTATGAGTGAGGAAGATAAGAAGACAGTAAGGGAATTTGTTCTGCCATATTGGAAAGGTAAAAGTCTGAATGATCAGATCTATAAGTTGGTGCCAAAAGAACTGGAGAAATACAATCATGTAGCATTGTCAAGTATTGGATTCAGTGAAAATAATCAGCATTTTGCTCATTGTACAGGGGATTTTGAAAAATTTCTGAAAGTGGGCGTTAAAGGAATGATGGCGGAAATCCGTCAGGAATTGGATCGTTTAGACTATTCCACAGAGGAGCAGCTGCATAAATATCATGAACTTAACGGTATGCTGACTTCCTATGAAGGTGTTTTGGTATTTGCAGACCGCTATGCCAGGCTGGCAGAGAGTATGGCAGAAAGAGAAGCGGATCCGGTGCGCAGAAAAGAATTGGAGATCATTGCTGATACATGCAAAAAGGTTCCTTATGAACCGGCAGAAACATTTTATGAAGCATTGCAATCAATCTGGTTTATGTTTGTAGCTCTGATGGATGAGCTTTGGGGCGTAGGTCTGACTTTTGGACGTATTGATCAGTTCCTGTATCCATACTACAAAAAGGATCTGGAGGAAGGCAGAATCACGCAGGAGCAGGCTACAGAGCTTATTGCTTTGCTGCTGATCAAAATGAATGGAGAAAGTGTGCTTCAGGATAAGATAGTAGCAATGTTTTTGGGAGGCTATCCTATTATGCCGGGACTGACACTGGGAGGAATTGACAAAGATGGAAATGATGCTGTCAATGATCTGTCATATCTGTTCCTAGATGCAGAAAAGGCAGTGGGGCTTACTTCCGATGACTTTGTGATACGTGTAAACAGTAAAAATCCGAAAACATTTTTGAGAAAAGCAGTGGAAACATCGAAGGCATTAAAAGGCAAGATGAAATTTGTCAGTGATAAAACAACAATTTCTTCCCTGACCTGGACGGGAATACCGGAAAAAATGGCAAATGATTATATTTCCACCGGTTGTCATAACCCTACCATTCCGGCAGAAACGCATGACATGGGAGGGAACAGTTTCAATTATCCGCTCATGCTCGATCTTGTTTTTTATCGGGGGAAATCGCCGATTACCGGGGAAATGCTCGGTATAGATACCGGAGATCCGGAAATGTTTACAAGCATAGAGGAATTATGTGATGCATTTGAAGCTCAGTTTGAATATGTAACAAAACGGGTATTTTGTTTTAAAAATGCAGATTTGAAACTATTTGAACAGCTTCCTTGGCCACTGATGTCTTCTTTGTATCATGGTCCGATTCAGAGCGGTGTGGATATTAATGAAAATGGGGTATATTACCGTACACATACAACTTCTCTCACGGGCGCTCCCAATGTGGGGGATAGCCTGGCAGCAATTAAAAAGACAGTATTTGATGATAAGACGTTGACAATGGGGCGTGTCCTGAATCTGTTGAAAAATAACCTGGATGGAGATGATGAGGCTTTGTATCTGTTGCGCAAAGCACCGAAATTCGGAAATAACGATCCGTATGTGGACGATCTGTTGCGAAAGGTTCTGGAAAGAAGCTGTGATTATCTTCATACACATACTGCTCATAATAATGTACATACAACTGCTGCCTGCCTGGCAATGACGATCAATGTCCCGTTTGGAACATGCGTGGGTGCTCAGCCGGATGGAAGAAAAGCAGGGGAACCGCTGTCTGAAGGAGGAATTTCACCATATCAGGGAAGAAATGTGAGTGGTCTTTCTGCATCTATGGCTTCTATAGCAGCGTTGAATCAGAAAAAACTGTCTCATGGCTCCATTTTGAATTTGCGTGTTTCTCCGGGAGCACTGAAAACCCCGGAAAAAATGGATAAATTTACAGACCTTATTTTGACATTTGCAGAAAATGGAGGAAATCTGGTGCAGTTTAACTTTGTAGATCAGGAGACATTGCTGGACGCACAAAAGCATCCGGAACAGTATCAGGATCTGTTGGTACGGGTTGCCACTTACAGTGCATATTTTGCGAACTTAAGCAAACCATTGCAGGATGATATCATCAACCGCGTGATAGCGGAAGAAGTGTAATCCCTGAAGGGAAGGAACTGCTGAGGAACTGTTTTAGAAAAACAGCTATACAAATTTTGATATGAGGGCTATCAAGAACTGGATATTTTACGAATGGTAAAACCTCACATATAATTTTGTTATAACAAAACATCGAAAATGGAAAACAGAAAGGAGTTTTATATTATGTCATTTAGAATCGACGACACAATGGAAATGGTTGACTTATCACATCCATGGGGACCGGGTACACCGATCTGGCCGGCAGGCGAGGAGCCATACAGCAGAAAGTTTCAGTATATGGAGAAGCACAATCGCTTGACTCAGATATTTTATTATTTCCATATGCATTATGGAACACATGTAGATTCCCCATCTCATGTTATTCAGAATGGAGAGTATACACATGAAACTGACCTGAAGAAATTTATCGGCGAGGGTGTCGTTCTGGATATTCCAAGGGGAAAATGGGGTGTTATTGAACCGGAAGATCTGGAAAAAGCCACACCGGAAATTCGCGAAGGCGATATTGTTATCATCAATACCGGAAGCAATAAATACTGGGGACATGACGACAGATATTTTAAGGATGGTCCCGGACTTTCAAAGGCTGCCGGACAGTGGCTGGTAGATAAAAAGATAAAGGCATTTGGAATTGACTGTCAGGCGTTGGATCATCCATGTGCGACTTATATGGTAGAGCACGGTGTAGGCCCATTTGTCCCACGACTGGTGGAAGAATACAAAGCAACTACAGGACATATGCCTACAGAAGACTTCCCGGATTGGGAGCCGGTACATGATGTTCTTTTAAGAAATGGTATTCCGGGTATTGAAAACGTGGGCGGAGATATTGCCAAAGTAACAGGTAAGAGATGCGTATTTACAGCATTTCCTCTTCGCTGGTATCAGGGCGATGGATCTATGATCCGGCTGATTGCTTATATTGATAAAAAGGATATGAATGATGTACCGGATAGAGTATATCCGTATGGTACGTATTAAAAAGGAGTGAATTGGCATGAAAGTTACGAGAAAAAATGAACCGGAATGTATGGTACCGCCAATGCACTATGATATGAAATCGCTGAAATTGCAGGGAACTGATAGTTTTAGTTTGGGCCTGTCCCATTTTTTGCCGGGAGGCGGGGCTGAGTTTGGTATTCCTCCGGTAAATATTGTTTATTATGTACTGGAAGGAGAAATTACAGTAAAAACGCAAGAGGAGACAGTTGTTCTGAAGGCTGGCGATTCTGTACATATTAACGTAGGAGAAGGAAGGTCTGTAGAAAATACATCCAATGCGGTGGCAAGTATGCTGGTAATCACAGATTTTCCGAAAAAGCAGTAAAAAGGGGAAACATGATGAGTCTTAAAAATTTATTTTCATTAGAAGGCAGAAAAGCCGTTGTAATAGGCGGAGCCGGTGGTATTGGACAGGCAATC
>CAZLZX010000218.1:0-550 GCA_964564095.1 uncultured Eubacterium sp. | reverse complement strand
CACAGGGACTGGCAGAGTTCGGTGCAGATGTAATGATTTCCTCCAGAAAAGAAGAATCTTTGCAGCGTGCCGTAAAAGAGATTAAGGATGCCTGTGGTCTGGATGTGTCATACTTTGCAGGAGATGCAACTTCCGAGGAAGAAGTTTTGAAACTGGCGGAACATGCAGTTGCTGAAATGGGAAGAGTAGATATTCTTGTATGTTCTCAGGGATTTAATCAGAAATATCCATTCCTGGATTTTGATATGGATGCATTTGAGAATATGCTTAAGGTCAATGTTACAGGTGTCATGCTCTGCAATAAGATCTTTGGAAAGATCATGAAAGAAAATGGATACGGAAAAATCATTAATATCAGTTCTGTCAGAAGTAAGATTGCAACTTATCCTATGCCCGGAAATGCCGGTTATTGTGCAACAAAGGGTGCATTGGATATGATTATCAGACAGGGTGCGGCAGAGCTTGCTCCAGAAGTAACAGTCAATGGTATTGGACCAACAGTTACCGCTACACCGATGCTTGAGAAGATGCTGACACCGGAAATCAAGGA
>CAZLZX010000217.1:0-4436 GCA_964564095.1 uncultured Eubacterium sp. | reverse complement strand
CTTTGAAAAATATGATGTGATTTTAGGACCGGCAGCTCCTACCACAGCTCCGAAGCTGGGAGAGTCCCTGGCAGATCCGATCAAGATGTATCTGGGAGATATTTATACGATTTCCGTAAATCTGGCGGGACTTCCGGGTATCTCTGTTCCATGCGGACTGGATTCTAAAGGACTTCCTATCGGTTTGCAGCTGATAGGAGACTGCTTTAAAGAGAAAAATATTATTCGTGCAGCGTATACCTTTGAACAGACTCGTCAGTATCAGAGATGTCCGCTGGCAGAAATGTAGGAGGTGCGCAGCATGAGTAAACAGTATGAAACCGTCATTGGTCTGGAAGTACACGTAGAGCTTGCGACAAAAACAAAAATTTTCTGTGGCTGTTCCACTGCATTTGGCGGGGAACCCAACGCACATACATGCCCGGTCTGCACCGGTATGCCGGGATCACTGCCGGTATTGAATAAACAGGTTGTAGAATATGCGGCGGCAGTAGGTCTTGCAACCAACTGTGAGATTACACAGTATTGCAAATTTGACAGAAAGAATTACTTTTATCCGGATAATCCGCAGAACTATCAGATCTCTCAGTTATATCTGCCGATCTGCAGAAATGGTCATGTAGAGATCGAGACAGAGAGTGGTAAAAAGAGCATCGGTATCCATGAGATCCATATGGAAGAGGATGCCGGAAAACTGATCCATGATGACTGGGATAACTGTTCCCTGGTAGATTACAACCGTTCCGGCGTACCGCTGATTGAGATCGTATCAGAGCCGGATATGCGTTCCGCAGAGGAAGTTATCGCCTATCTGGAAAAGCTGCGCATGATCATTCAGTATCTCGGGGCATCTGACTGTAAGCTTCAGGAGGGCTCCATGCGCGCGGACGTCAACCTGTCCGTACGTGAGGTGGGGGCGACAGAATTTGGCACAAGAACAGAGATGAAAAACTTAAACTCCTTTAGAGCCATCGCCCATGCGATCGAGGGCGAGAAAAACCGTCAGATCGACCTGATCGAAGAAGGACGTCAGGTAATTCAGGAAACAAGAAGATGGGATGACAATAAAGAACAGTCCTATGCCATGCGTTCCAAAGAGGATGCGCAGGATTACCGCTATTTCCCGGAACCGGATCTTGTTCCTATCGTGATCAGCGACGAATGGCTGGACAGAATCCGCGCAAATCAGCCGGAGTTCCGTACCGAGAAGCTGGCCCGCTACAAAGAAGAATATGAAATTCCTGCATATGATGCGGAAATCATCACAAGCTATAAAAAAATGGCGGATATTTTCGAGGCAACTACAGCGATCTGCAGCAAGCCGAAAAAAGTATCCAACTGGCTGATGGTTGAGACGATGCGTTTGCTGAAGGAACATGATATGGAGCCGGATCAGATTCCATTCTCTCCGGTAAATCTTGCAAAGCTGATCGATCTTGCAGATGCGGGAACTATTAACAGCACAGTGGCAAAAGAAGTATTTGAGGAAGTGTTCAAAAACGACATCGATCCGGATAAATATGTAGAGGAAAAAGGATTAAAGACCGTCAACGATGAGGGCGCATTGCGGGCTACCATCGAGCAGGTCATCAAGGACAATCCGCAGTCCGTAGAGGATTACCATAATGGTAAGACAAAGGCGATTGGCTTCCTGGTAGGACAGACGATGAAAGCCATGAAGGGCAAGGCAAATCCCGGAATGGTAAATCAGATTCTGAAAGAGCTGCTGTAGTATGCGCCGGGAAGGATGAAAAAACAGCCGGAAGAAATTATTAAAAAAGATAAGTTAACAGCAAAGGTAGATACTATGTATAATAATGAGCAGATAGCAGCATATTTGAACAGGATTCGGTATGAAGGTCCTCTGACTGTTTCAAAGGAAACATTGGATGGTCTTATTTATGCCCATCAGTGCAATATCCCATTTGAAAATCTGGATGTGTATGATTTCCACAAAGAAATCGTATTGGATGAGGAAAGCCTGTTTGATAAATTTGTGAACAGACATCGGGGCGGATATTGCTTCGAGACGAATGGATTTTTTTATCATATGCTGAAAGCGATTGGATTTGAAGCGTATCCCTGCTTATGCCGGGTCATGTTCGGGCTGAAAAATCCACAGGAAAACTTTATTGATCACAGGGCAACCATTGTACATCTGGATGGAAGGAGATATTTCTGCGAAGCCGGGATTGGCGGCGCTATGCCGGCACAGGCATTGGAACTGCCTCCGGCCAGGATAAGGAAGCATGCCGCAGAAGGAATGGAAAGTCCGGATACGGAGGAGGTATTCGATGGCTGTCAGGAAGGCTTCTGGCAGGAGATGAAGGGCGAGTATTTCTGTGTCAGAGAGATCGAAAGAAACTGGTACGGCACGATTCGCCGGGTCAGACTGGAAAGCGATATCTATGATGATCCTATGGACAGAAAGGAACGTCTGGAAGTGATGTTCTGTGATGCGGCGGCGCATGAGATTGATTTTCGGACATTGAACCATTACCTTTCACAGTCCGACTGTTCCATGTTCCGGCAGAAACGGGTAATTAATTTGCGGACCCCGGAGGGATATCGGGCTTTGACCAATCAGGTGTATCGTGAAGTGGTACATGGAGAGCGAAGTGAAAGGGTACTGACACCAGAGGAGATTCCGCAGATCCTGAAAGAAAAATTTGGACTGGAAATTACAAAACAGCTTCGGGTGTCATAAGTAACAAAGGATAAAAATGCGCATGACGCAGGCAGACAGCAAAGGCGGATGAAACGCAAGATCTGTTTGAATAAATAGAAAGTTGAGAAAAGATGGCAGGAAAAGATTTTATTGATGAAGACTACAGGGAGGAGATCCCGGAAAATGAAAAAAATGAGACAATAGATCGAAATAATACTACCATAGACCATTCTGTGAGGGACGATGACAGAGACAATTATGAAGATGTTTGCTATATCTGTCACAGACCTGAGAGCAAGGCCGGAAGGATGATCAAAATCCCAAATGATATTTGTATCTGTACAGACTGTATGCAGAGAACCTTTGACAGTATGAGTCAGATGGGAGCATTCCCGGGGATGGAAGGCTTTACCGGCATGGAGGGTTTTCCGGGAATGTTTGACTTCGGGTTTATTCCCCAGGGAAATCCGGCAAATGGTTCTACCGGCAGCCAAAATGTAAACGGACAGCCTAACGGCGGTCAGAATGCCACAGAGCAGCCGGGGCAGAATGGTTCCGAACAGCATCCGGAAGGTACTGGAAATGCTCAGAACGGAAACGGACAGCCGGGAACAGGCGGCGGTCAGAATGCCAATGGAGCTCCAAACGGAGCCGGATTCAACCTGGGAGATCTGTTTGCATCCGGAAAAATGCCGCACATCAGTCTGGTAAACATGTCTGATTTTCAGAATATGATGGGAAACCAGCAGCGTGTGAAAAAGAAAAAACCAAAGGAAGAGAGAACAGAGCCTGTTCTTGACATCAAGAAAATACCGGCGCCTCACAAAATCAAGGAAAGTCTGGATGATTATGTGATCGGACAGCAGCATGCAAAAAAGGTAATGTCTGTTGCGGTATATAATCACTATAAGCGTGTGGCGAGCGATTATAAGGATGGAATCGAGATCGAAAAATCCAATATGCTGATGGTGGGTCCTACCGGTTCCGGTAAGACCTATCTGGTAAAAACACTGGCAAGATTGCTGGATGTGCCGCTTGCCATTGCGGATGCCACTTCTCTGACAGAGGCCGGATATATCGGCGACGATATCGAGAGTGTGCTTTCCAAGCTTCTGGCGGCAGCAGATAACGATGTGGAGAAGGCAGAACGCGGTATCGTATACATTGATGAGATTGACAAGCTGGCGAAAAAGAAAAATGCCAATCAAAGAGACGTCAGCGGCGAGTCCGTACAGCAGGGAATGTTAAAGCTGCTGGAAGGCGCAGAAGTAGAGGTCCCTGTGGGAGCCAGCAGTAAAAATGCAATGGTTCCTATGACCACCATCGATACAACAAATATTTTGTTCATCTGCGGCGGCGCTTTCCCGGGACTGGAAGATATCATCAAAGAACGTTTGAATAAGCATTCCACCATGGGATTTCAGTCCGAGTTGAAGGATAAATATGACGCTGACGAAAATATTCTGATGAAGGTAACTACGGAGGATATCCGCAAGTTTGGTATGATTCCGGAGTTTATCGGACGTCTGCCGATTTTGTTCTCACTGGAATCTTTGACAGAGGAAATGCTGATTCAGATCCTGAAGGAGCCGAAGAATGCCATCATCAAGCAGTACAAAAAGCTTTTGGAGCTGGACGAAGTGCAGCTTGAGTTTGAAGAAGAGGCATTGTGCGCTATCGCTAAGAAAGCGAAAGAGAAAAAGGTCGGAGCCAGGGCGCTGCGTTCCATCATCGAGGAATTTATGCTGGATATTATGTATGAGATTCC
>CAZLZX010000216.1:0-4507 GCA_964564095.1 uncultured Eubacterium sp. | reverse complement strand
GCATCCGGGAGGTATTATCGTACTTCCGCTGGGGGAGGAGATCTATTCCTTTACTCCGGTACAGCATCCGGCCAACGATATGACCACAGATATTATCACGACGCATTTTGATTATCATTCTATCGATCATAACCTGTTAAAGCTTGATATTCTCGGACACGATGATCCGACCATGATCCGTATGCTTCAGGATCTGACCGGTGTGGACCCCAAGGAGATTCCGCTGGACAGCAAAGAAGTCATGTCACTATTTCAAAATACAGATGCCCTTGGCATAAAGCCGGAGGATATCAATGGGTGTCCTCTGGGAGCGCTTGGCATACCGGAGTTTGGTACGGACTTTGCCATGCAGATGCTGCTGGATACCAAACCTCAGGCATTTTCGGATCTGGTCAGAATTGCAGGCTTGTCCCATGGTACGGATGTCTGGCTTGGAAATGCCCAGACCCTTTTGCGGGAGGGAAAGGCGACGATTTCTACCTGTATCTGTACCCGAGATGATATTATGATCTATCTGATCGGCATGGGACTGGAAAGTGAACTTTCCTTTACGATCATGGAAAGTGTCCGAAAAGGAAAGGGATTAAAGCCGGAGTGGGAAGAAGAAATGGTCGCTCACGGTGTGCCGGACTGGTATATCTGGTCCTGCAAAAAGATCAAATATATGTTTCCGAAGGCCCATGCGGCAGCTTACGTTATGATGGCATGGCGAATCGCTTATTGTAAGGTTTTTTATCCCCTTGCCTATTATGCGGCTTTCTTCAGTATTCGAGCCACATCCTTTAACTATGAACTGATGTGTCAGGGAAGAGAACGATTGGAATTTTTCATGCGGGATTATGAGCGCAGAAAAGACACCCTGTCCAAAAAGGAGCAGGATACTTATAAAGATATGAGGATCGTGCAGGAAATGTACGCCCGTGGATTTGAGTTTTTGCCGATTGATATATATACGGCAAAGGCACATCATTTTCAGATCATTGATGGTAAGCTGATGCCGTCCATCAGTACGATTGACGGGCTGGGAGACAAAGCGGCTGACGGCGTGGTGGAAGCGGCAAAGGATGGAGCTTTTTTGTCCAAGGACGACTTCCGGCAGAGAACAAAAGTCAGCAAAACGGCAGTGGATCTGATGTCAGATTTGAATCTTCTGGGAGACTTGCCGGAATCCAACCAGTTGTCGTTGTTTGATCTGAAATAAATTTTATTCGGATACAGTTGGTAAGATACTATAGAAGAAAAATGCAAAAAGGAGCTGTGTATGAGACAGTTAGATGAAATCAGAAAAGATATCGATACCATTGATCAGCAGATTACGGAGCTGTTTGAGAAACGTATGGAGCTGACCACACAGGTAGCAGAATATAAGATCGCCAATGGAAAGCAGGTTTTTGATCAGAAACGAGAGGAAGAGAAGCTGAATGCACTGGCGGCATTGACCCATTCGGAGGAAAATGCCAGAGGAATCCGCACGCTGTTTGAAACGGTAATGGCGATCAGCAGAGAACAGCAGCAGACAATGCTGGATGGAAATTCTGTGAAATAATAAGAAGGACAATAAGGGGAAGGACCCGGAAAGGATATTGGGCATATGAAGATAACAACATTGGCTTCTGTATATATCGGCTCCTATGAGGTTTGCATGAAGATACAGGAGCTGTCTCCCGGAAAGAAACAGATTCGTGAGGTAGATCAGATCCGGTGCCGGCTGACTCTTGGGAGAGATGTATTTGAACATGCAGCCATTAGTTATGAAAAGGTAGATGAGCTGTGTGAGATCTTAAATGAATTCAGGGAGATCAGCCAGTCATACCGCTGCGATGAATGCCTTGTATTTGCAGGCAGCACATTAAAAAACGCACAAAATATGATTTTTGTGTTGGAGCAGGTCCGGATACGGACAGGATTTCATATTCAGGTACTGAACAATTCGGAACAGCGCTCTTTAAGCTATAAGATCATATCCGGTATGACAGAATTTGCCGATATGATCCAGGAGGGGTGTGTCCTCATCGATGTTGGCGGCAGCAGTATGCAGATCACTATCTTTGAAAAGGGACATATGGTTTTTACAAAGCAGATCATCCTTGGTTCTCTGCGTTTGCTCAGGGCATTATCTCTGGCTCGAAGCAATCCTGAGCATCGAGAGCATCAGATCCTGGAAATGGTAGAAAAAGAAATGGATGCTTTCCGCGCTCTCTATGAAAACAGCAGAAGGAGCAGACATCTCATTTTTATGGGAGAGTACCTGGACGAAATTTTCCGTGACAAGCTAAAGACTTCAAAGGAATATGGGTTTGTGCAGGGAACGGATATTCCAAGGGTAGTTACGTCCGCAGATTTTAAAGATTATATTCGGAATGTATATCGAAGCGATATGGATACCCTCAGTGACAGGTTTGACTTTTTGAATGTCAACGATCCGATCTTTTATCCGAGCATGATCATGTATTATGGTCTGGTAAAAGAGCTGAAAGCGGAATATGTGTGGATTCCCGGATTTGAGATCACGGACGGTATTGCTTACGATTATGCGCTGCGGAATAAAATTTTAAAAGGAACACATGATTATACGGATGACGTTCTTTCCTGCGCAGATGAGATTTCAGTTCGCTATAAATGTCATGGTCCCCATCTTGCAGCTATGGAAAAAATCGCCCTGGCGATCTTTGATGCATCAAAGAAGATCAATGGCATGGGAAAGCGGGATCGCTTACTCTTACAGGTAGCTGTCAGACTTCATGATTGCGGGAAGTATGTCTGCATGGCAGATCATGCAAATATGTCTTATCACATTATCATGTCCTCGGAAATACTGGGACTGACGCACCGGGAGCGACAGATCATCGCATTTGCGGTTAAGTACAATAAAAACGAATTGGATCCCTATGAAGAACTGCAGGATATCCTTTCGGTGGATGAATATGTGCTGGTGGCAAAAATAGCGTCGATTCTCCGCTTGTCAAATGCTCTGGACCGCAGCCATAAGCAGAAGCTTTCAGAGGTTAAAGTGGTTCGGAAGGAAAAAGATCTTGTCATTACGATAGAGGCATCCAGGCATCCGGTATGGGAACAGATAAAATTTGAACAACAGGCAGATTTGTTTAAACAGGTATTCAGTATTCGGCCTGTGCTGAAAGAAAAGAAGAGATAGAGGAGATAGGTTATGGATAATACAATGATATTTGATAAACCGGAATATTTTGAAAACCGTGAGCTGAGCTGGCTGAAGTTTAACGGCAGAGTGCTGAATGAAGCCAGAGATAAGACGATACCTCTTCTCGAAAGACTGAAGTTCGTCAGCATTACATCCTCCAATCTGGACGAGTTTTTTATGGTGCGCGTGGCATCCTTAAAGGATATGGTTCATGCCAAATATAAGAAGAAGGATATTGCGGGAATGACTGCTAAGGAGCAGTTGGAGGCCATTAACCGTGATACGAGAGAGTTGGTGGATCTGCAATATTCCACCTACAACCGTTCCCTGCTGCCTCTGCTTCGTACAAACGGCATTGTGATCGTAGACGAGTTTGAGTCTCTGACAAAAGAGCAGGGAAAATATGTGGATCAGTATTTTCACGACAATGTATATCCTGTATTGACACCGATGGCAGTGGATGCGTCGAGACCTTTTCCGCTGGTTCAGAATAAGTCTCTGAATATTGCTGCCCTGCTGGAAGACAAAAAGGAGCCGGATAAGACAGAGTTTGCCACCGTACAGGTGCCGTCTGTTCTGCCGAGATTTATTAAGATCCCGTCTGCAAATGCTGAGGAGCCGGATACCTTTATTTTGCTGGAACAGGTCATAGAGAAAAATCTGGGAAGTTTATTCCTGAACTATAACGTGATCTGTGCGTATCCTTATCGGATCATGAGAAATGCGGATTTCAATATTGATGAGGATGAAGCAGAAGATTTATTAAAAGAGATCGAGAGTAAGTTAAAGCAGCGCCAGTGGGGCGAAGTGATTCGTCTGGAGGTAGAGGAAAAGGTCAATAAAAAACTGTTAAAGATTTTAAAAGAATCCTTCCATATTGCAGGCGAAGATATTTTTAAGATTCCGGGTCCCATCGATCTGACCTTTTTGATGAAAATGTATGGACTGGAAGGCTACGATCATCTGAGAAACAAGCCTTACCGTCCGCAGCCGGTGCCGGAGATTCCGGAAGGCTCCGATATTTTTGAGCAGATCAGAAATGGCGACATTTTAATGCATCATCCGTATCAGACATTTGATCCGGTAGTAAACTTTATCCGTCAGGCTTCCGTAGATCCGGATGTACTTGCCATCAAGCAGACGCTTTACCGTGTCAGCGGCAATTCTCCGATCATTGCATCTCTGGCGCAGGCTGCAGAGAACGGAAAGCAGGTAACCGTTCTGGTAGAGCTGAAAGCCCGCTTTGATGAGGAACACAATATTGTGTGGGCAAGAAAGCTGGAAAAAGCCGGATGCCATGTTATATACGGTCTGGTTGGATTAAAGACCCACAGCAAGATCGCACTGGTC
>CAZLZX010000215.1:0-4529 GCA_964564095.1 uncultured Eubacterium sp. | reverse complement strand
GCTCACTCTTGGCGAACGGCAAAATGTGATCATAATTCGCAGAATCATGATATAAGAAGGGTAGAAAGTTCAGAAATGAATTTTCTACCCTTCTTTTTCTATACTTGTGAAACGCCGGATGGCATAATGGGATGCCCCATAGGCTATGATTTTTTGAGAAAATGTTTTCCGAAATATCGATGTGTGAATTCGATAAAATTTGATTATGACCTCATAGCGCTTAGATATTTTACGAAATCAGCCCAGGCATATTATGATAATTATGATAACAAGTTCAGTAGAATTCCTGAAAAGGAGAAAGGAAATGTAATGTTATGGTAAATATAAAAAAACCGAAGGTTCCTGTAACTGAGCAGGATACAAAGAAGAGCTATTACAAATATTATTTGGAAGATATGGTGCAGGCTCCTCAGGAAAAATATGATCTGGTATTGAAAGGACCTCTTGATCCGGATAAAGCGCTTTCAATTTATGACAGAAATCGTCTGTTTGAACCGGGATACCTGGATGGAGAAATCGGATATTGTGTGATGCCTGATGGTACGGGCTATGTTGCAAATATGACAAAAATGCCGGGGGTAACAACAGAAATGTTTGACTGGTGGTTTGCCTGGCATGCACTGGATGATTTGCGCTATACCATTTGGGATCCGGAAGACCATGGAAAGGCTGTCTGTCAGCAAAAGAAAAGAACATTGGATCCCGCATTAAGTATTCGTGAAAAATATTGGGACACGACGCACTTCGTTTTAGAGGATATCGGAATGGGTTTAGATCCGCTGGTTTTGAATTTCAAAAACCCGGCAGATTTAGGATTTGACACCAGCAAGATTGGCACAGAGCTTTGTTCTACCATTGTATGTGCCAGAGGATGGGGATATGGTCTTCCGCCTTTTGCGACTCCGGATGTAATAATGTGTCACTTTGTGCGGGAGATAGACGGAGGAATCGAATTGCGAAGCCGCTTCTGGTTAGGATATACATGCAAAGATCGTAAGATTATAAAATCGTTGCCGGATTGGGTAAGATTTCCGGAGTTAGGACCAAAAGGCTTGTGTCTGCATAATATCAAAGAATTTACACATCTTGCATCCTTACTTCCACGCATTTACAAAGAAGAAAAAGATAATTTTACATATTATGGATTAGATGAGGAGGGTAAGGGATTATGATTAATGCTAATCACAAAATAGAATTTAACCCTGAAAATTGCGTTGGATGTAAGCTTTGCTATAAAGCCTGTTTTGTTGATGTGATTCGTTGGGATGAAGAAAACAGAAAGCCTGTTTTTAAATATGTAGAGGACTGTGAACACTGTAATTACTGTGAGATTATCTGTAAGAAGAACTGTATTAAGGTCATTCCTGATTATGCCGGAGAGAGCCTGCGTCAGAGCTTCGATTGTTATCATTAAAAAGGAGGAATCAGACTTATGTACGAACCAAAATATGGATCAGAAACAATATCGTCAGAGGTATTGATTATTGGTGGCGGAATTGCCGGACTTTCTACGGCAGTTGCAATGAAAGAGCTGAATCCTCAGCTGGATATTTTGATTGTTGAAAAGCAGACCGCAGGTTATTCCGGAAAAGCAAATAAGGGCGGTGGAATTTTACAATATTTTGACTTTGATCATATTACTCCGGAAGCATTTCTTGCTATGCATGTGAACACCGTTGGATGTTATCTTGGCGATCAGGAGTTGATGCTGAAATATGTGAAGATGAACCATGAGCTTATCGACCAGTTGAAAGCCTGGGGAGTAAAAGTTCCTGTAAATGAGGATGGCAGTTATACCATTCATCCCATGGGGCCATTTGTAAGTATGATAGGTGTTGACCTGGATATTACAGTTAAAATACGTCAGCGTGCTGAAAAACTTGGCGTGAAAATTATGGATAAAGTTGCAGTCAACGATCTTCTCAGTAAAAATGGTGCGATTGTGGGGGCTGCAGGCTATAGCATTCTGGATGGAACATTTTACGTTTTTGAATCAGAGACAGTGGTTCTTGCCACAGGCAGTCAGAATTATAAAATCGCATCCATGTGGAGCAGTGGAAGGGGCGATGGTATTTTGGCAGCATTTCGTGCCGGAGCTCAGCTTCGGAATCCGGAATTTGGAAACTTCGCACAGTTTTTGAAAGCAAAAAGTCATGAAGAAGTAGTATTTGGCGAAAATGTTTTGTACGACAGATTTGGACAGAATATCACAAAGAATTTCAGACGTTTTCTGGAAGGTGATGTAAACAGCAATGCAATTGCAGAATGGTATTATCAGATGTCTGCCTTAAGAGGTCCGATCGTGGTTCATCCGGATGAATTTGAGCCTATTAAAAATGATCAGACCATGTTATATCTGTGGGACAGGCCGTATGGACTTCCGTTTTGGAAAGCAAATTATACGAAAGCACAGCAGTATGATAACGGTTGGGAAGTATGTCCCGGTTTTATAGGAGAACAGTCTCCGGTTCAGGTAGATCACAGTATGCGTACTACGATAGATGGATTATATGCAATAGGAGATGTCAGCTATTCCGGATCCACATTGCCAGGGGCTGTTCCGGCGCCTCCGGGAAGAAATCGCGGATCAGGTATTTTGAATGCGGTATTTTCTGCTTTAATGTGCGCGGAGGACGTGGCTAAAAACCAATTACAGATAAAGGGAATCAAACCGGATCAGGCACAGGTGGAAGAATGTATGGAGAGAATTTATGCGCCTTTGGATAGAAAAGAAGGTTATACGGCAAAACAGGTTGTCAATAGGATTCAGGAAGCAATGGCACCGGTAGAGCAGTCTGTTTATATGAGTGAACACAGGATGAAGTTAGCGTTAAAGATTGTAGATGAGGCGAAGGAAATGGCTAAAAATCTTGTGGCTGTAGATTTTCATGGGCTGATGAACTGCCATGAGGCAGAAGCGATGGTGTTTTCAGCAGAATTACATTATAAGGCATCCCTGATGCGAAAAGAATCCAGAGGATGGTTTTTGCGGGAGGATTATCCGGAAATGGATAATGAGAATTGGTTGAAATGGATTATTGTTAAAAATAACGAGAATGAGATTGAGTTGGGGACGGAGGATATTCCAATTGAAAAATGGCCTGTTCAGATGCCGCCGCTAATGGAATAAAATAATGTGTCAAGCTGTGAAGTCGAACAGAAAATTTCGTGCTGAGGATGCTTAAGGTCTGTTCGACTTCCCGCCATTTCAATGATATCAGATGGGGATGGAGTTGACAGCGCTTTTGGAATGCGTGGAGGAACAAAATGAAAATAGTAAAAGCAAAGGAGCTTTGTAAAATCATAAAGGATGAAGATACTTTGATGATCACAGGTATCACACTGGGTGGTTTTGCGGAGGAAGCATTTGTAGAAATCGGAAAACATTATGAGGAAACGGGGCATCCGAAAAATCTGACAATGTATTGGATTGCTTCTGTGGGAAACAGAGGAGAAAGAGGACTTTCTCATGTGGCGAAGGAAGGGCTGTTGAAACGAGGCGTAGGAGGACATCTTTTGGGGTGCGGACCTGCAATCGGAAAAATGTGTGCCAAAAATGAAGCTGAGTTTTATAACTTTCCCCAGGGAGTTATGGCTGCCATGAATCGTGCGATAACAGAAAAACAGCCAGGTGTCGTCACGAAGATTGGTTTGAAAACAGCAATGGATCCTCGGTATGGCGGCGGAAAGATGAACAGCAGGACGACAGAAGATCTGGTTGAACTGATAGAAATTCACGGGGAGGAATGGCTGTTGTATAAGATTCCCCAAATTAATGTTTCGATTATTCGGGGAAGCGTTGCGGATGAAGATGGAAATATCACAATGAGTAAGGAAGGGTATCTGCTTGGACAGCTGACGGCAGCACAGGCAGCAAAATCTTGTGGCGGCACTGTGATCTGTCAGGTAGAACGGATCGTGAAAGCGGGAAGTTTACCTCCGAAGGAGGTAAAAGTGCCGGGAATACTTGTTGATTATGTATATGTTGCAAAACCGGAATATCATTGGCAGACCGGACAGACTGTGTACAATCCTTCTTTCAGCGGAGAATGCAAAATTCCGATGAGGGATATTCCGATGGAGAAACTAAGTCCTCGTAAAGTCATTGCCAGACGTGCGGCTATGGAAATTGAAAAGGGCAATATTGTAAACCTTGGTGTTGGTATTCCGGAGGCCGTAGGCTCTGTTGCTGCAGAAGAAGGGGTTACAGATGCTTTTGTGCTGACGACTGAGACCGGAAGTATTGGAGGTATTCCGGCAGCAGTTCATGATTTCGGATGCAGTTGGAATCCGGCGGCAACGATAGAAATGGAAGACCAGTTTTCCATTTATGATGGCGGTATTCTCGATTTTACCTGTCTTGGGTGTTTGGAAATATCTCCAAAGGGCGATGTGAATGCAAGTATGAGAGACGGAACCGGTATCGGGGTCGGGGGATTTATAAATGTGTCTTCCGGTGCTAAAAAAATAGTATTCGCGACAACTTTTTCCGGCGGTTTAAAAAAGGAGGACTTGCCACAGGTCACTAT
>CAZLZX010000214.1:0-4561 GCA_964564095.1 uncultured Eubacterium sp. | reverse complement strand
AGTTCCCGGGACAGACAGGTCCGGCGCCGATGGTTCCGATTATCAAAGTAAAAGCAGTTACGCACAGAATCAATCCGATCATGCAGACAACGATCGGACCTTCTGAAGAACACGTACATATGGCAGGTCTTCCGACAGAAGCCAGCATTATTAATATGGTAGAAACAGCTATGCCGGGACGTTTGATGAATGTATATGCACATCCGTCAGGAGGCGGAAAATATCTTGCTATCTTACAGTTCAAGAAGAGCGTACCAAGTGATGAAGGACGTCAGCGTCAGGCAGCGCTTTTGGCATTCTCAGCATTTAATGAGCTGAAACATGTGATTCTGGTAGATGAAGATGTAGATCCGTTTGACAGCAACGATGTACTGTGGGCTTTGAATACACGTTATCAAGGAGACATCGATACCGTATTTATTCCGGGTGTAAGATGCCATCCGCTGGATCACACACAGGAGACCGCATATAATCCAATGATCAGAGATACAGGTATTTCCTGCAAGACAATCTTTGACTGCACAATGCCATTCTCACAGAAAGCTCATTTCGAGAGATCTCAGTTCCTTGAGGTAGATCCGAAGAAATGGCTTCCGGATATGTTCGAGTAATTGTGCATCTGTTATATAAATTTGCTGTACAACATATTTCAACTAGTTTTATGTGCATAAGGGAGATGAGGGCGTCGTTATGACGCCCTTGTCTCTATTTACGGAACATTTTATGGCAGATTGATGTCGGTATAGAAAAGAATTACATTTTATACAATATTTTTTGTATTTTACATTGCATTTTTTTCTCAGGTCAGTATATAATGGAGTGTCAGGTTTGTACAGTTGTACAAATACGAAGAAATAGAGGAGACTATGATGAAACGAGTAGAAGACTATGTAAGATCTATCCCGGATTTTCCGGAAGAAGGTATTATTTTTCGTGATATCACAACTGTGATCCAGGATGCAGAAGGCTTCCAGCTTGCCATTGAAGAGATGAAGAAAAATCTGGATGGCGTGGAGTTTGATGTGATCGCCGGAGCAGAGTCCAGAGGCTTTATTTTTGGAGCGCCATTGGCATACGCCATGAACCGAGGGTTTGTACTGATCCGCAAAAAAGGAAAACTTCCATGCGAAACCGTATCCCAAAAATATGATCTGGAATATGGAAGTGCAGAGATCGAGATGCACAAAGATTCCATCAAGCCAGGACAGAAGGTTGTTATCGTAGACGATCTGATGGCAACCGGAGGTACTGTGGAAGCAAGTATTAAGCTGATCGAGCAGCTGGGCGGAGAGGTCGTAAAAGTGCTGTTTCTGATGGAGCTTGCAGGCTTAAAAGGCAGGGAACGTCTTTCTGATTATGACGTTGCATCTGTTATTACATATGAGGGAAAATAAAATATCTTAATTTATAACACTGAAAAGTATGCAAAGCTTTTCGGTACTTGCGAAATCGATCTATTGGACAACCTGCATGATGGCGTCATGCAGGGGCTTACAAAAGGAGTAGACATGGGAGATTTGGTTCTGGAAATGAAGCATATCACCAAGACATTCGGTTCTGTTGTAGCTAACAAAGATGTGGATTTAAAGCTTTACGCCGGCGAAATTCACGCATTGTTAGGAGAGAATGGTGCGGGAAAAAGTACCCTTATGAATGTTTTGACTGGTATCTATAAACCGGATGGTGGGGAAATTTTTTATAAGGGCAAAAAGGTAACAATTCGTAATCCAAAGCAAGCTGTTTCTATGGGAATCGGTATGGTGCATCAGCACTTTCGATTGATTCCCACTCTTACAGCGGCTGAAAATGTATATTTGCATTCAGAGGACCGCAAATTTCTGTTGGATCAAAGGAAGATGGAGACAGTTATTCGTGAGTGTTCTGAAAAGTTTAACTTGTCTGTAGATGCATCTGCGAAGGTATGGCAGCTATCTGTGGGAGAACAGCAGAGAGTTGAGATCATTAAATTGTTATATCGCGGTGCAGAGATTCTGATTTTGGATGAGCCGTCTGCTGTTTTGACTCCACAGGAAGCGGACGACATGTTCCAAACACTTCGTAAAATGGCGGATGACGGGAAAGCTGTCATTGTTATTTCCCATAAAATGAATGAAGTTATGAACCATGCCAACAGGATAACGGTATTGAAGGGCGGCATGGTGGAAGATACGATGCTGGCAGAGGATGCTACGGTAGAGCGTTTGACGAAGGCTGTAGTAGGCGACCGTAAAATGGAAGAAATGACGCCAAAGGCCGGCGGGGTTTCTGATGAAGCGGTGTTGGAATTGAAAGATCTGACCGTTTTAAATGACAAGGGAATACCGGCATTAAAGAATATCAGCATGACTGTTCATAAAGGAGAAATCTTCGGCATTGCCGGAGTAGCCGGAAATGGACAGCGTGAGCTGGCGGAAGCCATTGCGGGGCTTCGGCCTGCGGTATCCGGAACGGTTGTACTGAAGGGCTCGGATGTGACGAAAACATCCATTAAAAAAAGGATTCAAAAAGGAATTTCCTTTATTCCTGAGGATCGACTGCATATGGGACTGGTGCCGGGGCTTGATCTTATAGATAATGTCATGTTAAAGGAATATGATGCGTCGAAATATTGCCGTCATGGTCTGATCCGGCGCAGTGAAGTAGAGCGGGCGGCAAAAGATTTCGTGGAAAAATACGAGATAAAAAATGGCGGTCTTGATCTGCCGGTAGGACTGATGTCCGGCGGTAATCAGCAGAAGCTTTTGATTGCCAGAGAGGTGGATGGAAAGCCGGTATTGATCGTGGCTGCATATCCTGTGCGAGGGCTTGATATCGGTGCAGCGGAGGCGATCCGGGAAATCCTTTTGGAAGAGAGTAAAAACGGCACGGCAGTTCTTTTGATTTCAGAGGAATTAGAAGAAATCTTTAAGATGTGTGACAGTACAGGCGTGCTTTGTAACGGAGAATTAATGGGAATCCGCAAGATATCAGAGACTGATTTCAATGAGATCGGAAAGCTGATGTCCGGAGAGAAAAGCGAGGTGAAAGCAGATGCCTAAGATACGAATCCAGAAACGTACCCACGTTTCTATGGTAAGAAAGATCCTCAATCCCATTGTATTTGTGATTTTGGCCTTTGTGTTCTGCGGCATTTTTCTGGCAGTGGTAGGTTTTAATCCTCTGGAAGTGTACGGAAAGATGCTGGAGAAGATCTTTTCGGTAAAAGGACTGCAAAAAAGTGTTGTTGCCGGGCTGCCGCTTATGTTTACGGGGCTGGCTGTAGCATTTGGTTATCGTATGAATTTGAATAATATCGGCGCAGACGGGCAGTATGCTATGGGAGCGATTTTGTGTATCTGGTTTGGACTTTACGGACCGGATATGCCGGTCATACCGAAGCTGATCATTATGTTTATACTGGCTATGGCCGGAGGCGCTTTTATCGCATTGATTGCGGCAATTCCGAAGGCGCTGTGGAATGTCAGTGAGACAATATTGACCATGATGCTCAATTATATTGTACTGCTTTTCCTGAACTATCTGATGTATGGTCCATGGAAGGAAGAAGGACAGATGGTAGCCCAGACCGCCAAAATCGATGAGCGGTACTTTTTGCCGGATATAGGAAATACAGGTATCAACTCCATCGTGATCATAGCTGTGATCATGGCTGTTGGCATCTACTTTTTCCATAAAAAGACGGCGAGAGGATATCAGATGGAAGTTATCCGCCGAAGCCCATCAGCCGCATCCTATGCCGGAATGAATGTAAAGAGAAATATTATTTTCGTATTGTTAATCAGCGGTGCGATAGCAGGACTGGCAGGCTTTGCCCAGGTAGGCGGCATCATACACAGAGTACAGGCGGATCTGCCGAACGGCGCCGGATATACGGGTATCGTTATCGCATATCTGGCAAACTTAAATCCGGTTGTAGTATTGATCGTGGGATTCTTATTCGGTGCATTGCAGATCAGTGCGGTGGCTGTACAGATTACCGGTGTGCCATCGCAGATTGCTACCATGATTCAGGGCAGTATCATGTTGTTTGTTATTGCGGGAGAATTTTTTAACCGTTATAAAATTGTGATTTGCAGGAACAAGCCGGCAATTCCGGAAAATCCTGATGCAGTTTCCGGCAGTGAATCACAGAAAGGCGGTGCTAAAGCATGAGTGTATTGATTGTTTCGATTATTTCAACTGCGATTTTGTATGCGGTCTCCGTACTGTATGCGGCAGTCGGCGAGATTTTCTCAGAAAAGGCAGGAATTATGAATCTGGGGCTTGAGGGAATCATGCTGATGGGAGCTGTCTCCGGCTATCTGGTAGCAGTGCATAAACAAAATCTGGGGCTTGCTCTTATAACGGTTATTATCGTGGGTGCAGTGCTTGGACTGGTATTTGCCTTTGTGACAGTTACACTTCAGGCTGATCAGACCGTTGCCGGTATGGCGATGTTGACCTTTGGTACGGGTCTGAGTGGATTTATCGGTAAAGATGTATGCGGTGTAAATGCAAATCTGGCATTTGAGTCCTTTGACATTCCGCTTCTTTGCAAGATCCCGATCATAGGGCCAAGCGT
>CAZLZX010000213.1:0-4566 GCA_964564095.1 uncultured Eubacterium sp. | reverse complement strand
GATCATGCCGGTCAATAATTATTCCTGTGAAGCCTTTGTGAGCCGCGGCGGACGTATCCCGGCGCCGGTTCACAGCTTCAAAAACTAATGATTTGACGGGAAGCTGCCGTATATATTTTAAAGATAAGTTTTGTTAATAAAAACTTAAAGATTCTGTCATTGACAAAAATGTGTCAGTGGAATATGATAGTTACAACAAAAGGGAGTAGCGACACATCGTAAATATCAGTAAATAACATATGATATTTGCAAAGCTTTATCAGATGTGTTTCGAAATCGTCAGGACAGTGCTTGTTGGCGCTCGGTTAGAATTAAACAGCGAGACTTTTGTCATACAGGAGACGTGTATGACAAGAGTCTTTTTTTATAACAATAGAAAGCCTGGAAGGAGTGAACAATATGTTATTGGCAATGGGAATCTTTATTTTAATGGTTATTTTAGTGCTTCTGGTCATCGTTGCAGTTGTCAAAGCTGCATTTAAGCTGTTGATCATGGCGCCGTTTGTGGGAATGGCAATTGTATTTGTCCTTATATTTTTATCGTTTTAAGGAAAACAAAAGGAGTATTCAATGAAGAAGGAAAAGAAAAACAAGAAGAAAAAGTACAGAAATTGTGAAGTGCATGAAGATAATCACAGACAAAGCGCGCCTGCGGAAAAATTGAACCGAAAGTCAAATCTGGCGGCGGCGGTCGTGACCGCCGTGATCATTGCTCTGATCTATTATTTTGGACTTTTTGCTGTCAATATAAAGTCTCCGGGATTCTGGGGTGTGATCATTGCAGGGTGTCTCATATTTTTGGCAGTAAAAACCATCGGATTCTGGTCTATGAGTATGGGCAGAAATGATGTGCCGGGAACAGATCAGGAATATCAGAATTATAAAAACAAAGGATTTTTTAAGATTCCTGCCATTATTGTAGGTGCATTTGTCGTTATTTCTATTCTGGGAGCGCCAATGTTTCATTCCGGAAAATACGCTTCCATACTGCAGGTGCAGGATTCGGTATTTGAAGAGGATCTGGCAGAAACCTTGAGTACGGATTCCATTGCTTTGATGGATACCTATTCTGCCCAGATGCTTGGCGACAGGGAAATAGGCTCACTGTCCAATGTGGTAAGCCAGTACAATGTATCGGATGATTATACGCAGATCGATAAAAATGGTGCGCCCTTAAAGGTGTCCGCTTTGGAGTATGCCGGATTTTTCAAATGGATCAACAATCGCTCCGAAGGTATTCCGGGATATGTAACGGTAAATCCGGTGTCCATGTCAGCGGACTATCAGACCAGTGAAAAGGGTATGAAATATGTACCTTCCGCATATCTGGGACAGGATCTGGCAAGACATATCAGAATGCATTACCCTACGGCAATGTTCGGAAATCTTCATTTTGAGATTGATGAGCAGGGAAATCCTTATTATATTGCTTCCGTATACGATAAAACCATCGGACTGTTTGGCGGCGAGACAGTAAAAGGCGCCATCATCGTGGACCCTACGGATGGTTCTATGGAGTATCTTGAAATTGAGGAAGCGCCCCAGTGGGTGGATGTTGTATTTCCGGGAGATCTGCTCTGTACCCAGTATGACTGGTATGGAAAGCTGCAGAACGGATTTATCAACAGCATAGTTGGAAAGAAGGGCTGTAAGCAGGTAACCATGTACCGTGCGGACGAGAGTGATGAAGGCAGCTCCGATGCTGTGCCGTTAAATGACTATGGTTTTGTGGCGAAAGACGGGGATATCTGGATCTATACAGGCATCACTTCCGTAAATGGCGACAGCTCCAATATCGGATTCCTCATGGCGAATGAGAGAACCGGGGAGACACATTATTATGAGGTTGCCGGAGCAGACGAAAAATCCGCTATGGCGGCAGCAGAAGGAGAAGTGCAGGAGAAAGGATATCAGGCAAGCTTTCCGTCTTTGATCAATGTGGATGGCGAGCCGACCTATATTATGGTATTAAAGGATGCCAGCGGACTGGTAAAACTGTATGCGGCAGTCAATGTAGAGCAGTACAATCTGGTTACCACGGCTTCCACACAGACAGAATGTATTCAAAAATACAGAAATCTGATCGGTACAGGGGAAGCTTTGGATGAGATGGATCACAAGGGCGAAGATTCCGATCAAGAGCCGGAACAGGAAAATGAGCCGCTGGAGGCTACGGATACAAAAGAAATCGTGATCAGCGACATTAAATTTATTGACATTGATGGAAATACCTATGTATATGTCATAGATGAACAGCAGAATATTTACCGACAGAAAGCGGCAGAGAATGACGCATTGCTGTTCTTGCAGGCGGGCGATCGGATCCGTGTGTCATATAACGGAAAAGAACTGATATCTTTTGAGACGATAACGAATGAGGCAAATTAATATTCGGAAATGTATGCAGACGAATGCAAAGAATAGGAGAAAATATGCGTATTTTATTGGCAGAGGATGAACGGGATTTAAACCGAATCATTACACAAAAGCTGTCGGCAGACGGCTATTCTGTGGATCATTGTTTTGACGGCAGGGAAGCAATAGAATATTTGGATGCGACGGATTATGACGCAGTTATTTTGGATATCATGATGCCCTATGTAGATGGATTTGGAGTGCTGCGTCATCTGCGCCAGAATCAAAAATCCACTGTGCCCGTGCTGTTTTTGACCGCAAAGGACGCTGTCTCCGACCGGGTAAAGGGGCTGGACAGCGGCGCGGACGATTATCTGGTCAAGCCATTCTCTTTCGAGGAGCTGGCAGCCCGCCTGCGGGCAATGACCAGAAAGCAGTTTGGTATGACAGAGAATGTTCTGACTGTCGCCGACCTGACTATGGATATTGTTTCTCATACGGTCAGACGGGGAGAGCAGGAAATCAATCTGTCTGTGAAGGAGTATAACCTTCTGGAGTATCTTATGAGAAACAAAGGAATCATATTGTCCAGAGAAAAGATAGAGAATCATATTTGGAATTTTGATTATGAGGGCGGAACCAATGTGGTGGACGTGTATATCAGCTATCTCAGGAAAAAAATAGATGGTAACCGTCAGGAGAAACTCATTCACACTGTGCGTGGAAGGGGCTATGTGCTTAAGGAAATGTCATGAAAAATTTGTCTGTCAAATTAAAAATAACAATTTGGTTTTCTGTCATAATGATTATCATTGTCGGCGTGACCTTCGGCATCATTATGAAGGTCAATCGTGCAGTCATGCAGAAGACGATACAGGATAATTTGGTTGAAACGGTAGAAGATAATGTGGATGAGGTGGAGTTTTATTCCAGCATGAGAGAGCTCCGGGAGGATCACGATGTGGATCATTATATTTCCTACAAGGATGGATATCTGGAAATAGATGATGATTTTCTCGATCAGGTAAATGGTGTTTATACCGCTCTTTATCAGGGAACGGGAGAGATGTTATATGGAGAAAATCCACTGACAAAGTCCACGTCGAACCTGAATTTTTCGGACGGCATCGTTCAGACGATAAAGTATGAGGGCGTGCGTTATTATATCTTTGACCGTGCGCTTTCGGAGGATGGAACCGAAGGTTTATGGCTGCGAGGAATGGTTTCGGAAAATCAGGGAACAGCGCAGCTTACCTCGGTAGTGCGGATTTCAGCCTTTACGCTGCCGGCGCTGCTGCTGCTTGCGATCATAGGCGGATATTGGCTGGCTGGAAGGGCATTGAAGCCTGTTCATAAGATTACGGAGGCGGCAGTGCAGATCGGTCAGGGAAGTGATCTGAATAAGCGGATTGATCTGGGGCCGGGAAATGATGAACTGCATCAGCTGGCGAATGTTTTTGATGACATGTTTGGGCGGTTGGACCGCGCCTTTCGTGCGGAACAGCAGTTTACATCCGATGCATCTCATGAGCTTCGCACCCCTATGTCGGTCATTATGGCGCAGTGTGAATACACATTGGAGAAGCCGAGAACAGAAGAGGAATATGAAGAAGCTTTGTATGTGATACAGCGTCAGGGAAGAAAAATGTCCCGCTTGATCGAAGATATGCTCTGTTTTGCACGTCTGGACCAAAACAGAGATGTATATCCTAAGGAACAGTTCAACTTCACGGAACTGGTAGAGGATATTTGCGGCGATATGGCGCTGCTGAAAGATAAGGGGATCGAATTGACCTGGAGCGCCCGGGAAGATGTCTTTGTTTGGGGAAATCGTGATCTGCTTTCCAGGATGCTGACAAATCTTATAAGCAACGGTTACCGTTACGGAAAAGAGAATGGAAAGATAGAGGTTACGCTTAGTTGTGCCGATGAGATACTTTTAAAAGTGGAGGACGATGGAATCGGTATTTCCGAAGATCAGCAGGAGAAGATCTTTGAACGTTTTTACAGAGCAGACGAAGCCCGTGCGACGGAGGGAACCGGCCTTGGTCTTGCTATGGTAAGAGATATCGCAAAATATCATAAGGGAAAGATCGAAGTAACCTCGCACATTGGGCAGGGAAGCGCTTTTGTCGTACATTTGCCGGAATATAAAAAAATTAATTCATTCTAATGTTCTTCTAATTTTTGTACATTATAATGAGTGTACAA
>CAZLZX010000212.1:0-4570 GCA_964564095.1 uncultured Eubacterium sp. | reverse complement strand
GATCTGTAAGATCATGCGTAAGCATATCAGAAACTTTATCAATGACAATTTAGATAAGCCGGGAGAACAACTGGCAGAGGAGCGTTACGAGCGTTTTCGTAACATGTAAATTTGGTATTTTTGGTTTTAAATACACTGATATGAAAAGGGTGCCGGCGGATGCGATAAGCGTAAAGTCGCATCCTTTTTCATTTTTCGGGTATTGCACAAAATAATAGTAGTTTCGTTTGCAGGTTTCATGTTATACTTAGCTTTATGAAGTCTACAATATATTCGGGAGTTAATAAATGAGCCAGGTAAAATTTGGATTTAACAATTTTACATTAAAGTGGATTGCGATCATTACGATGGCAATAGATCATATCGGTTATGTTCTGTTTCCGCAGCAGATTGCCTTTCGTGTCGTGGGACGGATCGCTTTTCCGATTTTTTGCTTTTTGCTGGTAGAGGGGTTTTCAAAAACCAGAGATGTTAAGAAATATATGATACGTCTTTTGGTGTTTGCTTTTATATCGGAAATACCTTTTGATCTTGCGTTTTCCGGGGAATGGTTCTATTTTGGATATCAAAATGTATTCTGGACGCTGTTTTTGGGAATGCTGCTGCTGTTTTTGATCAGCAAGACCGGCAATAGAAAGATATGGATCTTTGTGCTGGCAGCGGTAATTTGTGCAGCCGCATTTTTGATAAACTGTGATTATGGAGCAGGCGGCATTGCAATTATTTTTATTCTGTATTATCTGAAAGATCAGCCTGTGCTCAAATACATTATATTTAGTCTGATTTTAATCTTTGGATTTGGAGGAATCGAGATCGTGGCTGTGATCACGATCATTCCGATGCTGCTGTATAACGGCAGGCGGGGACCGTCGATGAAATACTTTTTCTATCTGTTTTATCCCTGTCATCTTGCCGTTTTGTATTGCATTTCCCTGGCTGTTCAGTGAAATACAGTCATGTATTGCTGATAAATATTGCTTTAAAATAAACCAAAGTGATAGAATAGACGTTCAGCAGGCAGAGATTTTTATTGCTTATATTTTGGAAAGGAAAGTTTCATGAAGGTCTGGAAACATTTTCAAACGATCACACATCATAAATGGCTCGTAATGAAGGGCTGCTTTAAAGTGGGACTTTATAAACAGGGCTTGTTTCACGATATGTCAAAGTTTTCTCCCGTAGAATTCTGGGTAGGGTGCCGCTATTTTCAGGGAGATGAAAGTCCCAACAATGCGGAACGAAAAAGTAAAGGATATTCTTCCTCCTGGCTGCATCACAAAGGGAGAAACAAACATCATATGGAATACTGGATCGACTACGGCCTTCCTCCCCAGAAGGGAATGGTAGGGATGCGTATGCCGGAGCGATATGTGGTGGAGATGTTTGTGGACCGGATGGCGGCTTCTAAAGTATATATGAAGGAATCTTATACGGACCGGGCCGCACTGGAATATTATGAGCATGGAAAAGAATATCATATTCTGCATGACGAGACGCGCGCTTTGCTGGAAACTTTGCTGCACATGCTGGCGGAAAAGGGAGAAGAAGAAACTTTTCGGTATATACGAAAACAGGTGCTGAAACGATAGGTTGTTCGTTGACTTATAGCTTTGAGAATGCTAAACTATAAGAAGTTTGTAGAAAAGAGGAATTGGTATGATTGACGGAAAGAAGGTGCTGTTCAGCGGTATGCAGGCAACTGGTACGCTGACACTTGGAAATTATCTTGGGGCGTTGAAAAACTGGGTTACCCTGAGTGATGAGTATGAATGCTTTTACAGTGTGGTAGATCTGCATTCTATCACAGTGAGACAGAATCCGGCGGAGCTTAGAAAACGTGCCCGGGATCTGTTGACTTTATATATTGCGGCAGGCCTGGATCCAAAGAAAAACTGTATTTATTATCAGTCTCATGTATCCGGTCATGCGGAGCTTTCCTGGATCTTAAACTGTTTTACTTATATGGGCGAATTAAGCCGTATGACGCAGTTTAAGGATAAGGCTGCAAAACATGCGGACAATATCAATGCGGGTCTGTTTACATATCCGGTGTTGATGGCTGCTGATATTTTGCTGTATCAGGCGGATGTGGTTCCGGTAGGTATCGATCAGATGCAGCATCTGGAAATCACAAGAGACATTGCCCAGAGATTTAACGGCATCTATGGAGATGTATTTACGATTCCGGAGGCATATATCGGAAAATCCGGAGCTAAGATCATGAGCCTGCAGAATCCCGAGAAAAAGATGTCCAAATCCGATGAAAATCCAAATGCAAGTATTTATCTGATGGATGATCCGGATACGATCATGCGTAAATTTAAACGTGCGGTAACAGATTCAGAAGCCTGCATCTGCTATCGTGATGAGCAGCCGGGAGTAAAAAATCTTCTGGATATTTATTGCGCTTGTACGGGTAAGACGCCGGAGGAAGCTGTAAATGAATTTTCGGGCAAGGGCTATGGCGAACTGAAAATGGCAGTAGGAGAGTCCGTTGTTTCCGTTCTGAAGCCGGTTCAGACCCGTTTTGCCGAACTTTCAAAGGACAAGGCATATATTAACGGTATTATCAAGGAAAATGCTGAAAAGGCGAATTATTACGCTACAAAGACACTGCGTAAGGTACAGAAGAAGGTTGGATTCCCGGAGAGAATCCGATAAATGACAGATTGTATACCTGGTATGCAAACATATTGTTGTAATGACAGATGGTCATAAAATACAGAAATGTGTTTTATGACCATCTATTTGGTTTCTGATATCGAATTTAGTGGGAAAAGGCAATCCATATCTTCCGGAAGCGGAGCTTCAAACCTCATAGGTTCGCCGGTAATGGGGTGTATGAAACTAAGACAGGCAGAATGCAGGGCTTGTCTTTTTATATGGGTAAAATCCGGGTTATATAAAAAGTCTCCAATCAGTGGAAAACCGATGTGTTTCATATGAACTCTGATCTGGTGTGTTCTGCCTGTTTCAAGCGTCAAACGAATCAGAGACAGATTTTTTTCGGAATCATGGCGCAGCCTGCGGTAGTGCGTGATGGCGGATTCTCCCCGTTTGTAATCAACGCAGCGTTCAATGGCTGAATCTGCTGCCCGGGCAATTGGCGCATCTACTGTTCCGGATTCCGGAGGATTGCCGTACACAACGGCTAAATACTCACGGGTAATTGCTTTTAGTCCTGTGTTTCTGGAAAGAATGGCAGCGGAAAGCATATTTTTGGCCAGAATGGTAAGTCCGCTGGTATCACGGTCCAGACGATTGACGCATCGATAAGTAAAGCTTTCGCCCTTCTCTTTAAAATAATGCATGGCTGCGTTTGCCAGCGTATTATCATAGTTATTCATAGAAGGATGAATGGGCATGCCAGCCGGTTTGTTTACTACCAGGATATCTTCATCCTCGTAGATGACAGGAAAAGGCAGACAGATGGGTTCGATACGGTCAGAGCCTTCTGTTTCTTCCCAGTGAACTTTCAGCCAGTCCCCTTCTTTCAATGGATCGGATACATAGCTCCAGATGCCGTTTTTCTGAATGCCCTCCGGGGTCTTTTTCAGATGAACGATCAGGTTGTGGGAGTATCCTTTGGATTTCAGGTAATCCAGAATCGTTTTCTTATTCTCTTGTGCTGTAATCTGATATTCTAATGTTCGTCTCATAACCGCAAGTATAGCACATTTTTTTGCAGAATCCCACTGGGAAAAGCACAGACAACATGACCCAAACATAGAATGTAATAAGTTCCGCGAAAAAGAGGTGCTTTTTGAAAACATTTCTGATTCCATTGGATGCGGAAGAAGAACAATATTACCTGTCCCTGTTGGCAAGGGGAGATGCCGGTGCAAGGGAGGTTTTGATTGAACGAAATATGCGTCTGGTAGCTCACATTGCAAAAAAGTACCAGAGTGCGGAAGAGGATATAGAAGAGCTGATTTCCATTGGCACGATAGGATTGATCAAAGCAGTCAATACTTATAAGCTGAACCGGGGATCCAGGATCGGGACTTATGCTGCGAGATGCATTGAAAATGAACTTCTGATGCACTTTAGAAGCAGAAAGAAATTGTCCAAAGAGGTGTCTTTGTATGAACCGATCGGAACCGATAAAGAAGGAAATCAGATCAAGTTGATGGATGTGGTAGAGAGTACGGAGCCGGAGCTTCCGGAGACTGTGGAGATGCGGAAAAATGTGGCGCGTCTCTATGAGCTTTTCCCCAAGGTGCTGACAAAACGAGAGCAATATATCATTTGCAGGAGATATGGACTTTATAACAGCAAACCGCTGACACAGCGGGAGATAGCAGCCGTGCTTGGGATTTCCCGGTCTTATGTCAGCCGAATAGAGAAAAAGGCTTTGGAAAAATTAAAAAATAAGCTGTTGGAGAGATCTGAACCTGCAAAAGACGGGAAAAATCAGAGTCATGGGAACAGGACGGAATAATGTGAAAAAGATACGAAGGCTGAGAAAATGAGGAAAATAAGGAACTAGAAAAATAACTGTAAAAAGGGCAAGATCTGTGTTATAACCCGAGTTTGCCACTTGAGAAGCGAAAATGGAGCCTGTAAAGGC
>CAZLZX010000211.1:0-4573 GCA_964564095.1 uncultured Eubacterium sp. | reverse complement strand
GTACCTGAGCACTTAGCTGCTCAGGTACGTAAGAATGTGATTCAGGTGTGAGCAGGCTCCTTTTCTCCTTTTGCGAAGCAAAACTTAAAATGAGCCTGCGAATCGTTACTGGAACGAGGTACGAGTGAACAGTGACGTTAATGTGCGTCATGCATGACCTCATGAACAAGAGTCATTTTACAGAACTGCCTTTCGGTAAGTATACTTAGTATATAGCCGAAAGGTATTTTTATTTATTAAAATTGTATGCTGAAAATGTTGCAGAAGCCTGAGATCGGGCGGCAAAACAGCATCTGCAAAAAGGAGGTTTTTATGGGAGAAATTACATACCAGCCGCTTAGAAGTCTGATCTATGTGGACTGTGTAAAGGAGCAGTACCGTCACAAATTGCAGCACTGGCTGTATTATCATCATGTGCCGGAAAGCATTGCGAAATTTGAACCGTGGGTAACAAAATACACTTTTTACAATGCATTGCCCACACCGCCGGAGGGGGAACGGTTTGGCGCTTATCGGATGCAGCTGACAGAGCATTACTGGATGATCAATCCGTTTTCAAAGGAAAGCCTGGTAAATTCACTGAGTGAATATTTCCCGCCGGAGGCATTAAAATGGCAGGGAACAATTCCGGATGATGATGCGGATGGAGCTGTCATGGGAGGAGAGGAAGCCCGTTCTACAGGAGGCGATAACGGGTGTCCGCCCTTTATCTTTGCATTTCTTCCCATATTCTGGGAATTAGATCTTAAAGGCGCAGGACGTACGATCGTAGACGGACCGAATTACCGTTGGATGTTTTTAGTATCCTATCCGGAGGGATGTACAAAAGAAGAGGGAGAGAAGTGGATGCTGGAGGAAGTGCTGCCTTCCTTTGCGAAGATGCCGGAGACAAACCGGATTCTTACCAGTGCGGTAAAGAAAGAGATCAATGGATGCCATTTTGACCGCTGCGTAGAGATGTGGTTTGACGGACCGGAGGAATGGCATCGCTGTGCGGTGGAAGCGGCGAAAGCATTTAAGAAACCGGTATGGGCGCAGTATGAACAGTTTCCATATGTAAGACCCAAATATGAGTTTGCCAGTCTGTTTCTGACAGATATGGCTGCGTCTGATAATCTGAAGCAGTATCGCGGTTATCTGCCGATGAGGTAGGGCAAAGGTTATTTTATGGTATATAGATTCGTGAAGCGTATCAGGGAAAACACAGAATTATAATGGATGATAAAAGGTATCAGAAAAAACGCAGAATGGGAATGGCTGGTAAAAGGTATCAGAGAAAACGCAAAATTGTAATAAATAAGAGATTAGAGAAAAAGGCGGGTATATAAGATGAAGATTATTGGAATTTCAGGCGGAACGAAAAATGGAGCAAATGATTGTATGTGTAAAGAGGCGCTGATTGCAGCGAGAGAGCAGGGGGCGGAAGTAGAATTTGTCCATCTGTTTGATCTGGACATCAAACATTGTACCGGATGCAAGGCGTGTGTAATGGGGCAGTTTTCAGGAAAGGGCAATATGTGTGCAATCAAAGATGATTTTGAATGGCTGCTGGATAAGATGATGGATGCAGATGGAGTCCTCTTTTCTATACCGATCTTTGAAAAATGTGCGGCAGGTATTTTTCATACGATCATGGATCGTTTTGGACCTCGTATGGGACGCTCCAATAATATTATCGCGGATAAGATTGCAGCAGAAAAAGGGGGTCCAAGGGTAGATCCAAGATACATGCAGGATAAGGTAGTGTCTTATATGGCGATCGGCGGTTCTGACTGGGCGACACAGGTGCAGAACGACTTTTATCTTCATGCCCTGACTCCGATGTGGAAGGTCATTGATAATGAGGCGTTCCAGTGGTCGCTTGGCATTTTGGCGGATGAGGCGAAAGTGCAGAGAGCCCATGAGATCGGTGTAAATCTTGCCAATGCGGCGAAGGATATTGAAAAAGCACAGTGGCAGGGAGAGGACGGTATCTGCCCCCATTGTCATTCTAAAAACTTTTTCCTTCCGGATAAATATACGGCAATCTGCGGACAGTGCGGCATTGTCGGAAAACTGGTATGTTCAGAGAATGGTATCAAATTTGAATTTGAGGATTCTCAGATTGAACATGCCCATGATACATTAAGCGGTCAGTTCATCCACACCGAGGATATCGGAAGAAATGAGGGCGAGTCCAGAGGAAAGATGATGACGGAAGAATACAAGGCAAAGGTTGCTTATTATAAACGGGAGATTGAAGCCATCACACCATAATAAAGAGAGCATTTACTTGCCCCAAAGGGAGCGGTAATACAGATAAGCGGAAGGTTGAAATATCCAGATGGCAGTATTTCTTTGAAATTTACAGTGGAAACTTTCAGGAAAAGGTTGAGAAACCTTTTCCTTTTGTATATAATGGATTAGCCGGATTTTTCCGGCATTATCGTATCGGAAAATATGTATGGAAAATAAATTTACAGAAAACGAGGGATGAGAAATGGCTAAAGTCAGAACCAGATTTGCACCAAGCCCCACAGGCAGAATGCATGTGGGAAATCTTCGTACCGCATTGTATACTTTTTTGATTGCAAAGCATGAGGGCGGAGATTTTATTTTAAGAATAGAAGATACAGACCAGGAGCGTTTCGTTGACGAAGCGCTTGGAATTATTTACAGAACACTGGAAAAAACAGGACTGATTCACGATGAAGGTCCGGATAAGGACGGGGGAGTAGGCCCCTATGTACAGAGTGAGCGTTGCCAGTCGGGCCTGTATATGGATTACGCAAAACAGTTGATCGAAAAAGGCGAGGCATATTACTGTTTCTGTGATAAGGAACGTCTGGACTCCCTGAAACAGGAGGTTGCCGGTAAAGAGATCAGCATTTATGATAAGCATTGTCTTTCTCTGTCCAAAGAGGAAGTGGAAGCAAATCTGGCTGCGGGCAAGCCATATGTGATCCGTGCCAATGTACCGAATGAGGGAACGACCACATTCCATGACGAGATTTACGGAGATATCACAGCGCCGAATGAAGAGCTGGATGATATGATCCTTATTAAATCCGATGGTTATCCGACCTACAATTTTGCCAATGTTATTGACGATCATCTGATGGGAATTACCCATGTAGTCCGGGGAAATGAGTATCTTTCCTCTGCACCGAAATATACAAGACTTTATCAGGCATTTGGATGGGAAGAGCCGAAATACATTCATTGTCCGTTGATCACGAATGAGGAGCATCAGAAGCTGAGTAAGAGAAGCGGACATTCTTCCTATGAAGATCTGATCGATCAGGGATTTTTATCAGAGGCAGTGGTAAACTTCGTGGCATTGCTTGGCTGGAGTCCGGCGGACAATCAGGAGATTTTCTCTTTGGAAGAGCTGATCAGGAATTTTGATTATCATCATATCAGCAAATCTCCGGCTGTATTTGATATGGTAAAGCTGAAATGGATGAATGGCGAATATATGAAGGCAATGGATGAGGATACCTTCTATGAGATGGCAGAGCCGTATATGAAAGAAGTAATCACAAAGGATTATGATCTGAGAAAGATTGCAAAAATGGTTAAGACCAGAATTGAGATCTTTCCGGATATCAAAGAACATATTGATTTCTTTGAGGAACTTCCGGAATATGACATTGCTATGTATACTCATAAGAAAATGAAAACCAATGCGGAGACATCCTTGGAGGTGCTGAAGGATCTTCTGCCAAGGCTGAAAGCGCAGGAGGATTACAGCAATGATGCATTGTATGCTATGCTGAAGGAATACGTGGCTGAGAAGGGTTACAAAAATGGATATGTAATGTGGCCGGTTCGTACCGCCGTGTCCGGAAAACAGATGACACCGGGCGGAGCTACGGAGCTGATGGAAGTGCTTGGAAAAGAGGAAAGCATTGCCCGTATTGAGAAAGCGATTGAAATGTTGTCCTGAATATAGCCGATAGAAACAATATTGGAGCCGTCATATTTTGTTGGAGCGTCCATATGTGGTAAAAGAATGATCTAGATCAGAGTCCATATATAGGTCTTCAACATTTTGGGGCGGCTCATTTTTTGCCCTGGCGCTGGCAAAAAGCCGGGAAAATCCTTACAAAATCAAGGCTTCAGGCAGATTTGCCATAAAAAAACGAAATACTATATCTTGTGTTCATAGGCTGGAAAAACCGAAAAAAATACACAATATATAGAAAATGCTCTTGCAAAGGCCTACTAGATGTTGTACAATAGCAAATACACAGGGGCAATCCTGTACTACATATTTTTGATAACTGTTGTTATATCAGATGATGCGGAATCGATGAATAAGGATTGCGGCATGTTGAATTAAGGGCTGCCAAAAGAGCAATGTCTGATGCTTATAGGAAATATATAGGAGATTGGTATGAAGATTATTAAAAGAAGCGGTACGGAATCACAATTTGATCTGGATAAAATAACCGCAGCGGTTGTTAAGGCAAATGAGTCTGTTCCTGACAATGAAAAAATGAGCAAAGAACAGATTGCTGTTATTTCTGCTAACATGCGTACGATCTGCGAGGGAATGAACCGTGCATTGAGCGTGGAAGAAATTCAGGAC
>CAZLZX010000210.1:0-4585 GCA_964564095.1 uncultured Eubacterium sp. | reverse complement strand
CGGACGGTGATCCTCAAACTCCAGCGTACAGATAGAATGAGTAACCCCTTCAATTGCATCCTCAATCGGATGTGCAAAATCATACATCGGATAAATGCACCAGGTATCTCCTGTATTGTGATGTGTCATATGTGCCACACGATAAATGATCGGATCCCGCATGTTGATATTTGGAGACGCCATATCGATCTTAGCACGAAGAACCTTCTCTCCATCCTTATATTTCCCATTCTTCATGTCCTCAAAAAGCTGCAGATTTTCTTCCACACTTCTGTCTCTGTACGGACTTTCTTTGCCCGGCTCAGTCAGTGTACCCCTGTACTCCCGAATCTCTTCCGGAGTCAGGTCACAGACATAGGCTTTTCCTTTTTTGATCAGCTTAACGGCAGCCTCATACATCTGATGAAAATAATCTGATGCGAAAAACAGCCGGTCCTCCCAGTCTGCGCCAAGCCATTCCACATCCGCTTTGATGGACTCTACAAATTCAAAACGTTCCTTTGTAGGATTCGTGTCATCAAAACGCATATTGAATTTTCCATTGTACTTTTTCGCCAGTCCATAATTTAAAAGGATAGACTTCGCATGTCCTATATGAAGATAACCATTCGGTTCCGGTGGGAAACGTGTACAGACCGTTTCACATTTTCCCTCTTCTATATCTTTGTCAATAATCTGTTCAATAAAATTTTTGGAAGTAACTTCGTTTTCCAATTTTCAAACCTCCCGTATTCTTATCACAAACATAAAACTTATTCAGACTTAACGTGTTTGTAAATTTACTCATATACATAAAAATTTAACACAGCCACGGATTAACGTCAATATTTTAACTATTTCATTGTACCCAAAAAATATGTGAAATCTCCAAATTTTTATCTCTGAGTTCTTCTGATACAAAATTCTTTCATAAAAAGATGGATTTAAAGGCCATCGGATCGTAATGTTTCCAATGGCCTTGTTTATTTATCTACCTTATAATATCAAACATTCCTATGAATGTTTGATATGCTTGTGCGTAAACAAATGATCCTGGCAATACTCATAATTGCCATCACACTTGGAACAAAACCGAAATTCCAATGTGGGATCATCCAGCTCTGTCCTCCCGCAGACTGCGCACTTATGTCTGGTAACCTCTCCTCTGGGCTGCCTGGTCTGTTTCTTAAAATCCCGTTTTCTTTTCATCTCATGAGGAGAATACGCCTTGAAATTTCTTGTAACCAGGAAAAATACTATAAAATTCAACAAAGATGCTATAATGGCTACTCTGCCAACCCATCCCGAACTAACAGCGCTGTATGCGGCCAACACGGCATATACAATAGCCAGCCATTTCATCTTAATTGGAATGATAAAATACAGCATAACCCGCATATCCGGATAGCATACCGCAAACGCCAGGAAAATAGAAAGGTTAATATAATAGGTACTGAAAAATCCGCCCAATAGTATTGGCTGTCCCATGACCAGATACAAAACCAAAGCTCCGATGATCGTAAAGATCATACCGCCGAAAATATACACATTGAACCGGAATGTTCCCCAGGTTCGCTCCAGATTCATTCCCAATTGATAATAAAACAACAACATGATAATAGCAAACAGAGGATTTGTCTGGATTGGAATCAGTACCCAGGAGACCAGACGCCAGATCTGTCCATAATGAAAGATCATATATGGTTCCAACGTCAAATAAAGAACCATATTAGGAGCCAAATAGGATATAATATATCCGATAATATATCCGGCAATAATATATCTCATTAATCCCGGGATCGCATATTTTCCGATTTTTCGTTCCAGTTTATTTAAAAAATTCATCTTATTCCTCATTTCAAAGGTATTTATACGCCCCATTATAATTTTCTCTGAAAAGTTTGTCAATGAAGCTGAAAAATATTCACAAAATCTTCATGATATTAAATTTTATTTTCTGATCTCCAGTCAGAACCTTCCCATATACAGGTCTGCAAATTTTATTCTGAGGCAGCTACTTTTTTTGTGCCACCGGTACACAGATCTCGTCCCCCGGCTGCAGCTGATAAATGTTCACATAAGGATTTTCATACATTAATTCTGACACACCCACATGATGCATCTGGGCTATTTTATACAGAGTATCCCCTTCCTTAACCACATGAATGATTCCCCGGCACATCCTATGGATATCTCCATTTTCACTCCTATTGTCAAAATACTCCATGCCTTTCCCACTTTCAAATTCCATACTGTTTTTCTGCCTTTTTTACAGCATATGCACACTCCCGATTTTTGTTCTTAATTAAAATATGATTGCCGTTTAAAGATATGTTCCCATCACTTTCTCTGCCCGAACAAAGTTTTATTTTGTCTTTAAATTTTCACTTAGAAATCGTTTCCTATATTAAAAAAAGATAAAATCATGGACTTTTAATTCTTCATGTCGTATAATGTCTCTTGTTTAAACAGAAACTCATTAATAATAGGAAAATATTAGGTGATTTTATGGAAAATTTAAAACTGCATAAACTTGGTATTGACATTGGTTCAACCACTGTAAAAATTGCAATTTTAGATCAGGATGATAATCTACTGTTCTCTGATTATGAGAGACATTTTGCAAACATCCGTGAGACTTTATCCGATCTTCTGAATAAAGCTCACAAACAACTTGGAAATATTATGATGGCGCCGATGATCACTGGTTCCGGCGGTCTGACCCTGGCTACTCATCTCGGTGTACCTTTTGTTCAGGAGGTCATTTCCGTTTCCACTGCCCTGCAGTCTTACGCACCTCAGACTGACGTTGCCATCGAGCTTGGCGGCGAGGATGCAAAGATCATTTATTTTGAAGGCGGCAATGTGGAACAGCGTATGAACGGTATCTGTGCCGGCGGTACAGGTTCCTTTATCGATCAGATGGCATCTTTGGTACAGACAGATGCCAGCGGATTAAATGAATACGCAAAGGATTACAAAGCGCTTTATCCCATCGCTGCTCGATGCGGTGTTTTTGCAAAATCAGATATCCAGCCTCTGATCAATGAAGGTGCTACCAGAGAAGACCTGGCAGCTTCTATCTTTCAGGCAGTTGTAAATCAGACCATCAGCGGTCTTGCCTGCGGTAAACCGATCCGGGGGCATGTAGCTTTCCTCGGCGGTCCGCTGCACTTTTTATCAGAACTGAAAGAAGCATTTATCCGTACGTTAAAACTGGATGATGAGCATATCATTGCTCCGGAAAACTCACACCTCTTTGCAGCTATCGGATCTGCCCTTAACTATAAAGAAGAGGTTCAGATTTCTCTGGACGATATGATTACAAAGCTTTCTTCCAATATCAAAATGGAATTTGAAGTGGAGCGTATGGAGCCGCTTTTTAAAAACAAAGCTGAATACGAAGAATTTACCAGCCGTCATAACGGTCATTGCGTAACCAAGGGCGATCTTGCTACATATAAAGGAAAATGCTTCCTTGGTATCGATGCCGGTTCTACCACAACGAAGGTAGCTCTGGTAGGAGAAGACGGTACTCTGCTGTACTCTTTCTACAGCAGCAACAACGGAAGTCCTCTGGCAACTTCCATCAAATCCATTAAAGAAATTTATTCTCTGCTTCCAGAAGAAGCCGAAATTGTATATTCCTGCTCCACCGGATACGGCGAAGCTTTATTAAAGGCCGCTCTGATGTTGGATGACGGCGAAGTTGAGACCATCGCCCATTACACAGCCGCCGCTTTCTTTGATCCTGAGGTAGACTGTATCCTTGATATTGGCGGACAGGACATGAAATGCATTAAGATCAAGGATCAGACGGTAGACAGCGTACAGCTAAATGAAGCATGTTCTTCCGGATGCGGTTCTTTCATCGAAACCTTTGCAAAATCTCTGAACTTCAGCGTAGAAAACTTTGCCAAAGAAGCTCTGTTTGCAGAAAATCCAATCGATCTTGGAACCAGATGTACCGTATTTATGAACTCAAAGGTAAAACAGGCACAGAAAGAAGGCGCCTCCGTAGCAGATATTTCTTCCGGTCTTGCCTACTCCGTTATTAAAAACGCACTGTTTAAGGTTATCAAGCTGTCTGACCCGTCAGAGCTGGGCAACCATATCGTAGTTCAGGGCGGTACTTTCTATAACGATGCTGTCCTTCGAAGCTTTGAGACGATCTCAGGGTGCAAGGCTATCCGGCCAGATATCGCCGGAATCATGGGAGCCTTCGGCGCAGCCCTGATCGCAAGAGAACGCTATGAAGAAACCAGCAAGACCACCATGCTGTCCATTGATGAAATCAACAACCTGGAATTCGGCACACAGCTTGCACGCTGCGGCGGATGTACCAACAACTGTCTGCTGACCATCAATAAATTTTCCGGCAACCGCCGTTACATTACCGGAAACCGTTGCGAAAAAGGTATCGGCGGAGAAAAGAACAAAGAACAGATTCCAAATCTGTTTGAATACAAACACAAGAGGATCTTTAACTATGAACCGTTAAATGAAGTGGACGCCGTCAGAGGTACTATCGGTATTCCAAGGGTATTGAATCTCTATGAAAATTACCCGTTCTGGGCCACTTTCTTTAAAGAGTTAAAGTTCCGCC
>CAZLZX010000209.1:0-4604 GCA_964564095.1 uncultured Eubacterium sp. | reverse complement strand
TTGATACCTGTTTTTCAAGCTGTATAAAATTTTCAATTTTCATAAATTTAGCCTTAACTTTTTATTTGCAGGCTTTGTTATATCTATGATCTGCCGCTTAATCGATTTCGTAACGCTGGCATTTGCGAACTAACGTAGAGTGATCCACCCCCAGCACTTCTGCCGCTTTATTCTTACTGCCATATTCCTGGATTGCCTCTTTTATCATCGTCATCTCAACCCGGGCAACCGCCTGTTTCAAGGTAGGTCTCTCTATGATCATATCTCTTGTACGGCCTTTAAACAATCCCCGCACATCATTCCCTGTAATTCTTCCACTCGTGCACAAAATGACCAGACGTTCTGTCAGATTCCGCAGCTCTCTCACATTTCCCGGCCAATCATAGCGTCTGAACATATCAATTACATCCGAATCGACCAGAGTTGTTTTCTGATATTTTTTATCAAATTCTTCCAGAAAACGGCCTACAAGGAAAGAAATATCCTCCACCCTTTCTCTCAATGCCGGAATCTCCAAAGGCATAATATTCAGACGATAATACAAATCTTCCCGGAACCGCCCTTCTTTTATCTCCCGCAATAAATTCCGGTTTGTTGCAGCGATGACCCGAAAATCCAGCTTGATCGCCTCGTGTCCTCCGACCCGGGTAATCTCACTCTCCTGCAATGCACGAAGAAGCTTTGCCTGCACCTGAAACGGAAGTTCGCCGATCTCATCCAACAAAATCGTGCCGCCATTTGCCTGCTCAAAAGCCCCTTTCTTTCCACCGCGTTTCGCCCCCGTAAAAGCGCCCTCATCATAACCAAAAAGCTCGGATTCCATCAGCTCCTGCGGAATTGCCGCACAATTCACTTTTACAAAAGGCTTGCCCGCCCGTTTACTGTAACGAACAATTTCGCTTGACAATAATTCTTTTCCGGTTCCGGTCTCTCCTGTAATCAGAACTGTCACATCCGTCTGAGCAATAGTTTTGGTTAAGGACATCAGAAGTCTCATCTGATCACTGACATACAAAACCTCCTTGTCCGCACCCGTTTCATCTCCAAGACTTTCATCCGAAGCGGATACCTCTCCCTTTTTCAGCTGCCGCAGCCGATTTTCCATCTCCATAATCGTATTTACATCCCAATCTGTCGTCATGACATATTGAATGCGCCCCTCATCATCTTTAACCGGAACTGCTGCAATAAACCCACGGTAATCTGTAGGTATCACATATCCAATCGCATTTTTTGGCTTGCCTTCCCGAAGTACAGCGGGAATAACGTCACATTGAATGATATCATCTTTTTGCAGCTCTCCCATGGTTCGTCCTATCAACTGATGCTCCTGCAACCCGGTTTTCTTCAAATATGCGGGATTTATATACACAACTTTTCCATTTGTGTCCGTTACAAATAATGTCACACTTAAATGATCACAGATCCGCCTGAAATCAACATACTCTTTTTCATACCGACACACACAGGATGAAATTTCATCAGAAATCTTACCCATTTCTAACACTTTGTCCATTTCTGATAATTCCGATGAAGTTTGTACTGATTTTAATTTTTCGAGTCCTTTTGTCAACACATTCAAAAAAGATAAATCCTGCATTTTTTGTCTCCATTCCTTTCCCTTTACTCAGGCACAAAATACTGTGAAAATAGATATGTCTTAGTACGGATAAAAACTGCATGACACAATCTGGAATTCAGTACTTATTTAATATCTAACATGGTTCAAACTTCATGTCAAGGGCGCCTTGTTAGAAAACAAGTGTTTTCTATATGGATTTAATATATTCGTTTTCTTCTAAAAGAATATCCAACGCCCTTGTAAGCTTTCTTAAACGCACATCCTTTTTTTCTGTTTCTGTAAGAACGCTTATATGAAGGCTTAGTGACCATATGAGTGCCTCCAATGCCTCTTTGGAGACTTTCAATTTTTCCTCGCCCTCCAGAAAATACACCAGTGCATTTTCCTGTGTCTTATAAAGATTAGGAAGACGCCTCGCCTGTTCTATCGCCTTTTCGTAATCTCCGTTTTTCCAATATGAAAAACATATGTTAAAACGCGTAGCTCCCTGAACTTCTGCATCATCCGTATACTTTAGAATCTGTTCTTCCAGCGCAATTGACTCCTGCAAATATCTCTTTTTCTGCATATCCGTTCCATCCATTTTCTGCAATGACGTTGAAAGCTGAACCATTAAACGTGCATCATTCGGAAATTTCTTCAGAGCAGATCTCATTAATTCAATATTTTCATAATGAAAACTATTTTTATTATTTTCCTCCCATTTACAATTTATCTGATACAATGTCTTAACCTTATCACTATCATTCATACCAAGCAATTCATCAATAGTAATATTAAAATACCTTGCCAAAACAGGGAGCATTGTAATATCCGGATAACCTGCGCCCCGCTCCCATTTACTAATAGTCTGGAATGAAACGCCCAGATGTTCAGCCATTTCCTCCTGCGTAAGACTTCTTTCCATTCGCAATTTTTTTAATATGTCGCCAATTTTTAAAACCATATCTCTCCTCCTTCGCTATTTATTATAAAATCAAGTTTATTGTACCAAAATATTTTTATAGGAAAAATAACCTTAAAAGTGAACACATTCTACTTTTCAAAGAAATTATCGATCTTTTTATCTCATTATTGATTCTAAAGCCGTTTTTTCTACAGAAGGGCAACAAGCTTGTCCGTCAATTATAACTACCAAACCATTTGTAAAGCATTTGTTTCAAATACTTTTCCATTTACACAGGACGGTTAATCATGCTATAGTTTATACTGGTGGTAATGAGATAATGGAATTAGCTGAAAGTATTAAGAATTTACGCAAGCTGGAATTACTCAAAAAACTTGCTGACATTTCTCCATCAGAAGGAGCAGTCGAAATTTCGACGCTGAACATCGTAATAATATACTTACCAGGGAAACTGGAGGACGTGCTGTACCCGCTCCGAGCCTGTGCGGAGGTGGTGCTTATGAGTACATATGAGGAATTACAGCTTATCGTATCCGTCGCGGTACTGATTGTTGCAATACTGAGTTATACGCATAAAAAATAGCCGTCCTGCTCTCTGCAAAAGTTTAGGACGACTATTTTCGTTTTACTGAATTTTTCGCCGGAGCGGGGAAGTAGCGGTTCCCTTCCAGCTTTCCTGTTAAGTATATTATAGTCAATACTAGTAAATATGTCAAATATCTTCTCTTTGCCTTGCATCCCAGCGGTAAAGAATAAATATAAAAATCAATCGCTGACCCGTAAACTAATGCAGCGCCAGTAAAATCCTGCTCTCCCGCAACGTTTTCGACTGCTCATAATCAAATTCAACAGAATGAATACCTACCTTCGGATATAATTGATGAAGTTTTTTCAAAATGCCCCTTTCCGCCACATGGCTTACCAGACACCCAAAAGGATGAACAATTAAAATTCGGTCATAACCCTGATCAATCAAATCAATGATTTCTCCGGCGATTAACCAACCATCTCCAATATTATAATGTTCATTTAAAATATCTTTCGCATAGCTGTGTAATTGATGAAAATTACCATCATGTAAAAATTCGTACGCATCTAAACTCTTATTAATTTTCTCCTGCATCCTGCATAAAAAATCTATGATCTTTTGATATTTTTTAAACTGCACTTTATTTTTATCTGATAGTTCCATAGATTTCATATCAGTAAAAACCATATAGATACAATAATTAATAAATCCTCCTAGTCTGTATTCACAATTATGATCAATTAAAAAATCTTCTAAATGCTCATTTCCAATTGGAGAAAATTTAATATAAATTTCTCCTACAATGCCAACTTTTTTCCTGTTTCTAGTTTTATCAACCTCTATGTTTTTAAACTCCTTTATGATATCCAGATAGACTTTTTCTCTTTGGAAAAGATTTATTCCCTTTGAAATATCTAAAGATAATTTATTTAACCATTTTGAATGCAATGCAGCCGTCTCTCCAGTATTAAGCTCATAAGGCTTTATTTGCTGAACCAGGGTCATTAATAAATCGCTATAGCAGACTGCGGCAATAGCGCCAAATAACATTTTAACATTGATTTTAAAACCACTATGTTTCTCCAGACCATGCGAATTTAAAGACAAAACAGGAATCTGCTCATTTCCCGTTTTTCTTAAGCAATCAATAATCAAATTATAATAATTTCCTGCACGGCATGCACCTCCGGTCTGCGGCTCCAAAAATGCAATTTTGTCCGCATCGTCTCCCAGCTCTTCTATCATTGTTAACAGATTTCCAACAATATACGTCGCACATGTACAATAGTCCTTATTGATAGTGCTAAACGTATGGGATGCCAGAGTGGGATATTCAGGAACTATCTCCAAACGATAGCCGCCATATGCAAATGCGGCCTTCAGCAGAGCATTATGGTAATGCAGCATATCCGGCATATATATCGTATGAGTTTTCCTCATGGATTTTGCAAATTCAGCATTGTCTGGTACTTTCATAATACTATCCTTCTATTTCATATGCTCTCCGAATCGTACTCCGAAATGAAATCATCTAATATTTTCACAAATTGGTGAACTACCCATTGTCTAAAGCCAATGGGCTTCCT
>CAZLZX010000208.1:0-4637 GCA_964564095.1 uncultured Eubacterium sp. | reverse complement strand
ACTTTGAATCAGGTTAATACCGGCAATCGCCGCCACCATCATCCGAAGCGCCCATTTGATCAGCTTTTTCAAAAGGGCGGTCAAATTAGATATCATACTTTCTCCTGTCATATAGTTCAACATCTCAAGAACCACATAGACATGTACCGCCGGTATGATAATATTCAGCATGATCTGTTCAATCAGATAGATAACGGCGACCACGATCTGATAAAAGACCGCCGCAGTGGATACCGCCGCTGAAAATGTCAATGCCAGACAAAAAGCCGGCAGCAGTGCTTCCATGAAATCCGTCAGCTTTTCCATAACCGATACTAAAACCTGATGAATCAGCAAATAAGATTTCATCAACAGCATGATGAGAGCAAGATAAAACATGTAAAAACAGGTCGCATGTATCTGACTGTTTTTAAAAGCGCCGGCAAAATTGTTCAGAATCGCAAATGCCACACACATAATAAGAAGCTGTATAAAGATTGCTTTGCTTTCCTTTAATTCAGATGCCGCCATTCCAATCAACTGGTTTCCCAGCCACTTCTTGTCCACCTCTCCGTTGTTTTCAATCAGCTCCTGCACCAATTCTTTAAAGCTTAACTGGGAGGTATCCTCTGACTGGTTCAAAAATTCTTCCACATCTGAAAATTCAAATTCATCTATCAGGCTTCCATCAAAAAATGAATCCTCTCCCCCGGCGTCATCAGTTACCGCATCGATTTCCGTCCCACTGGCCTGTACCTCCAAAACAGTTTGAGGCATACAAAGAAACAGAAAGAAACAACTAAGGATCAGCCATTTTACCCGCCTCATGTCAGGAACCCCTCTATCGTCTCTATCAGGGCAAGCAGTACCGGCATACTGAGCGCCATAATAGAAAATTTGGCAAACATCTCGATCTGCGTTCCTACATTTGCATATCCGGCATCTTTGCAAAGACCGGATGCAAACTCCGCCACATAGGTAATACCGATCATCTTTACCAGCACCTTGATAAAGCTCCCATCTATCTTAATGAAGTTCTGCAGCCGTTCTACCGCATCGATCACAACCCCCAGACGATTTACCGCTAATACGAGAATACAAACAGCCGCCCCCAGACTAATATAAAGTGCATATTCATTTTTCTGCTGTTTCAGTATCACGGCCAGTAAAACACCGCTTAACCCAATCATTGCAACCTTAATCATCTCAAAACCGCCTTATAGAGAAAACAAATCCCTGATGTTTTCAAACAAGTCATAAATATACGGAACGATCCAGAACAACACGATCAAAAGTCCTGCCAGACTTACCAAAAAAGCATGTTCCTCTCTGCCGCTGTGCTTTAAAACCTGTCCAATAACGGTTACCAGGATTCCCACCGCGGCAATTTTAAATATCAGATTTACTCCCATTTCCCATATTCCCTTTCTTATCCCGGATAATGAACAAACCTAAACTGTAAGGATACGTTTTCCTTCAGGTAAAACCTTCAAAAATATATCCATACATACTAAACCAACAAAAGGCAAACCATGGCGCCAACCATCAGACTCAGGCTCCGGTATAATTTCGCCTTCTCCTTTACTGTCTTCTCCATCTGCGCTAAAAATCCATCTACCTGTTTCTGATATAATATCAAATGCCGTGTCTGCATATCGGTATCCAAATATCCGAGATTTTTCCCAATACCATACAAAATACACATCTCCTCTTCCGTAAACAAAAGCTCCTTCTGCTTCGCCTTAAAACAACGATTCCAAATTTCCTGAAGGCTTTCATACCGTTTTTCTGACAGTTCCTCCGCGATTTGAAGCAGCGTACTGTTAAATGGCTCTTTTAACCGCTGTGCAATCATCAGAAAAGCCTCTCCAAGCGGAGTTTTTCCATATTTGATCTCCCCAAGTAAAAGATCTAACAATTCCCGGCAGGCAAACAGGTTGTCCCGATGAAGCCTTACCTGCCTGATCAAGCCTGAACCATATCCCCAGGATGCCAGAACCACAAATATGATTCCCACAATTTTTAACATGGGACTCCCAACCTTTCTTTACCCATTCCACATTTTGATACGCTCTCTAACTCTTCCCCGCCAATCCGACACTTTAACAATATTTTTGCTTCCCCACATATCCAATACTTCAGCACAAGGTCTCCATTCTTGCATCGTATACATGAAATACTCTTTTTCCCTTTTCCATCCCCAATACAACGTACCGCCCAAACAAATTGTGATATTCCTCCTTTCGCCAGAATGGTTTATCCTGAAGCTCTCTGATCGTAGAACAATGCATCGTCCCAAATACCGCACAGCCGCAATTTAGGGCATATGCCACAGCATCCATATCCTCGGCGCTTCCGATCTCATCTACCGCCAGCACCTGCGGAGACATGGACCGCACAAGCATCATCATTCCCTGCACTTTCGGGCAGCAATCCATTACATCCGTCCTCATACCGATCTCATTCTGCGGAATCCCATTTCTGCATCCCGCAATCTCTGACCGCTCATCTACTACAGCCACCTTCACTCCGGGATATTCCTTTGTGCCATCCGAAAGTATCCGTACCAGATCCCGAAGCATCGTCGTTTTTCCTGCTCCCGGCGGAGATAATATCAACGTATTATGGATGCGATCTCCCTCCCTCAGATAACCGGCCAGTTTTCCTGCACAGCCAAATACCTGATGAGCAATACGGATATTTAAATATGTAATATGGCGGATCGTGCGGATCGATCTGTCATCTAATACGACCTGACCAGCCAGTCCTACACGATGCCCCCCTTCCAGGGTCAAAAATCCCTTCTGAATCTCATCATCAAACGCATAGATGGAATACTGGGAAATATAAGATACCATCTGACGCAAATCTTCTCTGGTAATCCGATATTGCTCCAATCCCGTAATCAATGCTTCTCCTGCATCTGTCCGCAGCAGGATAGGCTGTCCGACTCTGATGCGGATCTCCTCCAGATTTTTCGCAGAGATTCCGCTGGCTACGATTTCCTTGCGGAGATGAAGCGGAAATAACTGAATCATCTGTTCCATATAAACTCCTTTCTCAAAAGGTCAGCTTTCCATTGACCTTATTGCTCCTCAATATGACAGATTTGTCCACTCTTTTTGATGGCAATATGATCTGCTTTTCCTATCATACTTTTGTCCGCCATGACTGGAGCCTTAATCCAATATATGAAAAAGGATGAGAAAAATACCGATTATTTTTTGATATCTATGCTTTACCTCATAGGAACCAGGATATTCTTCTACATAAAAAGAAAAGCGGATGCCCGCATAAGACACCCACTTCTCCATAATTTTAAGTTTTTTATGGTAATTGATCATTTACTATATAAAGTCCAAATAAATATTTATTTCATATAGAAATGCTTTTTCTGCTATTTTCTTCCTACTAAAGCATCATCCAGTTCTTTGCCTGCTGCTGCTCTGTATTTATCATCTTTTTCTTTTACATGTTTTGAACTGAACAGCAAGATCAGAATTAAACTGATGATACCAGAGATTAAAATAAATCCAAATACTGCCTGATATCCCATGATCATAAACAGTATCGCAACAATCATCGGTCCAACCGCCTGAAGAATGTTTGCAATGGGATTCATAGAAGCAAATACTGTCGAGAAATCCTCTCGTCTCCAATACTGTGCTGCTGCCGATACGACAAAATTGGAAGAAGCTCCCATAAACAATGCTAACAGCATCATGGAAACAACCATGGATGCTCCGCTTGGAATCATACCTATAATACCGCTCAAAATCATAAGAACCACTGCTATTATAATTGCTTTTTTTGTACCAAGCTTCGTATCAAGAAGTCCTAACGCATAGCTTCCGATCAGTCCGAAAATCATAACCATTGCCATGACTCCCGCATAACCGCCAAACTTTTCGATATCAAATGTGGCCAGGATGGAAGCCGTCTGTGTCATAACACCGATCGCACACATCAAGATGGCTGCCATAGGAAGCGTGATAAACCAAAAATCCCGATTTGTTAATGTATGATTCAATTTCCATACGGAAGTTTTCTTTGCTTCAATCTCCGCATCCATGATTTTCTTCGCCATCTCCGGAGTCATTGACTTATCATTGTCACGATAGCATCCGCACTGTTCCGGATAATCCTTTATAAAGATAATACCGATAACCAAACCAATGAGACAGACGATCCAGAATGGAATAAATGCGCCAAATACATCCGGAGCACCCTTTTTAAATACCATACCGGCAAATGCGCCGATCAAACCATTTGCAATCGGAAAAGCCAGGGTTGTGATACCCATAATCGTACCTTTTCTGCGTGGGAACCACTGCCCTACCAAAATACCAACTGCAAACATACTCCACATGCTGGATGTAAAACATACAATCCCGTAACAGATCTGCCAAATACCAGTCTGCGTAGGCGGAATCAGCATAATAGCCATTCCAAATGCCATTGTGAGAATCCCCAAACCTATTCCCATGTTTTTAACACTTTTAAGCTTTCCAATGAAACTGGACAAAATCAGCTGAACAATAATCCCAAGCACGATAAAAACCGTGTAAATAGTGGAAACCTTCGATGCTCCGCCATATAAATCCGCCAACACATTCATTGGCCAGTTAGTAAAAGCCGTAAAGGCTAAAAATGCCATG
>CAZLZX010000207.1:0-4660 GCA_964564095.1 uncultured Eubacterium sp. | reverse complement strand
ATCCCGAATTTAATGAGGCGACCCTTGACAGAGTCCGGAAGCTGGTTGAAAGAGATAAAAACCGGCCGTGTGTTGTGATCTGGTCTATGGGGAATGAATGTGGATACGGATGCACCCTGGAGAAATCTCTTGCCTGGACGAAAAAGTATGATCCGAGCAGACTTACGCACTATGAAAGTGCATATTATAAGGGACGAAAGAGAAAATATGATTATTCTAATCTTGATCTCTACAGCCGCATGTATCCGGGCTTTCAGGAAGTGATCGATTATGTGGAATCAGACCCGGATAAACCGTATATCATGTGTGAATATTGTCATTCTATGGGGAATGGAGCCGGAGATTATGAGGATTACTTTGAACTGATTGAAAAATATGATTGTATCTGCGGCGGTTTTGTATGGGAATGGTGCGACCACGCAATTTATAAAGGAAAAACCGAAGACGGTAAAGATATGTATTATTACGGCGGCGACCACGACGAGTATCCGCATGATGGCAACTTCTGTATGGATGGTCTTGTATATCCTGATCGGACGCCGCATATGGGATTGCTGGAATATAAAAATGTCCACAGACCGGCAAGAGTCCTTTCCTATGATCAGGAAACAGGCATTCTTGAGCTGAGAAATGAAATGAACTATGTGGAACTGAAGGAGTATCTCGATATCATTTATGAGGTCAGTGTCGACGGAAGGGTCATTTCTTCCGGAAAGCTTGAGGATGCCAGCATTCCCAAAATTCTGCCCCGACGCAAAGCGCAGATCTCGCTGCCTGTTCAGGCGCCGGACAAAGGCAGAGCTTACTTGAAGCTGCGCTACATTCTGAAAACAGAAGATGAGTTTCGTAAACGGGGGTATGCTCTTGGATTTGATGAAATCGCACTTGAAAATGTGGATTCACGAAATCAGACAAGTCTGGCATGGCAGCTTGAATCCGAAGCCAAAGGGAGAGAATTGCCAAAGCTTATAGTGTCTGAGACAGAAAAACAGTTGATCGTGCAAGGAAACAAATTTACTTATGTTTACAGTAAACTGTATGGTACCTTTGACCAGTTGGTTGTAGATCATAAGGAATTTCTTGACAGACCTATGGAATTGAATGTCTGGAGAGCGCCGACTGACAATGACATGTATATCAAAGCCGAATGGTTCAAGGCAATGTATGACAGGGCCGGTTCAAGAGCCTATGTGACAAATTATACGCTTACGGATGAATATCTTGAGATCCATAGCCAAATGGCAATGATCGCAGTAACCGTACAGAGAATGATGAGCCTCGATACTGTCTGGACCATCCATAATTCCGGTCAGATTTCCGTAAAAATGGACGTTGTCAGAGATATGGATTTCCCGGAACTGCCAAGATTTGGCCTCAGAATGTTCCTGCCAAAAACGATGGATCAGGTTACTTATTTCGGCCTGGGACCAGAGGAAAGCTATATAGATAAGCGAAGAGCTTCCAGCCATGGAGTATATTCTTCCGGTGTGTCAGATCTTCATGAGGATTATTTGAAGCCTCAGGAAAATGGAAGCCATTGTGACTGCGACTATGTTGTTGTAAGCGGAGACGATCGTAAAGTGAAAGCATATGGCGCGGTTCCGTTTTCCTTCAATGCATCTGTTTATACGCAGGAAGAGCTGACAGAAAAACGCCATAATTTTGAATTGGTTCCATGCGGCAGCACGGTATTAAACCTTGATTTTAGACAGAACGGTATTGGTTCCAATAGCTGCGGACCGAGACCTCGGGAAAAATACAGACTGACGGAAGAAAAATTTACATTTTCATTGAATTTGATACTAATGTAAATCATTAGATGAGGAATAGAGAAATGGAAGAAAAAAGATATTTGAAATGGTATAACAAAGTGGGGTATGGTTCCGGAGATATTGCCGGTAACGTAGTATATGCGCTGCTGTCAGCCTTTGTAATGATTTTTCTGACAGATACAGTAGGTATGAGTGCAGGTATTGTAGGTACTTTGATCGCAGTTTCCAAGCTTTTTGATGGAGTCAGTGATATTTTCTTTGGCTCGCTGATCGATAAGACACGCAGCAGGATGGGGAAAGCCCGGCCCTGGATGTTTTACGGGTATTTTGGGTGTGCAGTTTGCCTGATCGCAATCTTTGTCATTCCGGCAGATATCAGCCCCTTTGCACAGTATGCATGGTTCTTTATTGCGTACACTGTACTGAACGCCGGATTTTATACGGCAAATAACATTGCATACTCTGCCCTTACGGCATTGATCACGAAAAACAATCATGAACGTGTACAAATGGGCTCCATTCGATTTATGTTCGCCTTTGGAACCAGTATGTTAATACAGACGATCACGGTCGGTATGGTAGCTTATTTTGGCGGCGGCGCTGCTGCATGGAGAACCGTTGCAATCATTTATGCGGTCATTGGCGTGATTACCAATACGATCTCTGTAATGTCTGTGAAGGAGCTGTCCCCGGAAGAACTTGCTGAGAGCAAAACAGAAGAGAAGGCTGATGAAATTTCAGAGTGTAGAATCGATGAAGATGTCAGTGTATCTGCTAAGAATAAATTGGATGAAAATTTTGATGAAATTTCAGAGAATAAAGGTAAAATAAAGGTTCATGAGCCGGAAGAAAAGTATAATCTGATTGAAGCCTTTAAACTGCTGTTCCACAATAAATATTATCTCATGATCTGCGCTTCTTATATTTTGATGCAGATCTATTCAGCCACATTGAATATGGGCATTTATTATATGACCTATGTGCTGAAAAATGCGAATCTGCTTGGCGTATTTTCCTGGGCGATCAATATTCCGATGATTCTTGGGTTATTGTTTACTCCAATGCTGGTTGCAAAATTTCATGGCATGTATAAACTCAATTTTTATGGATACACCCTTGGTACCATCGGGCGTCTCGGAGTCGTAGTTGCCGGTTATATGGGCAGCGTCCCTCTGATGCTTGCCTGCACGGCCATCGCAGCAGTCGGCATGAGTCCGCTTCAGGGAGACATGAACGCTCTGATCGCAACCTGTTCTGAATACACGTATCTGAAAACCGGAAAACGTGTGGATGGTACGATGTATTCCTGTACTTCCCTTGGAACGAAGCTGGGCGGCGGTATCGGTACGGCGCTTGCAGGCTGGCTGTTGGAGTTCAGCGGTTATGTAGGCGGAGCGGCAGAACAGAGCGCTTCCTGTATCAATATGCTGCACATTATGTATCTGTGGATTCCGCTGATCATTAACCTGCTGATCACGCTTATTCTGACAAGGCTGAATGTAGAAAAAGCCAATCAGGAGCTGCGTGCCCGGAATTAACATTGATTCAGACTTGTCAAGGAGGATAAGAATGTAGTAAAGTTAGGTAAAGAATACACGATGAATCATGTTAAAAAGGGGCATAACTATGAAATATAAATGTGTGAATGAATTGAGCAAATTTGGATTTCAGGAGGCGGGTTTGATTTCCTGTGATTATAAAGAGGGCACGATGAACCTTACGTTTGAGGGTGTGATCGCAAAGTATGATAACCCGCATAATCAAAAATTTGAGGACTGCTACATCAGCGCTACACAGATGCGCCTGAAAAATGCATCGATCGTAAAGTTTTTTCTGGAAGGTGCAAAATACTATGATGCAAACGATGTGCTTCTTGAGGAAGTGCCTGACCGGGATATTATGCCGGAAGCATATATGGAAACGATTGAAAAATTAAGCAATAGCGCAGTTTTTATGCTTCGTGAAAAAAACACAGATCAGGAAGAAACGAAATGCTGCATAATGGCTGTTGATGTGGAAGAGGATACTTATTGGATGGAGATCCAGTATGAAAAAGCAGTCATTGAGTGGGAACGGTTTATGAACAAAGTACAGCCATAAATCGGTAGGATCAGGAGTTTTTCAAAAACAAATACAAAATAAAAAGATGTGATGAGGTCATGAAACGTACATGAATATGTCACATCTTTTTGTGTTGAGCTTATAATTTTATCGGCAGTGAATCTCCTTTTTTAAAAAAATTCTCATAATTGCAAAAAAATACTTGCTTCGTTCATGTGTGAACGAAGTATAATATAAAAAAAGTATATCCAATTATATGGAAGTATGTCAATGCCGTAATCAGGCAAATTATCAGATCTGTATCATTAACAATGGAAAAAGCAGACAATGATTCCCATATAAGGACAGAAAACAAGTAAGTTTTGCCATATATGGGATAAAAGAAAATTGTGAATGGATACAATATTATATGAAAAAACACTATAATAAACACAACATAAAAGTAAAAAAGAAATTATTTACTGCGATACTGCATGATATCCTGAACTTCACAATCTAATATTTGACACAGCATGTCTATCGTGTGCGTGCTGACATAGCTGTTTGATCTCAGACGGCTTAATTGTCCGGCACTGACATGATATTTTTTGATAAGCATATACTGGCTGATATTACGGGATTTAAGAGTTGCCCAAAATGGATCAAAAGTAATCATATGGTAAAACCTCCATCTTGAATATTAGCCAAAATGAGGTTACAATTATATTAGCCATATTTTGACAATAAATTCAAATAAGAGAATATATAACCAAGATAGTATGTATCTGTAGTCACCTGACTTTTGCAGATAAAAAGGATAAAAAATGGCCGCATCCCCAGTATTTATG
>CAZLZX010000206.1:0-4669 GCA_964564095.1 uncultured Eubacterium sp. | reverse complement strand
ATAAAAAAAACTGCCACAAACTGGCAGTTTTTTATTCTATCCCAATATTGCTTTATCGCTGGAAAATTCTTCTCCACTTGCTTCCTCAAATTTGTGAAGCAAATCTTCTACTGTTAACTTCTTCTTTTCTTCGCCTTTGATATCCAGAATAATCTGTCCATCCTTCATCATAATTAATCGATTTCCATGGATGATCGCATCCTTCATATTATGCGTAATCATCAAGGTCGTCAAATGATCTCTCCGGATAATCTTTTCTGTCGTCTCAAGTACCTTTGCCGCTGTCTTTGGATCCAATGCCGCTGTATGCTCATCCAAAAGCAACAGTTTCGGTTTTCTCAAAGTAGCCATTAAGAGAGTCAACGCCTGACGCTGACCGCCGGATAATAAACCTACCTTAGAGGTCAAACGGTCTTCCAATCCCAGGTCAAGAATTTTTAACAGTTCACGATATTCATCCCGTTCACTTCGCTTAATGCCGGGTCTTAATCCGCGACCCTGTCCACGTCGGCTCGCCAGGGCAAGATTTTCCTCAATGCCCATAGTAGCAGCGGTTCCCGTCATAGGATCCTGAAATACTCTTCCCAGATATTTAGCTCTTTTATGCTCGGAAAGCTTTGTTACATCAATACCGTCAATTAGAATTTTTCCTTCATCCACAGCCCAAACGCCGGCAATCGCATTCAGCATCGTAGACTTTCCGGCTCCATTTCCTCCAATGACAGTGACGAAATCTCCATCCTCCAATTTCAGGGTAACTCCACTCAATGCCCGCTTTTCATTTACTGTACCGGCATTGAAAGTTTTATAATTGTTTTGAATCTAAAGCATTTATGCGGCGCCCCCTCTCTTCACAGGTTTGGAAAAATATTTTCCTTTCCAATAAGGGATTGCAAGGAATATACCTACGACAACCGCCGATAAAAGCTTTAACAGGTCTGTGTCTACGCCCATGACAATTACTGACTGTACGACAATGTAATAAATAATAGAACCGAAAGCCACACTGATCAACTGCAAAGCAAAGTTCCGGAAAATACGTCCAAAGATCGCTTCACCGATAATAACTGCAGCAAGACCAATAACGATAGCGCCTCGTCCCATATTAATGTCCGCAAATCCCTGATATTGCATCAAAAGCGCGCTGGAAAGGCCAACCAGACCATTGGAAATCATCAAACCTAACACTTTATTAAAATTTGTGTTAATGCCCTGCGCCCGAGCCATATTTCCATTACATCCGGTCGCTCGCAGCGAAGAACCAAGCTCTGTTCCAAAAAACCAGTACAATACTGCAATTAATACAATTATAAATATTACTACAACAAAAATCGTATTTTTATACCATGCCACGCCTTTGACAAAGCGCAAAGAAATCAGCAAATCGGAATTATCAACATTAATCGACTGATTTGCCTTTGTCATAACCTTTAGATTGATAGAATATAGGGCTAACTGGGTCAGAATACCAGCAAGAATCGCCGGAATTCCCATAAAAGTATGAAAAATACCAGTGATCAAACCAGCCCCCATACCGGCAAGCGTCGCCACGATCAGGGAAATGACCACATTATGACCGTTCAACATCATCATAATACAGACAGCCGCTCCGGTGCACATTGTGCCATCGACTGTCAGGTCGGCAATATCAAGAATACGGAACGTTACATAGACTCCGATTGCCATAATCCCCCAGATCAACCCCTGTGCTACTGCTCCGGGCAATGCATTTAAAAGAGTTACTACAATACCCATCTCTCTTATCCTCCATTTTTTTTTTCAAACGAGAATACAATTCCCCGCAAATGCAAGGAACGAGAGAAATACACACTGTGCATTTCTCTCGTATGCAGTGTCAATAAAATATAAGGGTAAATCCTTTACTGCTCGATAGCAATATAGCCATCCGGGACTTCAATACCCAGTTCTTCACAAATAGCCTTATTATATTCTTTTGTAAATTCCGGCGCATATTCGATCGGCATTTCGGAAATATCTGCTCCATCTCTCAGGATCTCAGCAGCCATCTGACCTGTTTTATATCCAATATCATAATAACTGATAGACAGAGTAGCTACGCCGCAGCCGGCACATATTCCTTCTTCGCCTGCAATTACAGGTACTTTTGCCGGGCGGCAGACATTGTCAATAATCCCTGTATTAGAAGCAACTGTATTATCTGTAGGAACATAAATTACATCGCATGCATTTGCCGCGCCTGTTACTACGGAATTCAGATCATTAGAATCCGAGAATGCATAATACTCACAAGTATATCCCATTTCTTCCAGATATGCCTTTACTGTATCTACCTGATACTGAGAATTTGCTTCTGAAGAACAATATAACAAACCGACCTTTTCTGCCTCCGGGAACCATTCATGAAGCATATCAGCCTGCTGATCCAGCGGCGCCAGATCGGATGTACCGGAAATATTACCGCCTACCGTGCCGTTAAAATCATTAATCTTTAAAGCAACGCCATACTCTGTAATGGAAGTTCCGAGAATCGGAATCTCGTTTGTACCCGCTGCCGCTGCCTGTAAGGCAGGTGTTCCATTTGCCATAATCAGATCTACTCCATTAGAAACAAAACTGTTTACAATGGTAGAACATATGTTTGAATCGTTCTGTGCGTTCTGCACATCAAAGGTTACGGCATCGCCCAGTTCTTCTGTCAGGGCTTCCTGAAATCCCTGTGTAGCCAAATCCAGCGCTTCGTGCTGCACTAACTGGCAGATACCAACGGTATATGTATCTGTACTTTCTTTTGTTTCCGGGGCAGCCGCTGAAGGTTGTGTCGTATCATTATTTTCCCCATCTGTGCCCCCACATGCTGCAAGACCAAGAGACATTGCAGCTACCATTAAAATGGTCAATAACTTTTTCATCATTGATTTCCTCCTCTTTTGGTTATACCATATGACCATTTTAATGCTTTAAAGTCCTGTAGTCAAGTAAATAATCAACAAGCAGCACAAAACATTTCAGAAGCAATCATTTATGAACGGTAATCTCCATTAATTTTCACATAATCATATGTCAGATCACAGCCCCATGCCTTTGCTTCCGACTCGCCCTGGTGCAGATCGATGTTGATAAAGATCTCATCCTCGCCAAGAACGATCTTTGCCTCTTCCTCCGAGAACTCTACCCCAGCACCATTCTCACATACATGGATCGTTCCCTTTGCCGATGCCAGATCTACAGACACTTTTGCAATATCAAAATCCGCCTGGGCATAACCAATGGCACAAAGAACCCTTCCCCAGTTTGCATCTTCTCCAAACATCGCACACTTAAACAGGGGAGAACGAATCACACTTTTCGCCACAATAATGGCAGTATCCAGGTCTGGTGCTCCGGCACAGGTACACTCCAACAGCTTGCTGGCGCCCTCGCCATCTTTGGCAAGCATCTTTGTCATCTGCATCATGACCTGATACAATGCCTCTTTAAAGATCTGATAATCAGCATCCTCTGCTGCAATCTTTGTATTGCCTGCCTGACTATTTGCCAGAATGCATACCATATCATTGGTGGAGGTATCTCCATCAACACTCAGACAATTATATGTTATCTTTACGATCTCACTCAATGCTTTCTGAAGAAGCTCCGATGAGATACATGTATCTGTGGTAATAAAATTTAATGTGGTAGCCATATTGGGATGGATCATACCGCTTCCCTTTGCCATTCCGCCAAGACGGCACACCGTCCCATTGATTTCAAATTCTACTGCCACCTCTTTTTTCACAGTATCCGTAGTCATGATAGCGACTGCTGCCTGCGTATGACCTTCCACCGTTAATCCTTCTGCCAACTCCTTCATATGATTCTCTATGGGCTCGATAGGAAGGATCTGCCCGATCACGCCTGTAGATGCCACAATAACCTCTTCCGGAGTCAGAGAAAGCGCTTCTGCGGTAAGCTCACACATTCTCCATGCCTTTTCCTCGCCGTCGGCATTGCAGGTATTGGCATTTTTGCTGTTTACGATAACTGCCTGTGCCTGATTTCCTGTCTTTTCAAGGTTTTTCTTTGTCACAAGGATCGGCGCTCCCTTTACTTTATTTTGTGTATAAACAGCCGCCGCATTGCACATTGTTTCTGAGTAGATCAGCCCCAGATCATTTTTTTCTTTTACAGGGTTCAGTCCACAGTTCAGTCCATTTGCCAAAAAACCCTTTGCGGCGCACACGCCGCCCTCTATTGCTTTCAATTCCATTGTATTTTGCCTGCCTTTCATCCATCAGATATTTTACGCTTTATGACTTCAAAGTAAGATTTCTGCGCTTAAGAATCTTACTTTTTTCTGCTATAGATGGTAATGCAAACAAAAAAATATGTCAATAATTAATACTATGATTTCAGATATGCGGCATTTACCGGACATTCAATCTCACAGACATAACAGTCAATGCACTTTTCCTCATCCACTTCCCGATGTACTTCGCCTTTCGATATTGCATTTACCGGACACATTCTTTCACAAACACCGCAGTTTATGCAATCATTATCTATTGTTCTAGCCATGATCATTCCGCCTTTCTCAAATTTTTATTCCCGCTCTGCTTTAGGTATGCTTTGCTTTTAATTTGCCGTCTTTTTTGAGCATCGCTACATAGTCCTGTGTATAACGAGGATTGTAGGTAGCACAGCCCACATG
>CAZLZX010000205.1:0-4690 GCA_964564095.1 uncultured Eubacterium sp. | reverse complement strand
CCTTGTGAAACGCCGAATGGCATAATGGGGCGCCCCAGAGGGTATACTTTATAAGCAAAAGCTCCTGACCGCTGACTTTGATATGAGTATCATATCACTTCAGTGATTGGGAGCTTTTACTAACTTTATTTTATTTACTTTATTTTATCTGCTTTATTTTCCTGACTCCAGTTTACTTTTTTAACTCATGTATAAAAATACAATTTGGTTTTTCTATGGAAATCGGTTTGGTATCCATAAGGAAATACTTCTTATCATAATTCATGCGGAAGATACAGATTTCATTTCCACCATTATTTAAAACGACAAAGTGCTCATTATCCGGCATAACGGAAACTGTTTTCGGATAGTCCTGACCAGTTTCATTTTCACAGACCTCCGTCAACATCCCGGTTTCCTGATCCACCTCATATACCATAACGGAATTAATACCTGCATTGGAAACAAACAGATACTTTCCATCCGGAGAAAACTCTATTCCCGAAGCCGCATATCCTGTTTTTCCCGCATACTCAGAAGTTCTGATTTCCTGTATCAGCTCCATTCCCTTTTCCATACATTGATCGGTAGTATAGCGGTATACATGTATTTTATTGTTGCCCTCGCACAAGATATAAAAGCATTTCAATTCTTTGCGGAACCGAATCATACGCGGTGCGCTGTCGATGTGACCACGAATAATATTATAGAGCTTTAACTCTCCGTTTTCATAATCCACCTCATAAACTTTTACATGATCCAGCCCGCTGTCCACTGCGCAGAGATATCTCTGATCGATTGTCAGCTTCACGCAGGTAACATGAGGAATAAAGTTGTGATCTGCAATACTTCTTCCAATACCTTCATGAAAAATGCCGCAGGCAATATTGCCGATGCTGCCATCCTCATTCAGGTGCATCATAGTCACTCTGCCGTCATGATATCCGCCCACAAACAGATAACGGTTCAGATCATCTACCTCCAGATAGCAGCCTCTCATGCCGCCGATCCATGCACTGTTCAACGGTTCTAAATCTCCGTCCGGAAGTATCTTGAAGGATCTCACTCCTTCATCTGCAATAGAATACAAAAATTTTCCATCTGCAGTGACGATCAAATCAGACGGATTGTTGATCGGTACAACCTTCCGCTCCTTCATGCTCCATGTATCGGTATCAATATCAAAAATATGGATTCCGATACTGCTGGTCTTTGTGTAAGTCCCAACATACGCTACATACTGTCCACAGGCCATGACTATTCCTCCTCTTTTCTGCGCAGAATATCATACATCTCCAAAGGCTGCCCCAGATCGATATAAAGCGCCTGCTTCGGATGCGGCGCTGATTCCATGGCATTTCCTTCTTCGTCTATAATCTGTCGTACAGTCACTTCTATATTTTGACCATCCGGCTTCATTACCTCGATAGTCTCGCCTACTGAAAATTTATTTCTTTGTTCTATCCGATACAATCCCTGTTCATTGCAGTTACCTGCAATTCCCAGATACGTATATTCTTTCACATATGTGTTATTGTCATAAATCTGCGCCGTTTCATCCGGCTTTCCGAAGAAAAATCCGGTGGTAAACTGTCTGTAAGTACAGTTTGATATCTGATCCAGATACCATGGCATATTTTGTCTGTATTTCTCCGGACTTTCCATGTAATCATCCAGCGCTCTGCGATACGTTCTTGCCACTGTGGCCACATAAAGCGCTGTTTTCATTCTGCCCTCTATCTTATAGCTGTCCACACCAGTTTCCAGCAGCTCCGGAATATGCTCAATCATGCAGAGATCTTTGGAATTAAAAATGTATGTTCCTCTTTCATTCTCATACACCGGCATGTATTCTCCCGGTCTTGTCTCCTCCACGATCGCATATTTCCATCGGCAGGGATGAGTACATGCACCGTGATTGGCGTCTCTGCCCGTAAAATAATTGCTTAAAAGGCAGCGGCCGGAATAAGATATACACATGGCTCCGTGAATAAAGGTCTCCATCTCCATATCTTCCGGAATCCTCTGTCGGATCTCTTTTAACTCTGTCAGCGAAAGCTCCCTTGCCGTTACCACTCGCCGGGCGCCCAACTGATGCCAGAACTGATAAGTCCCGTAATTGGTGTTATTCGCCTGGGTACTGATATGGATATCGATTTCCGGGCAAATTTCTCTTGCCGCCATAAATACGCCCGGATCAGAAATGATCAGAGCATCCGGTCCGATTGCTTTTAATTCTTCAAAATACGCCCTTACCCCTGCCATGTCAGCGTTGTGTGCCAAAATATTTGCAGTGATGTATACCTTTACATTGTGTTCATGGGCAAATGCAATTCCTTCACGGATATCATCCATCGAAAAGTTTTTCGCCTTTGCGCGAAGCCCAAAGGCTTCGCCTCCAATATACACCGCATCGGCGCCAAATACAACTGCAATTTTTAAAACCTCCAGACTGCTGGCCGGCACTAAAAGTTCTGGTCGTTTCATGTTCAATCACCTTTATCTCTATTGACTATTCTCTCACTTTTCCACTGCTGTCTTCCCCCGCATCCGTCTCAGCATTTGCTTCCAGCTTTACACTTACTGTTACGCCATCCCCGAAGGGAAGTACGCTGGTACGAAGCACAGAATGATGCGTCAGTTCATATAAGTAGGCTCTCATCCTTTTGTGGATCGTACGGTTCCTTCTTGTCACTGCAAACCGGGACTCTATAATGTCCCCGTCCTGCAGCACATTGTCGGATACCAGAATGCCTCCCGGCTTTAACAATCTCAGTACGTCATCCAGGAAATGGATGTACTGCCCCTTAGCAGCATCCATAAATATAAAATCATAGGGTTCCGTAAGTTCTTTCAAACGTCCGGCAGCATCCCCCTCAATGAGAGTGATCTGTTCCTCCCGTCCTGCCCGTTTGAAATTGCAGCGGGCAATCGGAATTCTCTTTTCATAATTTTCGATCGTTGTGATCGTACATTGCACCGGATTATACTCTGCCATCAAAAGTGCAGAAAATCCCACCGCTGTTCCCACTTCCAGAATACGTTCCGGACATTTCACTGCCAACATCCATTTCAAAAATGTCTGCATCTCCTTACGGATAACAGGTACATAGGATTCCTTCGCCTCTTTCTCTATTTCATCCAGCAGAGGCGTATTTCCCGTATCCAGGGAATTGATAAACGTCACAAACCGCTCATCTACAATCATAGTTCCCTCTTTCCTGTATAGATATTTTGAGCATTGAGATCCTTTTTCAGGTCCTTCTGCTCTTTCGTCCAGTCGCTTTAATCATTTATCAGAACCATCTCAATATCAAGATTTTCGATCAATGCCCAGTTGATCTCCCGCAGCATTTTAAAAAATACATTCTCTGCCTCCAGATATTCTTCGATCAGAGGATCTTTTCTAAAGCTGCTGTATTTCTGTTCCAGTTTATCGATTTCCTTGAACAAATCAATATTTTCCGCATTATTTTGAAGAAAATAATTCCGTTCCCGAAACTCCTGCAAAATCCGCATTTTATCCGGATAGTCTTTTATCTCTCTGTGAATCTTCTGATAACGCTCATATTCCGCACTGTTTTTGATCGCTTCCAGAAGGTTCAGCGTACATTGTTTCACTTCTGACATAAAAACACCTATACTTCCATTATTACCGGCAGGATCATGGGTCTTCTCTTTGTCTTTTTCCATACATATTCACTGAGAGAATCTTTGATCTCCGTCTTTATCCTGCCCCAATCTGTAATTCCTTTTTCCGAAATGCCGAATACCGTCTCATTGAGCACCTGCTGCGCTTCATCCATAAGACTTTCCGAACCCCGGACATATACAAATCCTCTGGAAATGATATCCGGTCCGGCGAGTATCTGACCTGAACCTGATTCCATGGTCAGCACTACAATAATGATTCCATCCTCTGCCAGATGCTGGCGGTCGCGCATAACGATATTTCCCACATCGCCTACGCCCAGTCCATCTACAAATACAGAACCAACCTGTACTTTATCCACCACTTCTGCGCTTTCTTCATCCAGCTCTAACACATCTCCGGAAGAAAGCATGAATATATTTTCCTTTGGAATGCCAAGCTCCTCTGCCACTCTTGCCTGAGCAATGCGGTGCTTGTATTCTCCATGAACCGGTATCGAATATTTCGGATGCACCAGAGAATAGATCAGCTTCATCTCCTCCTGGCAGGCATGTCCGGATACATGGGTATCATGGAAGATTACCTCCGCCCCCTGCACATACAGATCATTGATTACCTTTGATACTGCTTTTTCATTTCCCGGAATCGGATTGGAACTAAACACAATGAGATCATTCGGCAGAATTTTTACCTTTCTGTGCATACCGCTTGCCATGCGTGAAAGAGCTGCCAATGGCTCGCCCTGGCTTCCGGTAGTGATCAAAACCGTCTTCTCAGGCGGATAATTTTTCAGTTGTTCGACCTCGATCAAAGTATTGTCCGGTATCTGCAGGTATCCAAGCTCGGAAGCTGTGGCAATGATATTTACCATGCTTCGGCCTTCTACCACTACTTTTCTGCCAAAATTGTACGCTGTATTGATGATCTGCTGCACACGATCCACATTGGATGCAAAAGTAGCAACGATAATACGGTTATTCGGATGATCGTTAAAGATCGTCTCAAATGTTTTTCCTACTGTCTTTTCTGACATGGTAAAGCCCGGACGCTCCGCATTCG
>CAZLZX010000204.1:0-4707 GCA_964564095.1 uncultured Eubacterium sp. | reverse complement strand
TGCAGGTAAAGAGCTTCGTTTAAAACAGCAGAATTTCTTTGTATCCGCAAGTGTTCAGAGAGCGCTGGCAAGATATAAAAAGTCTCATCCTGATATCCATAAGCTGTATGAAAAGGTGGCAATCCAGATGAATGATACCCATCCGACAGTAGCGGTTGCAGAGCTTATGCGTATCCTTCTTGATGAGGAAGGCCTGGAATGGGATGAGGCATGGGAGATCACAACAAAGACCTGTGCTTACACAAACCATACGATCATGGCAGAGGCTTTGGAGAAATGGCCGATCGAGATCTTCTCCCGTCTGCTTCCTCGTATTTATCAGATCGTGGAAGAGATCAACCGCAGATTCCTGCTTGCTATTGAGCAGAAATTCCCGGGAGATTATCATAAGAAGGAAAAAATGGCGATCATCCATAACGGACAGGTAAAAATGGCTCATCTCGCCATTGCAGCAGGTTACTCTGTAAATGGTGTTGCAAGACTTCATACGGAGATTTTGAAAAATCAGGAACTGAAAGATTTCTATGAAATGTTCCCTGAGAAATTCAATAATAAAACAAATGGTATTACACAGAGACGTTTCCTTTATCATGGAAATCCGCTGCTTTCCGCATGGATCAATGATAAGATCGGCGACGACTGGGTAACAAACCTGTCACACCTTGAGAAGCTGGCTCTCTATGTGGATGATCCGAAGGCGCAGCAGGAGTTTATGAATATTAAATACCAGAATAAACTTCGTCTGGCAAAATATATCCAGAAGCATAACGGTGTGGAAGTAGACCCACGTTCTATTTTTGATGTACAGGTAAAGCGTCTCCACGAGTATAAACGTCAGCTTCTGAATATTCTGCATGTAATGTATCTTTACAATAAGATCAAAGAGCATCCGGATATGGATTTCTATCCAAGAACCTTCATCTTCGGTGCAAAGGCGGCAGCAGGTTATAAGATTGCGAAGCTGACGATCAAGCTGATCAACTCCGTAGCAGACGTGGTAAATAACGATGCAAGCATCAATGGCAAGCTGAAAGTCGTATTCATCGAGGACTATAAAGTATCAAATGCCGAATGGATCTTTGCGGCAGCAGATGTCAGCGAGCAGATCTCTACGGCAAGTAAAGAGGCATCCGGAACCGGTAATATGAAATTCATGCTGAATGGCGCCGTAACTATCGGTACCATGGATGGTGCAAACGTAGAGATGGCAGAGGAAGTGGGAGAGGATAATATCTTCATCTTCGGTATGAGCTCTGACGAAGTCATTGCCCACGAGAAAAACCGCGATTACAATCCGATGGAGATCTTCAACAACGATCAGGAGATCCGTCAGGTGCTGATGCAGCTTATCAACGGCTATTATTCACAGAACGATACGGAGCTGTTCCGTGATCTGTTCAATTCTCTGCTGAATACACAGAGCACACAGTTTGCAGATACTTATTTCTGCCTGAAGGACTTCCGTTCCTATGCAGAGGCACAGCAGAGGGTAGAGGATGCGTACAGAGACGAAAAACGCTGGGCGAGAATGGCTATGCTCAATGTGGCTCATGTAGGCAAGTTCTCATCCGACAGAACGATCCAGGATTATGTGGATGATATCTGGCATCTGGATAAGATCAAAGTAGAGCTGAAAGAGGACTGATATTTTCTGGGCGAATAGCAAGAATAAGAAGGTCCTAGGTAAATATTTCAGTGATTCCTTAGAAACGAACGGAATCGTGTGATATGATAAAGCTATCTTTCCTTCCGGGGCTCCGGAAGAGGATAGCTTTTTCTTGCGTTTAGAACAAATGTTCACAAAACATTTGCATTTGTTCTGATTAATGAATATAATGATATAGAAATCGAAAGAAAGGATGGAAGCAGGATGGTAAACACAAAGAAACGCAGAGAAGTGGAAATCTATGAGAATTATTGGAAATTTACGGCTGCACATACTGATATTATGGGAACAAAGTTCAATAACTGTCTGAATGTTATCGTCCTGTTTATCGATAAAAACAGAGATGCGCTGGAGGAAAATGCCAGACTGGAAGCGAATTTTTCCGAGTCGGACCTGTACAAGCAGATACAAAAACAGATCGTAGAGATTTCGGGATTTAAGGGCAAGGATTCCACTCTGTCGGCCAGGAAGGTCATCAATCAGTTTGTGAAGATCGGATTTGTAAATCCCTTTTTGCTTGGATATCATCCTCTGGTTAAATCTTTCTTACGGGAAACAAACAGAGAGAAGAAGCAGATTCTGTTTTCCAAGATTTTTTATGAAAGCTCTTCGTTAGCTTCAGATGTGACAGTGGACAACCGTCATTTAAAGCATGTGCAGTTTTTGTTGAAAACCTTAGATAAAAACGGTTCTTTGGACAGAAATGATATCATGGCTCTGATGGTTACGGATATCACGAATTACAGCGCCGGTTATTTGGATGCAGAGCAGCTGAGGCTTCAGTATCAGTATGCGAAGATCAGCGAGTTTGATGAACGCAAATACAATCAGATCGATCATCTGAAGGGGTATTTGAGACGATTTGTAGATTTGAAATACAGCAAAGCGGAGGAGCGATTCTGGTTTGCTGATGACCCGGTCATTGCGGACAGGGATTTTGATGAATCTTATGCGCGGGATGGAGTCAAGCATCGTATTTACAAGGATGAGCTGAAAGCGGAGTCTAAGATCCTGTATGGCGAGCCAGTGTGTTATCTGGATAAGAAGCCGTACAAATCCCTGATCGCTTCTCACATAAAGGCATGTGGACAATGTTTGCGGGAGCACAGAGAGGATCAGGCATATGACGTGAATAATGGTCTGCTGCTTAGTCCCACTGTGGATTCCTATTTTGATAAATATGATATTTCTTTTGCCGATGATGGAAAGATATTAATGGGAAAGGCTGTGGCGGAAGCTGTGCGTGCAGATTTTGAAAGATACAGTCTGGACGCAGCGGTATTAAATGATAGCCGCAGACAATATCTGTCCTGGCATCGTAAATTATTTATGGATAAAAACGGAGGCTTTTAGATGGCTTATAAATACATAGATCTGTTTTGCGGTGCCGGGGGCCTGTCACTGGGCTTTGATCAGGCCGGATTTGAGAATGTTTTTTCTGTTGAGTTCAATCCTGAGTTTGCCAAAACCTATGAGAGAAATTTCCCTTCTCATCATCTGATTGTAGAGGATATTAAAACGATCAGTGATGAGCGTATCCGTAAGATAATAAAGGATATAGAGGTGGATGTCATTGTGGGAGGACCGCCCTGTCAGGGATTTTCCATTGCCGGAAACATCGGCAGGACGTTTATGGAGGATGAAAGAAACGAGCTTTTTCGGGAGTTTGTGCGATTTGTATCCCTCATAAAGCCAAGGATGTTTGTGATGGAAAATGTGGCGGCTATGGCGACCCATAATAAAGGAAAAACCGTGGAGCTTATCGTGGCAGCTTTTGAGCAGGCGAATCCCGGTTACATAGTAAAATGGGATGTGTTAAACAGTGTAAAATTCGGTATCGCCCAGGAACGAAGAAGAATCGTTGTTGTGGGTATTCGTAAAGATGTAAAGACAGAGTTTCGGTATCCCAAAGAGACAAAGAAAATATATGCAGTGAAGGATGTCATCGGAGATCTGCCGCCGTTAAAAAGCGGAGAGTCCAGTGAGATCCCTAATCACACTGCCATGAAGCACAGTCCGCAGATGCTGGAAAAAATGAGTTATATCAAAGACGGCGGGGACCGTATGGATATTCCGGAGCACTTAAGACCAACATCCGGAGATATCAGAAAATATATCCGGTATAACAGCAAAAAACCTTCGGTATGTATTACCGGAGATATGCGGAAGGTCTTTCATTATGAACAGAATCGGGCGCTTACGGCCAGGGAGCTGGCAAGAATCCAGTCATTTCCGGATGATTTTATTTTTGAAGGATCTTCGATCCGGATTCAGCAGCAGATTGGAAATGCTGTACCGCCCAAGCTGGCAGAGAAAATAGCGTTACAGGTAGAGGAGGCATTGGATCATGCCGCATTATCCAAAGGTAAATTACATAGGAAATAAAGAAAAGCTGGCAGACTGGATCATAGATGAAATGCCGGTAAAAAATGGCACGGTGCTGGATATATTTGCCGGGGGTTGCTCCGTATCCTATGCGTTAAAGGCGCGGGGATATTCGGTTATAGCCAATGATATTTTGTATGCGGACTATGTGCTGGAAAAGGCGCTGGTGGAAAATGAAGACAAGACGATTTCATTGTCAATCTTTGACCGAAGGGTAAGAGAAGAACGAGTTCGGGAGCTGGCTCAGAAATTTTCTTTTTTAGAGGAACGTCTCTATTATGGATATGAAGTAGAAGAACTTGCCAGGTTGGCAGCGATCTCAGAAACGTTAAAGGGAAATGAAAAATATCTGTTTTTGGCGCTGATCAGAAGAGCAATGATCAGAAAGCTTCCCTATTCCCGGATGAATGTGCCATGGAATCAGATCGAACGGCTGCGGGATGAGGATTACAGCTATGAGAAATATGGAAGGAAAAGAGCTTATCATAATCAGACCTTTGAAAGCCATATGAGAGAAAATTTTGAGGCATACAATGAAGCGGTGTTTTCCGCAGCGGCGTGTAAGGTCTATCGCTGCGATGCGCTGGATATGGCAAAGAAGATCGACAAAGTGGACGTAGTTTATATGGATCCGCCATATCCTTCAACTATGAACA
>CAZLZX010000203.1:0-4725 GCA_964564095.1 uncultured Eubacterium sp. | reverse complement strand
CTCCTGCAGACAGAAGATGTCAGCGTCAATTTCGTTAAAAAAGTCTAAAAAGCCCTTTGTTACACAGGCTCTCAGTCCGTTTACATTCCATGAGATAAGCTTCATGATAGTTTCTTTTCCTTTCTGATAAGTTACATGATAAGAAGGTTTTCCTGTTGTTTCCTTGTTTTTAATATAAGTATGTTCGGATCCCTTTGCATTTTTATTAAATATTGCCCACCTGCTATTTGCTTCTGAGACGGGCAATCTCTTCTTTATACGGAGGATATGATTTTTTCGGGTCATCCGGATCCTTGATGTATGGAGTCTCCAGGATTTTTGGAACGTTTTCAAAGTCCGGATGGTGGACGATGTAATGGAGCGGTTCAAATCCGATGTTTCCCTGCCCGATATTTTCATGGCGGTCCTTCCCTGCGCCGCATACGTTTTTGCTGTCATTGATATGAAAAACAGCGATCTGGTCTTTTCCGATCAGACGGTCAAATCTATCCATGACTCCGTCAAAATCATGTACGATATCATATCCGGCATCATGGGTATGGCAGGTGTCAAAGCATACACGCAATTTGTCATTGTGTACCACCCCATCATAAATGCGGGCCAGCTCTTCAAAATTCCGCCCAATCTCGGTGCCCTTTCCTGCCATGGTTTCCAGTGCGATCATACAGGAAGTGTCAGCAGTCAGTACCTCATTGATTCCCTGAACGATCTGCCTGATACCGGCGTCCACACCGGCGCCCACATGTGCGCCGGGATGCAGGATCAATATATGACTTTTCATAGCAGTGCTGCGCTCCAGCTCCAATGCCAGAAATTCCACTGCCAGCTCATAGGTTTCCGGTTTTACCGTATTTCCAAGATTGATAATGTAAGGGGCATGTACGACGATCTCGTCAATACCATGGGTTTTCATGTACTTCCATCCGGCATCAATATTTAATTCACTGATATCCTTTCGGCGGGTATTTTGAGGGGCGCCGGTATAAAGCATGAATGTGTTTGCTTCATAGCTGGCGGCTTCCTTTGCAGAATTTAAGAACATATCTTTGCCGGACATGCCTACGTGTGATCCTATTTTTAACATAAAAATCTCCTTTTTCTAATATAATGAAACGAGCCAAATGCTATACCTTGTGAAACGCCGAATGGCATAATGGGATACCCCAGAGGGTATGGCTTTGCAAAAATCAGACGCTGCGTTTGTGCTCTTAATATATCAAAAATCTCTTGAAAAATGAAGTGAAACGAAAGAATTCTTGACAGAAATAAAAAACGTGATAAAATACAGATATTCTTTCAGACGTATTGGTTTGTAAAGGATATACAAGTACATTTTATATATAGAAAAGGTTATTGGGCTTTTATGATGCATTAGCGAATGATATTTTCTTATATGAACAATTCTCAGAAAGGGAGATTATTATGGCAGAAAAAAACGCAAAAACAAAGATCAGTGAAAAAGTGAATAATTTAAAAGAAGATACAAAGAAAGCGGTTTCCGAGATTGCAGAGGATGTGAAAGAGGAGACAAAGAAAAAAGCTGCTGAGGTAAAAGAGGAAACAAAGAAGAAAGCTGCTGAGGTAAAAGAGGATACGAAGAAAAAAGCAGTGGAAGTAAAAGAGGATATGAATGAAGGTGTGAAGAAGGCAGCCGCAGGCGTGAAAAAAGGCACCGTAAAAACAGCAAAGACAGTAAAGAAAGCTGCTGATAAAGGCAGTGCAGAGCTGGCAAAGACAGCAAAGAAGACCGCTGCTAAGATGAGGAAGCCCGTTACGAAATCTTTTGTTCAGTTTGGGGGAACAGAAGTATCTCAGGAAGAGCTTGCAGAAAAAGCAGTTGCACAGTTCCGTGAGGCCCATGAAGAGATTGCACCGAAGAAAATGGAACTGTACATCAAGCCGGAGGACAGAGCGGCTTATTATGTCATCAACAGCGAATTTACCGGAAAGGTAGAATTCTAGGAAACATAAACCTTGTCTGCTTTGCAGATCCGTATTCTGCATTGGGAGTTCCGGAAAAAGCCTGAATGGTTAGGACAAAAGAATGCTGTCAGTCCTTTTTGGGCATCAGGCTTGCACGGACGACGGCGTCATTTCCATAACGTTTTCGGATATCATGGAGGGCTGCGTCCAGTTTCCTGCGCTTTTCCGATGCAGATTCATTTATGACAGAAGATGCAGAATGGCTGTTTGCAGATGCGGCAGTGGATTCTGCATCTTTTTGTTTCGTTACATGCGTGGAAACATTTTGTAAATTTTTTCCGGAAATATTTCGTCCGGAATTGTGAGTCTCCGGTAATGCAATATTAAAAATAGACATTTGAACGGGTTCTGTCTCATCTATCAAATGCGTAGTGCGGATACCAAGCAGACGTACCGGATCGTTGTTCCACAATGCCTTTGCCAGTGTGACTGCTGCCTGATAAAGCTCCTGAGAGCTATTGGACGGCGTCAGTAACGGCATCTGCCGTGAGACAGACTGAAAGGTGTGGTATTTGATCTCCACCGTGACAGTACCTGCCAGCTGGTGGGCATTTTTCAGCCGTTCGGCAACCTTTTCTGCCAGACGAAGAAGGACCTGGCTGATTTCTTCCAGAGTATCGGCATCCTTTGAAAGTGTCGTAGAATTGCCGATTCCCTGGGCTTTTCGTTCCTGGGGTTGTACAATGGAGTCATCGATGCCGTTTGCATATTCCCACATCTGCGTACCGTGGCTTTTAAAAATAGAAGTAAGCTGCATCTGATTGGTGCAGGCGAGCTGACCGATGGTATGGATTCCCATGGAGTGCAGCCGTGCGGCGGAGGAGCGTCCTACCATAAACAGATCGTCCACGGAGAGCGGCCACATTTTTTCACGGATTTCAGAAGGAAACAGGGTATGTGTCCTGTCCGGTTTGGTAAAATCGCTTGCCATTTTTGCCAGCACTTTTTTGGATGAAATGCCGATATTTACCGTAAATCCAAAGGTTTCGCGTATATGCTTCCGAATTTCGCCGGCTGCTTCCATATAAGAAGCGTAACGGTGGGCGATTGGCGTAAAGTCCAGATAACATTCGTCCACAGATACCTGCTCGATATCCGGAGTCAGAGTGTGAAGATAGTCCATCAGCTTTTTGCTGTATTGATGATACAGACGGTGGTTGGGCGGCTCTATAACCAGATCCGGGCACTTTTTTAAAGCGGAAACGATAGGTTCGCTGGTGTAGATGCCGAATTTTTTTGCAGGAATAGATTTCGCCAGCACGATGCCATGTCGGCTTTCGCGGTCTCCTCCGATGATGGCGGGAATGGTGCGAAGGTCAATGGCAGATCCGTTTTTTAAATTTTCCACGGAACTCCAGCTTAAATATGCGGAGTTTACATCAATATGAAAAATAATATGTGACATATAAAAACTCATCCTCTCAGTATATGAGTATTGACAAACACTTGCCCGTTTTCGATAATCAACTGCGCATAGGAAGGTTTACCGGGATACCGGGGATCTCCGATGCTGCCGGGATTCAGCATGGTCAGCCGGTTGTGCTGCTCATAATAGATCTGGTGGGTATGACCGAACAGTACGATATCAGCTTCTTTTTCCCGGGCTGCGTATTCAAGACTTAAGTAGCCGCTTTTTACACCGTAGTTATGGCCATGGCATAAAAAGAGTTTCTTGCCTTCCACAACAATCAGTTTTTCACTGTGGGCCTGGTCGAAATCACAGTTGCCGTTTACAGCTTCGATCGGAATGGAAGGATACAGCGCCAGCAGCTTCATGGCATCCTGGTAATGATCGCCTAAATGGATGATCATATCCGGTTTTTCCAAAGAAACGGCCCTCGACATGTTTTCGATATTTCTATGGGAATCTGATAACACAAGTATATTTTTCATGGAAACCTCCAAAGATGTATAGTTTTTGTAATTGCCTTTGAAAATACAATGTTAGTGTATCATAATTTTCGCAGAAAAAGGAGTCTGTTTGCAGAAAAATATAAAAGAGAAATTCCTTGTATCGTTGAGATACCATGTGCGAATACTATATATGGTAATATCTGAATAAAGCCAGGGTATTTTTATTAAGATTTTCTAAATCCACTTTACATTGCCCGGAAAACTTGGTAAAAATAGGTACGGAGGAACAAAAGAAATGATATTATTAAAGCGAACCATATGGACAATTTTAGTAGCAATGGTTCCGGCTGTGGAGGTAAAAGGTGCGATCCCATTTGGAATTGCGTTGGGACTTTACCCGGCTCTTGCATATGTAGCAGCTCTGATTGGCAGTGGTATAGTGCTGTGCTTTCTGGCTTTTTTTACCAATTGGTTTTATAGGTTATGTAAAAGAAAACAGTGGCTGAAGCGATTCATTGGATGGATCGATAAGATTGTCACAAAAAATCATGATAAAATTCGTAGGTTTGGCCCATTGGGTATTTTTGCATACGTAGCGGTGCCGATTCCGGGAACCGGTACATGGACAGGCTCCATCATTGCCGGTGTTTTGAATATGAAGCCAAGAATCATTATATTATGTGTATTTTGTGGAAATATGGTTTCCGGTTTGATCATGTCATTGGCGAGCACAGGACTGGTCAGCGCCATGGATCGGTTTCTGTAAATGCGGAAAATGGCTGAGATATAAATCTTAAAAAAATTAAAAAATATTATTGACAAGTTCAAGTTCTTTTGTTAGTATATTCAAGTCGGCAAGATGAGTTGCCGATGGAATGCGGAAGTGTC
>CAZLZX010000202.1:0-4751 GCA_964564095.1 uncultured Eubacterium sp. | reverse complement strand
GCTTTACTTTACCTTGTATAGAATCCTGTATATAGTCCACACCCTGATTGACCACCCTGCTGATCGTCTGATTCAGCTCCTGAAAATTTCTGGAATCCACTGCTTCTTCTACGATATCACGAATCGTATCTCCAAAATTTTCAATTTCCCATCTTGACATTTTGCATCTCCTATACTTATAGTATATCTGTTTCAAACCTCTTTTTATTGAGCGCTCTTATCTCAATCATTTGATCCTCTTGCATCTTATAATACCAGATATCCGTAGTCTTAGCAAACCTATTCTTACCTACAGGCTATATCTTTGTTATTGTTACACAAGGCAAAGAAAGCCTCCCAGATTTCCTCTCTTTCCATGGCTGGCTCTGTGCGAAAAAAGACTTTTGGGATTGCAGCAGGTACAAATATCTGTTACCGTCAAATGCTCTTTCATAACCCCTGCCTCCAAAAGAACAATTTCATTTGCCTTCCACAGATCCAACTGATATTTTTCATTTCCCTTAGAAATCAAAATCTCGCCTTCCTGTCCCGCAAATTCCTGCCGAAAAGCTTCCGCCACGTCCTCACTGACCTCATAACAGTCCTGACAGATAGACGGTCCCACCGCACAGATCACATCCTCCGCTCTCGTTCCGTATTCCCATGCCATTGCTTCCAATGTTGCCTTGCCCATACGCCCCACGGTGCCGCGCCATCCGGAATGGCTCATGCCAATGGCACGATGAACAGGATCCACAAAATACAGCGGCACACAATCTGCAAAAAAGGTGGATAACACGATTCCCGGAACATTCGTGATCAAACCGTCCACATCCCGGAAGTCTCTTTCACATATCAACCCTTTTCCCGCATCATCCCCGGTTATCCTGCGCACATTAGTAGTATGCGTCTGGTCTGTAAATACAAATTTTTCAAACTCCACATCCATGGCCTTCGCAAGACGTCTGAAATTCTCAGTTACAGCTTTATGATCATCGCCTCTTGTAAAGCTGAGATTTAATGACGAAAAAATTCCTTCACTGACTCCGCCCTGTCTTGTCGTAAAACAGTGCTTTACAATACCTGTTTCTTCCAGACTTGGAAAATATAACAGAGGAACAATATCCTGTCCGCCAATCCCGATTTCTTTTATTTTTATAACGTCTTCCTTATATTTTCTTTTAAACTCCATATCCGCACTCCTTATGATCAGAAAAAATTTCCGCAATAAGCATAAGCATCCCGATACAATGTGATTTTTTCCTTTTGAATACTGACCACATCAAACCGGCAGGATACCGGTCTGTTCCCATATTTTTTCCAAATATAGTAAGATGCCGCATTTGATATCCGTCTCTGCTTCTTTTGATTGACTGCCTCGGAAGGATAACCGCAGTCTTTCCGGCTTCTATATTTTACTTCCACAAAAATAATAGAATCCCCTTCTCTGGCGATCAGGTCTATTTCCCCCAAACGGCAGCTGAAATTTCGTTCTATGATCTCATATCCCTGCTGTTTCAAATATTCTGCCGCCATTGATTCATAATAGCTTCCAAGCTGACGCGTATTTATCTTTTTCTGATATCGTTTCCATTCCTCAGTCATTACGGTTCTCCTGCTGCCTCCTGATATGCTTTACTTCCGGTATCCGCGTAAGAATGTTTTCCCGATGCCGTCACTTCTTTTGTCGTAATATTTACAGCATAAAAATCCACCATCTGTTCTCCCTCATAAAGTGCAAATAAATAACACCGCTCATTTTTTGACATTCTATCAAAAACAATCGATCGCTGCACAGTATCATGATCCGTTCCCGACATCTCTATATTTATACATAGGTTCCCTTTTGCATTATAGGTTTCCTCAAAACCATCCATACTGCCCTTTAATTCTTCATACAGACATTTCGCCGCGCTCACGATCCTGGTTTCTTCCTCTGGCAGTTCCATCTCCTGATCATATTCCGTCACGCCACTCCACTCTAATACTTCCTCTTGAAAACTTTGCCACTCTTTTGACAGTTGAGACAACACTGCAACGGAGTCCGAATAGTAATCCGGCTGCTTTCCTTCTGACACGAATGGCTCATAGGCCCCAAAATAAAACGTAACCGTATGCGTATATCCGCCATTTTCCAAAATACAGGTAAGCCATCCCGCATGCTCATCAAAAAACGCATCTTCACATGCGGTTCCGATCAATAATGCTGCATCCTCCGCGCAACTTTTCAGTTCCGATTCATCACTTACTTTCAGGCAAAAAATGTCCCGGCTGCCGCTGACACCCTCGGATGTTTTCTCTGTCTTTAAATCCTGATTTTCATATGTATTTTCAAAATACCATGCTGCCAGCTTGACAGGAAAGTCGTCCTTCAGCGGAACCGGATTTTCTATCGTTATCTGAAGCTGAGGATATTCTTCCGGAATATAAGAACGGTTACCATATTCATCCTCCGCAGCCATAAAATTCATACCGTATTCCTGTTCAAGAAGCTTCTTCTCGCGCTCTCCATCCCAGGTAAACTCTTTTCTGGCAAATGGTCCCACCGGATCACAGTAATAGGTCTCTGTCTCCCTCATGAAATGTGGAACACGTACAATAATGATATCTCCTTCTTTTTCCTCTGTACGAAGATTCATCAAACCAAAACCGCCCACAATTCCTGATAAAAACAGCATAACAATAATATATATGACTAATACGGCAGCTCCTGCGGCAGACCATCCCACCAACTCATCCCGAATCATTTTTCTTCTGTTCATCCTGATAATCGCAGCCAGACCGCAGATCCAGGGAACAGTCCATGTAATGATAAAACCAATACTTGCAGCGTATTCCCGATATTCCATTCCATGGCTTTTAAGAATATACTTTCCTGCAAAGAACAGACATACAAAGATTCCATAAATAATCAATACAAGCAGCCATCTTCTTTTTATATTTTTTAATTTTTCACTTTTCATAATTCTTCTCCAATGCTTATCTTCTATTGTTATGCAGGCTATGCCTAACAATAGGATTCATCATTTCCTACACTATATCCTTCTATTTTATTCCATACATCCAAAGTGACAATAAAAAATTGTTAAAATATTTCTTAAAAAATGGTACTATTATTTTTATTCCAATCTGTATCCAATATTTTATTTCCGTGGTAAAATAATAAACACGGCGCTTGAGCGTCCTCTAAGTATATAAGCTCAAACGCATTCATTTTTTACAAAGGAGGTAACATCTTTATGGACAATCCCATTAATAATCCGGAACAATTAGAAATGATCTCACAGCTTCTCTCAGGTAATTCTGATGGAAAGCGCCTTGGCGAAACACCTTTCGACATTCAAAGTGTGCTCTCCGAGGCTGTAAAATCACTGTCTTCTTCTGAAACAATATCTGCCGCGTCGGAATATGTTCCCGGCACACGGGATGACGATTCTCTTTCCAATTACCTGAAGTCAGAAAACCGGAAAGAAGTTCGCAGATTTTATCTGGACTATCCTGCAAAAGATGGAAAAAACCAAGACATCAGCCTCTATATTGAAACAGAGACGGACGATGAGGATCCTACATATATCAATTACTGGGTTGGCTGCGAAGAATATACTGCCAAACGATATATTGCCTCTCATCAGGCAGACTTAAATCAGCAAAATCCTCTGGAAATCGTAAAAGTAAAGCATCTGTATTTCTACCTCAATGAAATACGGGAGGCTACTAAATAACACAATTACCCTTTTCTTAAATATCAACAAAGTTTCCGATAAAGCTTCTGCGATGGATAGGCGTAGGACCATATTGTTTCAAAGCTTCTATATGGACTGATGATCCATAGCCTTTATTGGATGCAAATCCATACTCCGGCATTACCTTATCGTATTCTACCATCAGCCGATCCCTGGTTACTTTTGCTACGATACTGGCAGCACCTATGGAGATGCTTTTTGCATCTCCTTTTATAATGGGCACCTGTTTGATGGAAACCTCCGGAATAGTAACCGCATCATTTAAAAGAAGATCCGGCGTCACTCTCAATTTGGAAATAGCTTCTCTCATAGCTTCATAAGTTGCCTGCAAGATATTGATTTCATCGATTCTCTGAGGACTTACCATTCCAATTCCCACAGCCACTGCCTGATCCATGATCACATCGTACAGCTCTTCTCTTTTCTTCTCACTGAGCTTTTTGGAATCATTGATATACAAAATGTGGCAATCCTTTGGCAAAATGACTGCACCTGCCACCACCGGTCCCGCCAGAGGCCCTCTGCCTACCTCATCGATTCCGCATATGTAAGAAAACTCACTGTATTGCCTCTCATATTTTTTCAAATCCTCTATGCGCCTGATCTCTGCATGCAGCTTGGCCAGCCGTTTTCTTGCCTGCGCCACCAGCGTCTGTACACCGCTTCTTATATCCGTCTCATATGCAGAAATGAAAGAGGGCAGCATCTCATCCGATACTGCCTTTAATTCTGCTTTTATGACTCCGATCTTTTTTTCTTCTGTCATAATCACTGCTCCTTGTATACTGTCTAATCCGTTATATTTTTGACCAGTCCCGCATCCTTAAATGGGAAAATACGTATCCACGCACGGCCAATAATACGATCCTTATGCACTGGTCCAACCGCAGCCACACGGCTGTCTGTACTGTTATTACGATTATCGCCGAGGACAAAATATTCATCCTCTGCAAGTGTAATCGGTTCCTCAGCGATTCCCGGAGATACCATAGTCTCATATCCATAATCTTCCTCCAGAATCTCGCCGTC
>CAZLZX010000201.1:0-4766 GCA_964564095.1 uncultured Eubacterium sp. | reverse complement strand
CTGTTAATATTGAGAAAAAACTGGGTCTGGAAGCAAAACTGTTAGTGAAGCTGGAATATTTTAATCCGGCAGGAAGCGTAAAAGACCGTATTGCAAAAGCGATGATCGAGGATGCGGAAGAGAAGGGACTGTTGAAGGAAGGTTCTGTTATTATTGAGCCTACCTCCGGAAATACAGGTATCGGTCTGGCTGCCATTGCAGCAGCAAAGGGTTATCGCGCCATTTTGACCATGCCGGAGACAATGAGTATTGAAAGAAGAAATATTTTGAAGGCATATGGTGCGGAAATCGTTCTGACAGAAGGTGCAAAGGGAATGAAAGGCGCCATTGAGAAAGCAAATGAGCTGGCTGAGGAGATACCGGGCGGTTATATTCCGGGACAGTTTGTGAATCCGGCAAATCCTGCAGTGCATAAGGCAACAACAGGTCCGGAGATCTGGAATGATACGGAGGGCGAAGTAGATATTCTGGTAGCCGGTGTAGGTACTGGCGGTACGATCACAGGTGCGGGAGCATATTTGAAAGAGCAGAAACCGGAAGTCAAAGTAGTGGCAGTGGAGCCGGAGACCTCTCCTGTTTTGTCTCAGGGCAAGAGTGGAGCCCATAAGATTCAGGGAATCGGTGCCGGTTTTGTACCGGATGTGCTGGATACAAAAATATATGATGAAGTATTTCCGGTTGCAAACGAAGCTGCTTTTGAGTTTGGCAAAGAAATCGCAAAGACAGAAGGTATTCTGGTAGGTATTTCATCCGGAGCTGCGCTGTACGCAGCAGTGGAGCTGGCAAAACGTCCGGAAAATAAAGGAAAGACCATTGTTGCGATCCTTCCTGATAATGGAGACAGATATTATTCTACACCGTTATTTGTGGATTAATATTATAAAAATAGCAATACAGCAAAAAAGTTATTTCTTTTGGTTATACCCCTATGGCTGAGGATGCTCTTATGCAGTATCTTCAGCCGATTTCTTATGTTTCGTTAAATTCTATGGCATGTTTCCGATACCAGATCGGCATATGAGTTCTCTGACAGATAGGATTGGTCCTCTGTTTGATGGCTATATGCCGGAAAAAATCTTTCCATAAAGTAATATAGAAATCATGGTCATCAGCCGCTTCGAGAATCTGTTCCTGCTCCGTCTCTGAGATAGCCGTAAAATAGGTTTCCTGATCCGCTTCATGGACAGCAGTCAGATGACGGTTGGCATCGATGATCATCCAGTTTTCTGATGGAATGCGGTCATCGAAGGCAGGCGCCAGAAGTGTCAGTATATTGGACTTAGGTTCAATAAAAGCGACTAAGATTCCCACAGAGGTGGATTTAAAACGGGTAAATTCACGAAACAGGTGCGTCTCATTCATGACCTTTCTGTTTTGTTCAAAAATATTCATAACATAAGGATGCTGTAACATATGCAAAACCTGTTTGGGATAGGAAAAGCCCAGAAGTAGAAAACGGTAAATCATATCAAGCTTCTGATCGGCGGCGGACATGGCACAGCGAAACACCATCTGGTATGCCTGATAAGACAATTTTTGCTGTATGGATCGAATGACTTTTATATATTTGTTCGGATCGGCGTCTATATGTCTGTATTCACAGAATAATTCAAGGTTGCCCAATGGCTCTGTCTGCAGACGGATATTTTTATGGCCTTCTTTCGATGCCCAGGCATCATAGATGCATGTCATCATATCTTCAAATATATCCTTACAGGTATATACGATCATGTGTGACTCCTTTTTCATTAAACTCATGTTTTACGGAATATAAGCATAACCTTATTCAGACAGCGAGAAATCTTTTGCTTATATAGTCCATTAACTGATATAGTCGAAAAGCGTAAGCTGTTGAAAGGTGTCCGGATGCTCCAGCTTCCAGAGCTTGTCGGCATTTTCGCCGATTAATTGTCTGGTCAGATAGCTTTCTTCCAGACGAATGGGATACAGCATCTTGCCATTACAGGTAATGAAGTATTGCGCCCGTTTCAGAACGACTCCCATTTTTTTGATAGACTCAAAGGTCAGTGAGCCGTATTTTCTTGCCTGTATGATGCGCAGAGCGGATTTGTTTCCGATTCCAGGAACTCGCAGAAGTTCTCCGTAGCTGGCAATGGATATCTCTATTGGAAACAGTTCCAGATGACGCAGCGCCCAGTCGCATTTGGGATCCATGGCGAGATTGAAATCCGGTTTTTCAGGACTTAACAGCTCATTTGCATGAAAACCGTAGTAGCGAAGCAGCCAGTCCGCCTGATAGAGACGATGTTCCCGAAGAAGAGGCGGAGGACTGTCGATGGAAGGCAGACAACTGTCTTCATTGAGCGGAATATAAGCGGAGAAAAAGACTCTCTTTAAGTCAAACTGCTGATATAACGCCTGTGTAGTGGAAAGGATCTGATAATCCGTTTCCTGCGTAGCCCCGATGATCATCTGTGTGCTCTGCCCGGAAGGAACAAAGGGAGCGGAGGGAGTATCCAGCATGGTGGATAAACCTTTTTTCGTTTCTTCCAGACGCGGGACCGGGGCAGTATCGAAAATCGTATGCGGAAGATATCTGTTTGCCCGGCTTCGCTCCATTGCGGCAGATTTTCCGATGGCAAGTCTTGAGTCGGAAATTTTATCCCGTATCTGACGCATGGGATTTAATATGGAAGCTCTGGTTTTATGGGGAGCCAGTGCTTTTAATCCTTCTGCGGTAGGAAGCTCCAGATTGATACTCATACGGTCAGCCAGATAGCCTGTTTTTTCTGTCAGGTCAAAGGGGCTGTTTGGAATGGTCTTTACATGAATATACCCGTTAAAGCGATATTTGGTTCGCAGGAGATATACTGTTTGATAGATCAGCTCTGCCGTATGCAATGGGCTTTTGTATACACCGGAGCTTAAAAACAGCCCCTCAATGTAATTGCGTTTATAAAATTCAATCACAAGGGTACAGATCTCATCGGGAGTAAATGTAGCCCGGATATGGTTATTTGTAGAGCGGCTCTGGCAATATTTGCAGTCATAAATACAGTCGTTGCTCAGTAGTATTTTCAATAGGGAGATACATCTTCCGTCAGCTCCGAAGCTATGACAGATACCGGCTGCTACGGAATTTCCGATAGCTCCTTTTTTCCCCTTTCTGCTGACGCCGCTGGAGGTACAGGCTACATCGTATTTGGCAGCATCCGCCAGAATATTCAGTTTTTCTTGGAGAGAAAGAGGACTCTTTACATATAAACTCATAGTGGGATTCCTTATATAAATACGGTTGTCATCTTTGAATAACTTGCTGCTGAAAATCAGTTCCTCTATGGTAATTTCCTGTACCAGGTGTGCCTGATATTCAAAAAAATAAACAGATAGCAATATAGAACAAATGTTCTGATAACAGAATAACATATGGGATAAATAAAATCAATAAAAAACGAACAAATATTCGAGAAAATTTAAAAATAATGGATTAAAAAACATACAGATTGGAATATATGAATTTAGATCATACGGATTGGAACATACAGATTGAAACACATAGATTGAAAAACCACACTTGCAGAAAAAATCAGATGGTTGTATCATGTTTAGGAAAACCTGAAGCTTGTGGTATAGGAGTTAAACGTAAGAATGGATAAAGAAACTTTTTTTACAAAGGATAAAACATTTTATAGTGCATTATTTAAAATGATGATCATTGTTGCACTGCAAAATCTGGTAGCTTACAGCGTTAATATGGCAGATAATATCATGCTTGGCAGTTATAGTCAGAGCGCCCTGTCAGGTGCGGCGACTGTGAATCAGATTTTCTTTATGGTACAGCAGTTTGCACTTGCAATAGGAAATGGTCTGGTAGTGTTGGCTTCCCAGTATTGGGGCGAAAAGAGGATCGACCCGATCCGTAAGCTGACCGGCGTGGCGTTGAGACTTGGCATTATATGCAGTATTGTGATCGTGGCTTTATGTGCGCTGTTTCCTGAACAGATCTTGCGGATCTTTACAGATTCGCCGGAAATCATTGCGGAGGGCAGACAGTATCTGATTTTGATCCAGTGGACCTTTGCATTATTCATTTTGACAAATGTATTGATGGCAGTTCTGCGAAGTGTAGGCACTGTAAAGATTTCTTTTTATATTTCTGTTGTATCGCTGATCGTAAATGTGGGTATCAATTATGCATTGATCTTTGGTAAGTTTGGATTGCCTGAAATGGGTATCCGGGGCGCGGCGGTAGGTACGTTTGTGGCCCGCATTCTGGAATTTGCCATTGTTGTCATATACATATGGAAGGTTGATAAAAAGCTCCATCTGTTTTCCAGAGATCTGTTTGTACTGGATAAAGGTCTTCGTCGGGATTATACGAAGGTATGTGTTCCGATCATGTGCTCACAGGTGCTGTGGGGGGTATCTGTTCCGATGCAGACCGCTATTTTGGGACATCTGTCTGCGGATGCCATCGCAGCAAATTCCGTGGCGACAACCTTCTATCAATATTTGAAGGTAATTGTTATCGCCATGTCATCGACCTCCGCCGTTATGATCGGAAATGCTATCGGGCGGGGAGATATGAGACGCATCAAATCAGATGCAAGAACGCTGTCCGTCATTGATGTGACCATAGGACTGATATTGGGCATTGCCCTCATTTTATTGAGAAATCCGTTATTGTCATTCTATTCTCTCAGTGAAGATGCTACGACAATGGCGCTTCATCTGATCGTTATAATGGGATTCATTATGGTAGGTATGTCCTATCAGATGCCGGTAAGCTTTGGAATTATACAGGG
>CAZLZX010000200.1:0-4795 GCA_964564095.1 uncultured Eubacterium sp. | reverse complement strand
AAAACTTCTGAAAAAATTGCCAATACGATTCATAATAGCCTCCTGACGAATACTATACATCACATTTTTTCCAGATACAATATGATAATTCTTAAAGTTCGATTAAAGTTCATTTAACTTCCTGTAACAATTTATTCGGAAAAAGCAATTTGCTTCAAATTCACAAAAATGAGAACATATGTTATACTTAGGGAACTACGAAAGGAAGGAAGAATGATCTATGGCATTTGCACATCTTCATGTCCACACAGAGTACAGTCTGCTGGACGGTTCCAATAAAATAAAAGAATATGTGACGAGAGTAAAAGAGCTGGGTATGAACAGCGCCGCTATCACAGATCATGGAGTGATGTTTGGCGTTATTGATTTTTACCGTGCGGCGAAGGAGGCGGGCATTAATCCGATCCTGGGATGTGAAGTATATGTGGCTCCAAATTCCAGATTTGACCGGGAAAATGTTCACGGCGAGGACCGCTATTATCATCTGGTACTGTTGGCGGAGAACAATACGGGCTACGGCAATCTGATGAAGATCGTATCCAGAGGCTTTACAGAGGGATATTATTACCGGCCGAGGGTGGATATGGATGTGCTGAATCAGTATCACGAGGGAATCATTGCCCTAAGCGCCTGCCTGGCAGGGGAGGTACAGCGTGCACTTGTGCGGGAGCAGTATGAGGAAGCAAAGGAAATTGCTTTAAAATATGAAAGCTGTTTTGGAAAAGGGAACTTCTTTTTGGAGATGCAGGATCATGGCATTCCGGAGCAGCGCAGGGTCAATCCTCAGCTTATGCGTCTGAGCAAAGATACCGGGATAGAATTGGTAGTTACCAATGATGTTCATTATACTTATGAGGACGATGTGGAGCCTCATGACATCCTTTTATGTATCCAGACCGGTAAGAAGCGCCAGGATGAAAATCGTATGCGTTATGAGGGCGGTCAGTATTTTGTAAAATCCGAAGACCAGATGCGGGAGCTGTTTCCTTATGCACTGGACGCAATTGAAAATACACAGAAAATTGCGGACCGATGCCATGTGGATATTGAGTTTGGAGTGACCAAGCTGCCGAAATATGACGTACCCGAAGGGTATACTTCCTGGGAATATTTAAATAAACTCTGTTATGAAGGACTGGAAGAACGGTATCCGGCGGAGCGTCTGGATGAGCTGAGACCGAAGCTTGAATATGAGCTTTCGGTCATTCAGAAAATGGGATATGTGGACTATTTTCTGATCGTATGGGATTTTATCCGTTTTGCCCGTGAAAACGACATTATTGTAGGGCCGGGACGAGGCAGCGCCGCGGGAAGTCTCGTTTCCTATACGCTTGGCATCACGAAGCTGGATCCGGTTAAATATAGCCTGCTGTTTGAGCGTTTCCTGAATCCGGAGCGGGTATCTATGCCGGATATTGATATTGATTTCTGTTTTGAACGCAGACAGGAAGTGATCGACTATGTTGTGAGAAAATATGGGAAGGACCGGGTGGTACAGATCGTGACCTTCGGTACTTTCGCCGCCAGAGCTGTGGTGCGGGATGTAGGAAGAGTTATGGATCTGCCTTACGCTTTCTGCGATTCCATTGCGAAAATGATTCCGAATGAACTTGGTATTACAATAGAGAAAGCGCTGGTTATGAACCGGGAGCTGCGGGCATTATATGAGTCGGACGAGCAGGTCAGGGAGTTGATCGATCTGTCAAAAAGACTGGAAGGATTGCCGAGGCATACATCCATGCATGCTGCCGGCGTCGTGATCAGTCAGAAGGCTGTGGATGAGTATGTGCCTCTGTCCAGGGGATCTGACGGTTCCATTACGACCCAGTTTACGATGACCACTTTGGAAGAACTGGGGCTTTTGAAAATGGATTTCCTGGGACTTCGTACACTGACTGTCATTCAGAGTGCGGTAAAGCTGGTTGAGAAGAGCCAGGGAATTACGATAGATATTGATGCGATAGATTACAATGATCAAAAGGTACTGGCATCCCTCGGCACCGGCAGGACAGACGGCGTATTCCAGCTTGAAAGCGCAGGCATGAAGAACTTTATCAAGGAGTTAAAGCCTCAGAATCTGGAGGATGTGATCGCAGGCATATCCCTGTACCGTCCTGGACCGATGGACTTTATTCCTGCCTATATCAGGGGGAAAAACCATCCGGAGGAAATAACCTACGATTGTCCGCAGTTGGAACATATTCTGGAACCTACCTATGGATGTATCGTGTATCAGGAACAGGTTATGCAGATCGTCCGGGATCTCGCAGGATATACGTTAGGCCGAAGCGATCTGGTGCGGCGGGCGATGTCAAAGAAAAAAGCTGCCGTCATGGCAAAGGAACGTCAGAACTTTGTGTATGGAAATGAGGAAGAGGGGGTTCCGGGCTGTATCGCCAATGGCATTGATGAGGCGACGGCAAATAAGATTTATGATGAGATGACGGATTTTGCAAAGTATGCCTTTAACAAATCCCATGCGGCCGCCTATGCGGTGATATCTTATCAGACTGCATGGTTAAAATACTATTATCCTGTGGCATTTATGGCTGCGCTGATGACTTCTGTCATGGACAATTCGGCAAAGGTTTCCGAGTATATTATGAGTTGTCGTCAAATGGGCATTCCGGTACTCCCGCCGGATATTAACGAGGGAGAGGGCGGATTTTCCGTATCCGGGGATTCCATTCGCTACGGACTTTCTGCGATCAAAAGCGTGGGCAGACCAGTCATTGAGGCTATTGTACAGGAACGGGAAGAACGGGGCGAGTTTAAAAGCCTGAAGGATTTTATCGAGCGGTTAAACGGAAAAGAATTAAATAAACGGGCCGTTGAGAACTTCATAAAGGCAGGAGCCCTGGATGGCCTGGGCGGAACGAGAAAGCAGTTTATGCAGATCTATGGGGCGGTCATGGATTCCATTTCCAGAGAGAAGAAAAATTCCATGGCCGGTCAGATGTCGCTGTTTGATCTGGTGCCTGAGGAGGAAAAGCAGGAATTTGAGATCAAGCTGCCGGATGTGGGAGAGTTTGACCGGGAGGAATTTCTGTTTATGGAAAAGGAAGTGCTCGGCGTCTATATCAGCGGTCATCCGTTGGAGGAGTATGAGGAGCGCTGGAAGAAAAATATCACGAAAGTAACGTCAGATTTTTTTGTTGATGAAGAGACAGGCTTTCCCCGTGTGGCAGACGGAGAAAATGTGATGGTCGGCGGTATGATCACGGATAAAACTGTGAAATATACAAAAAATAATAAGACAATGGCATTTATTACGCTGGAGGATCTGGTAGGGACGATAGAGATCATTATTTTTCCCAGAGATTATGAGAAATATCATCATTTGCTTCAGGTGGACGGAAAAGTATTTATCAAAGGCCGGGCATCTGTGGAAGAGGAGAAAAATGGGAAACTGATCTGTGAGAAAATATATTCCTTTGACGACGCCAGACGCGAGCTGTGGCTTCAGTTTGAAACAATGGAGGAGTATGAGAAAAAGATGCCCGGGATCACGGAGATCTTAAACGCTTCCGATGGCTCCGATCAGGTAGTCATCTATATTTCCGCAATCAAAGCAATGAAACGTTTGGGGGCAAATCGTACAGTTTTGGCAGATGCGGCACTGGTAAATGCATTAAAAGCAAAACTTGGTGAAAAAAATGTCAAGGTTTTGGAAAAGTCCATTGAAAAAATTTCCAAAAAGGATTATTATTGATGTGCATTACATTAGATAAAGTGATTTGAATTTTTGCGATTTCGTTATTGAAACAATCAAAAAGACAGGAGGAATTGTCATGGGAAAGGATATTAAGACAATCGGCGTATTGACAAGCGGGGGCGACGCGCCCGGAATGAATGCAGCGATCCGTGCGGTAGTACGTCAGGCAATTTCAAAAGGAAAGAAAGTAAAAGGCATTAAAAGAGGCTATGCAGGCCTCCTTGCAGAAGAAATTATAGATATGGAAGCAAGAACTGTTTCCGACACTCTTCAGCGCGGCGGAACGATTTTACAGACAGCCAGATGTCCGGAGTTTAAAGAACTGGAAGTTCAGGAACGCGCGGCAGAAATCTGCCGGAAGCATGAGATCGACGGCATTGTCATTATCGGCGGAGACGGTTCCTTCAGAGGTGCGCAGGCGCTGGCTGCACGGGGAATCAATACGATCGGCGTACCAGGCACGATTGACTTGGATATTGTTTGTACGGATTATACGATCGGTTTTGATACGGCTGTGAATACGGCTATGCAGGCTATTGATAAGATTCGTGATACTTCTACTTCCCATGAGAGATGCAGTATTATTGAGGTAATGGGAAGAAGCGCAGGTTATATTGCGCTTTGGTGCGGTCTTGGAAACGGGGCAGAGCGTATTTTGCTTCCGGAAAACTACAATTATGATGAGCAGTCCATTGTAGACGACATTATTGAAAACCGCAAACGAGGGAAAAAACATTATATTATCATAAATGCAGAGGGAATCGGACATTCTACCAGTCTCGCGAGAAGAATTGAAGCGGCCACCGGCATGGAGACCAGAGCAACGATTCTTGGACATATGCAGAGAGGCGGAAGCCCGACCTGTAAAGACCGTGTATATGCATCGATCATGGGCGCCTATGCGGTGGATATTCTCTGTGAAGGGAAATCAAAACGTATCGTAAGCTACAGAAATGGTCAGTTTTGCGATGATGATGTGGATGAAGCATTGGCAATGGTCAAGGATCTTCCGGAATATCAGTATCAGGTTGCCAGAAATCTTTCTATTTAATTCAAATAGGATGATTTTGCAATTTCAGT
>CAZLZX010000199.1:0-4805 GCA_964564095.1 uncultured Eubacterium sp. | reverse complement strand
GCAGGAAGCGAGAAAAGAGGGGCAGCAGGTACTGGTCGTCCGCATGAATAAGAATAAAAAATTCCAGAAAGAGCAGTTGAGAAAGGAAGGATACGAAGATTTCGTAGAGTTCTTTAAAAGATAGCTGTTTGTATATAGTAAAATGATACGCCTGGTAATAAAAATAACTTTTGCCGGGTCAGTTGTAGAAATAGGAGGATGAAATCATGGCAGAATCCATGAAAGGACTTCACAGATCACATCGCTGTACCGAAGTTTCCAGTCAGAATATCGGCGAAACAGTAACCGTAATGGGATGGGTCCAGAAAAGAAGAAATCTGGGAAGTCTGATCTTTATAGATTTGAGAGATCGTTCCGGTCTCCTGCAGATCATGTTTGATGAGGCAAATGTAGGGACAGAAGGCTTTGAAAAGGCCGGAACATTGAGAAATGAATTTGTAGTAGCTGTGACTGGTAAGATACAGAAGCGGGGAGGAGCAGTTAACGGGAACTTAAAGACTGGCGATATCGAAGTAGTGGCAGAGTCCATTCGTATCCTGTCTGAAGCAGAGACTCCGCCGTTTCCGATTGAGGAAAACTCCCAGACAAAGGATGATATTCGTCTGAAATACCGCTATTTAGATTTAAGACGTCCTGATATTCAGAGAAATTTGATGCTGAGAAGTAAAGTGGCATATTTAATGCGTAATTTTATGATGAAAGAGGGATTTTTGGAGATCGAGACACCGGTTCTGACAAAATCGACACCTGAGGGAGCAAGAGATTATCTGGTTCCGAGCCGTGTGCATCCGGGAAATTTCTATGCGCTGCCCCAGTCTCCGCAGCTTTTTAAACAGCTTTTGATGTGCGCGGGATATGACAGATATTTCCAGATCACAAAATGTTTTAGGGACGAGGACCTTCGTGCTGACCGTCAGCCGGAATTTACCCAGGCAGATATGGAGCTTGCATTTGTAGATGTGGAGGATGTGCTGGATGTAAATGAGCGTCTCCTTCAATATGTATTTAAGGAAGCCATTGGTGTAGATGTACAGCTCCCGCTTCCAAGAATTACATGGCAGGAGGCTATGGACCGTTTCGGTTCCGATAAACCGGATACACGTTTTGGCATGGAGCTTCATGATGTTTCTGAAGTGGTAAAGGGCTGTGGATTTGGCGTGTTTACCGGAGCTTTGGAAAATGGCGGAAGTGTCCGCGGCATCTGTGTACCGGGCAAAGGCGGTCTGGGTCGGAAACAGATCGACAAATTAGTTGATTTTGCCAAAACTTACGGTGCAAAAGGTTTGGCATATATTGCTTTGACAGAGGACGGAGCGATGAAATCTTCCTTTGCAAAATTTATGTCCAAGGAAGAGATGCAGGCTTTGATTTCTGCAATGGAAGCAAAGCCGGGAGATTTACTGCTCTTTGCAGCAGATAAAAATAAGGTCGTTTGGGATGTACTTGGAGCGCTTCGTGTCCATATGGCAAAAGAATTGGGACTGCTTGATAAAAACCAGTACAACTTCCTGTGGGTAACAGAGTTCCCGCTGCTTGAATGGTCTGAGGAAGAAGAACGCTTTACAGCAATGCATCATCCTTTTACCATGCCTATGGAAGAGGATTGGGATAAAGTAGATACAGATCCAGGTGCAGTTCGCGCGAAAGCTTATGATATTGTACTGAACGGTACGGAGCTTGGCGGCGGATCTGTCCGTATCCATCAGAATGACATTCAGGAAAAAATGTTTGAGGTGCTTGGCTTTACAACGGAAAGTGCGTGGGAACAGTTTGGATTCCTGTTAAATGCATTCCGTTATGGCGTTCCGCCTCACGCTGGTCTGGCTTACGGACTTGACCGAATGGTAATGCATATGGTGCAGGCAGATTCCATTCGCGATGTCATCGCATTCCCGAAGGTAAAGGATGCGTCTGATCTGATGTGTGAAGCTCCGAATGTGGTAGATGAAAAGCAGCTTGCAGAGCTGGGAATCAAGATTGATCTTCCAGAAGAGACAGAAGAATAAGAAGGAATGTAATTGGCTTTCATAATTAAAAATCACAGAGCTCCGGTGCAGGTGTGCATCGGAGCTTTTTGATCATAAATTAAAGCGTACATGCTTTATCATGCCGGAAAATTTCAAGTGTATTTGCCTGTTTTATCCGATATATGATAAAATTTTAAATAATGTTTATGTACCATATGGGCAATTGGAGGATATATAGAGATAATGGAACGATTAGATCAGCAGTTTAATTTTATACGTGAAGTGGATAAAGAAAAGATGATCGGGCGTCAGAGTTATATCAGTGATGGAGTTCGGAAGGAAAATGATGCGGAACATGCCTGGCATCTGGCTCTGATGGCGATTTTATTACAGGAATATGCGAATGAGCCTATTGATGTACTGAAAGTAGTTACTATGGTGCTGATGCACGACATTGTGGAGATCGATGCCGGGGATACATATGCTTATGACGAAGAGGGTAAGAAGACCCAAAAGGAGCGGGAGGAAAAAGCGGCAAAGCGGATTTACGGGCTTCTCCCGCCGGAACAGGCAGAAAAGTATTATGCTCTTTGGCAGGAGTTTGAGGAGCGGAAAACCCCGGAGGCAAAGTTTGCCAGAACGATGGACAATCTGCAGCCGATGATGCTCAATGATGCCACGGATGGAAAGGCATGGGTGGAGCATGGGGTCCGTTTGGAGCAGATTTTAAAAAGAAATGAGCGGACCGGGGACGGCAGCAACAGGCTTTGGAACTACGCAAAGAAAAATTTTATTGACCCAAATGTGAAAAAAGGCAGGATCAGGGTGTAACGCAGGGGGAATTAATCCGTCTTATAAGGCAGAGGACAAAATGCGCAGAGAAATCCTTGTGGGAGAACGTTATGGAAGATGACAAGATTATTGCTTTGTATTGGGAGCGAAAAGAGGAAGCAATAACACAGACTTCGGATAAGTATGGCCGTTATTGTATGAAAATTGCATATAACATTCTGGCTGATATGCAGGATAGTGAAGAGTGTGTGAATGATACATGGCTGTGTGCGTGGAATCATATACCACCGGAGCGCCCGGGATGTTTATGTGCTTTTTTAGGGAAGATCACGAGAAATATTTCTCTGGATTATTACCGCAAAAAGCGGGCGAAGAAGCGGGGAGAGGGAGAGATTCCTTATTTGCTGGATGAGCTTTCCGAGTGTGTGGGAACGGATTCTGTGGAAGAACACTTAAATCTTATGGCAGTGGTCAGAGTATTGAATCGTTTTTTAGAAGAACTGCCGGCGGAAAGCAGAGTTCTGTTTGTGAGGCGTTACTGGTATGCTGACGGTATCAGCGACATTGCAGCACAGATGAAATTGTCTGAGAGTAACGTAAAGACCATGCTTTTTAGAATTAGAAGTAAATTGAAAAAGTGTCTGGAACAGGAGGGGATCAGTCTATGAAGAAAGACGACCTTTTGGATGCCATAGGGATGATCGACGAAAAGTATATTGAAGAAGCTGAAAATTATTCAAAGGCTGATGAAGATTCCAAAAGAAATCAAAGAAACAGGAAGAAGAAAAGATTCTGGGTTCCTCTTGCAAGTGCGGCTTGTCTGTGCCTGATTATTGGTGGTGCATGGGCTATGCATAGCGGTTGGGGAATAAGCGGTATGGACGGAGCGAAAGATATGTCAATGGAGGCAGCCGATGAAGCCCCGCAGCAGTTTGAAAATGAGATGGCTAAGAAGAGTGAAGATCAGTCTTCCGCAGGAGCGGCGCAGGAGACTGCTGAAGATCAGTCTTCCGCAGGAACGGTGCAGGAAACTGCTGAAAGCCAATCTTCATCAGAAGAGGCACAGGAGGATTCAACAGACCAGTTGGAAAAAAAGGGAGACAATATATCGAATGAAGAACTGAATGAGGGAACAAACAGATCAGATATGGATTCTGAAGATCAAAGTTCAATAAAAAATGTCAATAAGGAATCTGTTTCATCACAGGATGATGAGAGTGATGAACAATCAGATGCATCACAGGATGACGAGAGTGATGAACAATCAGATGCATCACAGGATGACGAGAGTAATGAACAATCAGATGCATCACAGGATGACGAGAGTGATGAACAATCAGATGCATCACAGGATGATATAGACGATGAAAAAATATACAGCTCATCGGAGAACGGAGAAAAGATGAGCATATGGGAACGGATCAAAGCATTTTTTAAGGGCATGTTTCGCTAGGGAAAGCGGAAAAACGATGCAGGCAGCAAAGAAGTATTTGATGAAGGTTACCGATTTGTACCATTAATCGAAAAAGAAAGAGGTCAGTTTTGGAAATAATAAATAGTTTCTGAAACTGGCTTTTTTATGCTGCAAATTGTCTTACATGAAATAATCAGTGAATGCTTAAAACACAAGAGAAGTAAATAAAACACTTTAAATAAAGTTGACATAATGTAAAGATTAACATTTCCTTAATTAATATTACGTTTGGCTTAATCAGGGGGACAATTCCTTGGTTATAGACTATAATCGTTACGAAACTTATTCCCGATATGCAAAACAGATTTTTAACATGCGGAGGAATTAGAAATTGATTCGATAAAGGGGGTACTATGAAAAATATACTGGAATATCTGGAACGGACGGCAGAACAGTTTGGCGAACATGTTGCGGTGGCGGATGATACCGTACAGCTAACCTTTTCGGAGTTAAAAAATAAATCGCAGCGAATTGGAAGTGCGTTGAGTAAGCTAAAAACACGGAATATGCCTATTGCAGTCTATCTTGACAAGACGCCAGCCTGTGCGGCAGCCTTTTTGATACGGGAGAAA
>CAZLZX010000198.1:0-4806 GCA_964564095.1 uncultured Eubacterium sp. | reverse complement strand
CACTGAAATCCTCTGAAAACGGATCGATCACTCCGATATCCGCAGTTCTCGGCAACGGGGATGTGGTCATCTGCAAAAAGTGTTTTAAAAATGTCTCCACTCCAAAGTTTGTCAGCGCAGAACCGAAAAATACCGGGGAAAGCTCTCCCTTTGAAACAAGCTCCTGGTCAAACTCTGCACTTGCTCCGTCCAAAAGCTCGATCTCTTCCAGTAATTGATCTTTATACTCGCTTCCGATAACAGCCTCCAGCTCCGGATCATCAATATCATATTCTGTCTCGATACCCTCTTTTGTTCCTTTTAAAGTATCTGAGAAGGTCATAATCTTCCGTGTGTTTCTGTCATAAACACCTTTAAAGTTCTTTCCTGAACCGATCGGCCAGTTGATGGGACAGGTGGCGATGCCAAGCTCTTTTTCAATCTCATCGATCAGATCAAAGGTATCATTGGCATCACGATCCATCTTATTAATAAAAGTAAAAATCGGTATATGTCTCATGACACAGACCTTAAACAGCTTTCTTGTCTGCGCCTCTACACCCTTGGAACCGTCAATGACCATTACCGCAGAATCGGCAGCCATCAGAGTACGATACGTATCCTCTGAGAAATCCTGATGTCCCGGCGTATCCAAAATATTGATACAATATCCATCATAGTTAAACTGCAATACGGAAGAGGTTACTGAAATACCTCTCTGCTTTTCAATTTCCATCCAGTCAGAAACTGCATGTCTCGCGGTCGCCTTTCCCTTTACAGATCCTGCCAGATTGATGGCGCCTCCATAAAGAAGAAATTTTTCAGTCAGTGTTGTTTTTCCCGCATCAGGGTGGGAAATAATTGCAAATGTTCTTCTCTTTTCTATCTCTTTTCTTAAATCAGCCAAAATGCTTCCTCCAAAATCGATTCATTTTCTATCATCTTCTATAAAAGCAGATATCTTTCAAAATACAAATTATCACACTGCTTTTCAGTCTCCGATAAAATATTTTAATGGAGTGGTCATTTCTTGTCAAGAATACTCTCTCCGCTGATTTTCAATGGTATATCAAAATAGGTAAGGATCGTAGCGCCGATATCTGCAAAACTGTCCAACGTGCCATAATTCACGCCGGGTTTTACGGTCTCCCCATATATGATCCAGGGCGTATATTCTCTGGAATGGTCTGTAGAAGGGGTCGCCGGATCACATCCGTGATCTGCTGTGATCATTAAGATATCATCCTTCTTAAGCTTTGCCATAATTTCCGGCAGACGCTCATCAAAATATGTCAGCGCTTTGGCATATCCATCCACATCATTTCGATGCCCATACAGCATATCGTAATCCACCAGATTTACAAAGCAGAGGCCCTCAAAATCTTTATCCATATAGGCCAGCAGCTTATCGATGCCGTCTCCATTGCTTTTTGTCCTTACAAAATCCGTAATTCCCTTTCCTGCAAAAATATCAAATATCTTTCCTACCGCCAGCACATCATATCCTGATTCTTTGAGCTGATCCAGCATCGTAACTTTCGGCGGCTCCAAAGAATAGTCGTGACGGTTTGAGGTTCTCGTAAAATTACCCGGCTCCCCGATAAAGGGTCTGGCTATGACTCTTCCCACGCCATGCTCGCCAACCAGCATATCCCTGGCGATCTGGCAATATTCATAGAGCTGCTCTACCGGCACGATATCCTCATGGGCTGCAATCTGAAATACAGAGTCCGCTGACGTATAAACGATCAGGTCCCCCGTTTCCATGTGCTGTTTCCCATAATCTTTGATAACTTCTGTACCGGAATACGGAAGATTGCACAAAATGCCTCTGCCAGTTCTTTTTGAAAATTCATCCAGAACCTGGTCTGGAAATCCTTTCGGATATACCGGCAATGGATTTTCCGAGATCACTCCGGCGATCTCCCAATGCCCAATCGTCGTATCCTTACCCTTTGACTGTTCTGTCATTCTGGCATAAGATGCGATGGGCTTATCTTCCTTTTCTCCAATATTTACGCCATCAATATTAAAAAGTCCCATCTCCCGCATATGTTCCATCTGAAAAAATGGACTCATAGATGCAGATTTTAACGTATTACTTCCCTCATCATGATACAATGCAGCGTCCGGCATCTCGCCAACGCCCACACTGTCCAGTACAATTAAAAATACACGCTTCATCATTACCACCTCAAACGTAATATACTATAAAGCAACGAACCCAGCGAACATTTCTATTTCGATGACAGTTGTCAGCAAAACCATTCACTCTGTGGCTAGTATACCACCTTTACCCGGTTTTGTCTCATTTTATTTATGTATCATCATTTTTTATCGACTGGCAATTTTTCGGTCACTCATTTGTTACGATCGGTGTGATTACGATATTTTCGGCTGCCACATCTGTCTTTCTTTTTACGATATCTTCAATCTGTGCGCGTTTTGCTTCTGTTACCTCTCCCATATCAAGTACCACGTCCGCTTTTCCATCCACAACACTGACTACCACATTCGTAAACCCCTTTGCTTCCAGCAGTATCTCTGCCGCATTTTCTTTTTCTGCAATAGATGTCATCTCAATCATCTTATTGATCGCATCCTTTTTCTGTGCCTCTGTAATTGCACTGTTATTTACGATTTCCAACAAAGCTTCCTTATTTTTTGATCTGGTCTGCTCTCTGGACAGCTTCATCTCTGCCGCAAAATCCACATTTTGTCCGTCCGCATTCGTAAGCACTGTCTCTCCCGGATTTTCCTCCTGTCCATTTTCTTCCGAAGTATCTGTATTTGTCTGCGCATCGGCGGTCTCGGCATCATCCGTATCTGCCTGCGCCATCTCTTCACTATTATTTTCCGTATCCGTAAAAACATTTTCTATAATGTCCTCATCCGAAATGTCATATATTTCATTTGCCGCATTTGCTTCTTCATTTACTACCGCCTCCGCATCATCCCCTGTGGTCTGCGTATAGCTTATGTATCCGGCGACTGCAATCATTAGTGCCAGTGCGGTAATAATTATCTGGTTTTTACGAAAAATCCGTTTCATTGTGACCCCTCCTGCATGTTCATCTTTACTACCTTTATTTTATGTGCCTCTACATCAAATAATGCCAAAACTGACTCGGAAATATTTTTGGCCGTAGTCGCATCGTCTCCTCCCTGAGCCACCACCAAAACACCTTCGATTCTGGGCTTATTCTCTTTTGAAATCAGAGGCTCGCCCTCATCTGTCTGATTCTGATATACTGTTGATTCTTCCACCTGTATCTCACTGATTTCTCTGCTTCCTCCCGCATCATCCGACTCGCTGGTGCTGCTCTCCGAAGACTGTACATCCTTTTCCACCACTGCCTCTCCATTATCCTTTAATGTGATCATGACCTGTACCTTCCCTACGCCCTCAACATGGCTTAATACGTTCTCCAGACGCTGTTCCAGCATGGTTTCATAATCGGTCTGAGCATCCTGATCATTCTGTTGCGTCTGCCCGCTCTCTACGTTTGTCTGCGCCGGCTCCTTCTCCTTTTGCCTGCCGGAACCGGCAGGAATTGCTATGACCAAAAGTAAAACACCTGCCAAAAACACGATCAGCCACTGATCCTTTTTCCATTTTTTCCATTGTTTTTCCTTCCAGAATTTTTTCATATCCATAAAATCAGTAATCCTTCCATAAGCCGAATGCATCAAATCGTTACTGTTCCATCAGATGCACCTGATCGTCAGACAATTCAAACGTCTGCATCAACTTTTTTTTCAACTGTTCTGCCCCATCCGAAAGAGCTTCTCTCGTCTCATCTTCCTGCTCCCTCTTTCCGGTATTTATTTCGATCTGTTCAATCACAGTCCTGTCAATATCAACCCGTTTGACATCTGAGCCGTCATCCTGAATCACACTTCTCCCGGATGAATCCTGTGACGCATCCGACTGCCCCGTCTCATTTTCCTTCTCTTTACCGGCAAGCTTTACTGTTATGGAAGCAATCTGCTCCCCATTCTCGGACCATGTGACATCACATTCTCCAACTGTCAGCTCCGCCTGCTCTGCCTGCTCTTTTACCACTTCCTTCACTGCCTGATCTGCCTGATATCTATAATAATTTTGCTGTACCTGCTGAAGCTCATCCATATCCAGTTCTATATCCACCGTTTCCTCTGATGCCGCTATGGATTCCAAAATTCCGTCCGCAAAATTTTCCTTTGATAAAAATGTAAGTACCGGATTTACCGCCAGAATGATCAGCAGGATTCCCGCAAAAAAGCGGACATACTTTTTATAGGATTCTCCCGGAAGCAGCTGCATAAACACAGTTAAAAACACAGAAAAATACAACAGTCTTTTGATCCAGTCCAATACGGCTTCCAACCTCATCCCTCCCAACAAACAGATGCCAGATCTTCGTTTCACTTTTTCGGACAACGGCGGCACAAAATTCACATATCAACGAACTGCCGCCGTAATGATCGCTATTGTTACCACAAACATCATCAACGCCGTAACCAATATCTTCAGCAGCAGGCTGGCGCCTTCCCCTACGCTGGCAATGCATCCGCAGACACGCTTGTCTGCCACCGGCTGCACCACAGCTCCCGTCAATTTATAGCAGATCGTCATAACAGCCATCTTTACCATGGGACCAAGACACAGGATCAAAAGTACCACCAATGCTGCTACTCCAATGCCATTTTTAATTACGATCGCTGACCCTAAAAACATTCCGGTCACGCCATTTGCTGCCGCACCGATCCCGGGAATCATATTGATCATCTTTGTCACTGCCGTATTTTTTAATCCGTCCAGAGCCGGAGCGATCAGACTTTGAA
>CAZLZX010000197.1:0-4817 GCA_964564095.1 uncultured Eubacterium sp. | reverse complement strand
CTACTATAATATTATATCATATAATCACAAAAAAAGCAAGGAAAACCTTGCAAAAAAAGGGAAAATTTGATATTTACTTAGTCATACAAGTGGCAAACTCGGGAGTATTCTCATTTGGCAAGCATTCTGCCGGCTGTGTATGAAGAATTTGGAAATCAGCCGCTATAGTATGAACGGGAATAAAATTTGCGTTTGATATAAACTAAATAAGCGATAAAGACACTGCTTTGTGACAAAATTATTTGAAACAAAAAGCAGTGTTCTTTATTTTGTATATATAAACAAAATTTTGTGCTATACTGTTAGTGGATATTTTGGTTAATGTTGTCAAATTTTAAAGGAGGTTTTTATGAACAATTTTGTGTTTTACAGTCCAACAAAATTTGTTTTTGGTAAGGGAGAGGAAAACCAGGCCGGAAAGTATGTAAAAGAGTTTGGCGGAACAAAGGTGCTGGTACATTTTGGCGGTGGCTCTGCCGTAAGATCCGGTCTGATTGACCGTGTATGTGCATCTCTGGAAAATGAGGGGATTTCCTATGTAACCCTTGGCGGGGTACAGCCAAATCCGAGAAGCGGTCTCGTATACGAAGGAATTGAGCTTTGCAAAAAAGAAAATATAGATTTTATTTTGGCAGTGGGAGGCGGAAGCACCATTGATTCTGCCAAAGCGATCGGACTTGGTGCACTTTATGACGGAGATTTCTGGGATTTTTATACAAGAAAGGCCCCTATAACACAGACGCTGCCGGTAGGCACTATATTGACCATTGCGGCAGCCGGCAGTGAAGGCTCTGACGGAAGTGTAATTACCCATGAGGATGGAAATTATAAACGTTCCTGCGGCAGTGATCTGATCCGGCCGAAGTTTTCTATTTTAAATCCGGAATTAACACAAACGCTGCCGCCATATCAGACAGCATCTGGTATTGTGGATATGATGGCACATGTATTCGAGCGGTATTTTACAAATACGAAAGACGTGGAGATTACGGACCGTCTCTGTGAGGGTATTCTGTTGACGATCATTCAGGAAGCGCCGAAGGTTATGGCAGATCCGAATGATTATGAAGCGCGGGCCAATATTATGTGGGCCGGTACTATGGCGCATAATGATACCTGTGGTGTGGGACGTGCTCAGGACTGGGCAAGTCATATGATCGAGCATGAACTTTCTGCTCTATATGACTGTGCTCATGGAGCTGGTTTGGCAGTGATCTTCCCGGCGTGGATGGAATATACCATGGAGCACGATGTGATGCGTTTTGCACAGATAGCAGTGCGTATCTGGGGCTGCCAGATGAACTTTGATCATCCGGAGATTACCGCAAAGGCAGGCATTGAGGCGTTAAGGGCGTTCTGGAAATCCCTTGGAATGCCATTGACATTTGCGGAGCTTGGAGCAAAGGAAGAGGATATTCCAAAACTGGTAGAGAACATACAGTTAAATGGCGGAAGATTGGGAAGTTTTGTAGCATTGACGGAAGAGGAATGTGAGAAAATATACCGTCTTGCCTGCAAATAAGTTTCAGATATCAGAGAATTAGAGATACCCACTATAAAGTGAAAACTTTATGGTGGGTATATTTTTATGCGGGCTGGAAATACTTGTAAGAAAACAAAGGGCTGTGGAATCTGAGTTCAGTTACCCGGGATACGTGAGTGTTGCTGAACAAACGGAAGATACGGATTTTCACAGTATAAAAGAGGTAGACAAGATGAATATTGTGTTTATTACACCAGCCACGGATTTGAGAAGAATGAAGCTGTATCGCCTGGGAGGAAGATTTTATGGACATCCGAATGCAATTACGGGTCCTCTGATCTTAGGCGGGATTTTAAAGCGGGCGGGACATACGGTTTCCGCGTATGAAGAATTGTATGGCAGTGCAAATTATAAGAAACTGATGAAGGAGGCAGATGTTTTTTGCATTTATACAATGACGTCCACGGCGCCTCGGGCATATGAACTTGCGGATATGATTCATGCAAATTCTGATGCCCGTGTTTTAATTGGAGGCATTCATGCCTCTGCTTTACCGACAGAAGCGGCAATCCATGCGGATCAGGTTATTACCGGGGAAGGAGAGTCCGTGATTCTGAATGTGGTGGAAGGACGCATTACGGACAGAATCGTGAAAGCAAAAGCAAGCTGCAATCTGGACGAGCTTCCATTGCCGGATTATTCGATTTTAAAAACTCCCTGTGATTGTGCCAATGTGATGACTACCAGAGGCTGTGACCATCTCTGTACGTTCTGCACTACATCCCGGATGTTTGCGCCTTACCGTCAGCGCAGTGTGGACAGTGTAATAGAAGAGATTCGTATATACAAACAAATGGGATTTAAATATATGAACTTTGAAGACGATAATTTTACGGCGGATAAAGAGCGGGCAAAGGAAATCTGCCGCAGAATGATAGCGGAAGGTTTGGTGTTTAAAGAAACCTTTTTCTTTGGCAGAGCAGATATGGCGGAGGATGAGGAGTTGATGCGGCTTTTGTCAGAGGCACATTTGAATCGGGTTTTGATCGGTATTGAGTCTTTAAATCAGGAGGCATTGGATGAAGTAAATAAAGGGCAGCGTCCTGCGGATATCAAAAGGGCTGCCTTAAGCTGTCGGGATCATAAGATTCGTCTGATCGCCAGTGTGGTTTTGGGGATGGATTCGGATACGAAGGATGATATCAGAAAAGCGGTGTCCTTCGCAAAGGAAGTAGATGCCTATCAGCTTCAGCCTGCTATTTTGACGCCTTATCCAAAGACTCCGGTATATGAAAAGTATGATCGGGAGGAACGTTTGGTAACTGGAGATTGGAGTCAGTTTGATATGATGAATGTTACTTTTTGGCCGAAAAACATGACACCATGGGAATTGCAGGAGGAGTTTTATCATGCCGTACGCTATTTTTATGATGTAAAAGGGGCGTTTCGCATTGGAAAAATATTCGGCCTAGGATACGGTGTCCGTCGTTTGGGACTTAGTTTTTTTTCACATGCAGGCTCTTTCGGGGCAGAGTTTTTGTCAAAGCATGTGCCGCAGTCCTATTTTTATAAACTGCGGGCGCTTTCCGAGCCGGAGCAGACGGTGGAGAGCACGGAAGATCTCATTTTGGAACCGGCACAGACGGAACCAACATATACTTTATTTCAAAAGCAGGTGCTTGAGGCACAGATGGAAAATGCCATCACATGGCGACGGGCAATCAAGCGGGCTATGGCAGCAGAAGTGGCAGAGGAACCGATGATCGAGCCCGAAGAAATCCGAAATAAGATGGGGGAGGCACCGGAGGAGGAAGAGCAGTTGAAGAAAGTAAAAATAATGCCGGAAGAGGAGGAAGAACAGTTGGAGAAAGCAAAAGCAATGCCGAAACAGGAAGAAGAGCAGTTGAAGAAAGTAAAAACAACACCAGTGCAGACGGAAGAATTGCTGGAGGAAATGAAAGCGGCGGCAGAGTTGGTAGAGGATGTCTCAAAGTAAAAACGTATTACGTTGAGAGCAGACGGAAAAAGTGCAGTGAAATAGAAGGATTTTGTATACTGTATGGGCAATAATATGGTATAATTCATATCAGCAGGTTCGCTTATAGACACGCATTGTAAGGTGGATGTTAAGAAATGTTTGGAAAGAAAAAGAAAAGTTATCGCAGAAAAAAGATATATTGTCATGCCGGAAAGCGGAAGATTTTCGGGGAGGCTCTGATTCCGGAGGGAGAGGGACCTTTCCCATTGGTTATTTATTCTCATGGATGCGGTTACAATACGGAAGTGATTCCTATGGGAGCTTTGGCAGACCAGGGAATCGCTACATACTTTTTCGATTTTTGCGGCGGATGTCCATGGTCCAACAGCAGCGGAAATGTGATCGATATGTCGCCCATGACGGAGGTTGAGGAATTGGAGGCGGTAGTAGAAACTTTAAGGCAGCAGACCTTCGTGGATCCTTCAAAAGTTTTCCTCATGGGATTTGACCAGGGAGGATTTGTATCTACTGTGGTGGCATCCGGGAAGCCGGATGAAATCTGCGGTATGATTTTGTTCGCGCCTTCCTATATGCTTCCGGAGTTTCAGCAGGTGTTTCTGAATAACAATCCGGTTCCTGATACGATACGATTTAATAATATGGTTGTGGGACGCAAATATGTGGAAGATGTGCAGGGATATGATATTTACGGGGATATGAAAAAATACCCGGGGCCTGTGCTTCTGTATCAGGGCTCGGAGGATGAGATGGTACCTCTTCGATATGCCCAAAGAGCAGCAGATTGTTTTGCGGATATCAGGTGCGTGATTTTGGCGGATGCCGGTCATGTGCTCCAGATTGATCGGGAAGAACAGTTGGAGCAGGAAGTTTTGGAATTTATCAGAAAATATTTGTGAGTAAAATTATGGAGGCAGAATCATGAGACAATGTATGGATAGAGGTTATTAAAGAAACTGCATTCCAAAGACGTCAGGCTGCGGTAACGAATCATTGAAACAGTAACGAATCATTGAAACAGTAACGAATCGTTGAAACAGTAACGATTTGCTATTTTATACATACCTTATTTAGGAAAGACTGGTATCCGAGACAGGAGGTATGGATGAAAAAGATAATGAAAAGATGCGGTACCGTATTGGTTTGCATTGCCATGGCGAGTGTATTTTTGATGACCGGATGCAGCAAAGACACGTCTGATATTGCGAAGAAAAAGACAGGAGATACCGTAAAGGTTACATTAAATGAGGTGGCACATTCTATTTTTTATGCACCGATGTATGTGGCGATCGAGGAAGGCTATTTTGAGGAGGAGGGCATTGATCTGGAGCTGGTAAC
>CAZLZX010000196.1:0-4872 GCA_964564095.1 uncultured Eubacterium sp. | reverse complement strand
CTCACGCACGTAGATAAAAAAGAGACAGGAAGAATATCCTGTCTCTTTTTTATTCGAGTCCAGTCGGACTCGAACAGGGTTCGATCTTCGCTCCGCTTCGGTCGGTACTAGACAGGCGCCACCGGCGCCTGGTACCCTCTCACGCACGTAAACGAAAATCTTTGGAGATTTTTCCGGAGTTTTTTGTCTAAAACTAAAAAGTTCTTTAAAGATAGCGGCTGATTTATAGAAAAACTTTTGATAATACATCACTTATCAATAACTGTTTGGCATAAAATAATAATTGCAGATTGCCTCAGTTCTGGATTAAGGGTATGATACGATATAAGAAGTAATAAAAACTTTTTCTGTGTAATTGCAATATCATGGTGGAAGTTATTCGTAAATATATGGATGTAAGTCGGCTAATGACTATTATGCAGCTGCCCAAGTCATTGAGAAATAGAAAATTGGAAGTGATTATTATGCCTGCTGAAGATGCAGCAGAGACGGTAGAAGAATTGTCTGAAGTGGAGGGAATTGTAAAATCCTTGATCGGTTCAATCCCTGATGAGCAGATGGGATTATCGGATTATCGTGCGGAGAGGCTGAAAAAGTATGAAGATATTGATTGATACAAATGGTGTCTGGGGAGTAATCTGAGAGTGAATTGTCAGATTAAAAATATGACAGGAAGAAAGAAGCGGCGACAGATATCTGCAAAGGAATTGCGGCGACTAATCGGCGATAAAAAATAGAAATGGAATGCTTTAAGATGACCTGACCTCGGTTTGGAGGTAGTTTGAATTGGGGAAGAAAAATGCTTGATTTGGGTTTGATACTCTTCGAATCCTTTTGAACACGTAGTAAAGAGTCCTGAGAGTTCAGGACTTTTTTGATTGCAAAAACAAAACAATTATTTGAATCTGACAAATGTTATGATATAGTTAATAATAACGAAAGGATGGACAAGCAAATGGATGATTTTTTGTATTTTTTAAAAATGGAGCTGGATGGAAAGTTATCCGAGGAACAGATTGAATATCAGTTGGGATTATATCGGAATTATATTATAGAAGAAATGGGAAAAAATAAAACAGAGGAGCAGGTTTTAAGAAAACTTGGGGATCCAGTGTTGATCAGTAAACTGATTGTGGAATCTTATGAGAAAAGAGAAAAAGAGGAGCGGAAGAAAAAGAGCCGCCCGCAGACAGCAGATGAGATCAACGCCCAGATCAAGAACCCGGAGCGTGGATTTCATGCAGAGTTTATTGAAAATGAAGGCTGGGATGTGCGTTTAGGAAAATTGAAATTGAATACCTGGTATGGAACGCTGATCATACTTGGTATTGTGCTGGTTGTATTTATTGTACTTTCTACTATATTTCCGGGGTTACGTAGAGGATAAAAAGGATTTTTGATATTGAAAGAGTTACAAAAAATAAAAGAAATAACAAGAAGGAGAAAAGACCAATGGGGGAGCCATTGGTCTTTTCTATGAGGGGAGTATAAATAATTAATAAGGGGTATAACTAAAAAGAATTTTGAAGGTAAAATTCTTTTCAAATTGCATTATATACTATTCTTTTATAAAATGCAAACAAAATGTATGAATAATTGCAGAACATTGGAGAAATAATAGTTTTGTAATTTATATATAGGAGGCTTATGACAATGGCTAAAAATTCACAGAATAGTAAAACCACAAATTATGCAACAAATGAATCTTCTAATTCTACAAGCAACTGTGGAAAAAACAGCACACAGAATGCTCAGAATAACGCACAGAACAGTTCTCAGAACAAAAGCAAAAACGCTTCAAACGGTTCTAACTGCAGATAAGGTCTGAACAGATAACGTTCTGACAAATTTAGAATAAGATATATAAAAGCAGGTCACATATGTGGCCTGCTTTTATTCTTGGAGATGAAATTGCTGTGAAATGAGCAATTTATTATTTGACATAGAAATATATGTGAAGAAAGGGACGGGTAAATAAAAATGGAATTGATCCTAATCAGACCAGCGCAGTTGGAACAGGAGTTAGAAATGAGACAGGGATATCTATTAGATATCAGAAATCAGGAAGAATATCAGAAGGACCATATAAAAGGGGCGTTGAATGTACCGGCGGAGCAATTAGAGCAATATGTCAGACAGCATAATAGGCAGAAATTTTTTGTGCTTTATTGTGAACGGGGAATATTAAGCTTAAAAGCGGGCAGGAAGCTGGCACGGGAAGGCTTTCATATTGGAGCATTGGCCGGCGGATTAAACGGATATCGAGAGAATGAGAGAAACAGATATCAAGAACAAGAGAGAAGCAGATGTCGAGAGAATGAGAGAAACAGATATCAAGAACATGAAAGAAATCGCATTGACAGTTTGAAAAGGAATCTATATGATAATAAGGAGTGCAAAAGAGGAAAATGACAGCTTGCATATGTTTGACGAGCTGCAAATTGGATTGTGATATAATCACAGTATAATATCCGGAAATAATGAAAGGGATGCATGGTATCAATGAGTACGATGCAAAGGACAAATGAAAGTATATGAGTTGATCGCTCCGTGCCACTTTGGAATGGAGGCCGTGTTAAAGCGGGAAATATACGATTTGGGATATGAAATTACTCAAGTTGAGGATGGAAGAGTTACATTTGAAGGAGATGCCGAGGCAATCTGCCGTGCCAACGTTTATCTGCGCACAGCAGAAAGAATTTTGCTGAAGGCAGGGCGATTTCACGCAGAGACGTTTGATGAGTTATTTGAGCAGATCAAAGCGCTTCCGTGGGAGGAATTTTTGCCGAAGAATGCAAAATTTTGGGTTGCAAAGGCATCTTCTATCAAAAGTAAGCTTTTTAGCCCGTCTGATATTCAATCGATTGTGAAAAAAGCGATTGTTGAGCATTTAAAACAGGTTTATCATGTAAATTGGTTTGAGGAGGATGGCTCCCCTTATCCTATCAGGATTTTCCTGATGAAAGATGAAGTGACTGTGGCGCTGGATACATCCGGGGATTCTCTACATAAAAGAGGGTATCGTACCATGACCAGTAAGGCGCCGATTACAGAAACTTTGGCAGCAGCTTTGATCATGCTTACGCCATGGCGGGCTGACAGGATCCTGGTGGATCCATTCTGCGGCAGTGGTACATTTCCTATTGAGGCTGCGATGATAGCGGCAAATATCGCCCCGGGTATGAACCGGCATTTTACGGCTGAAGGATGGACCAATCTGGTTGACAGATCTTTGTGGGATGAGATCAGGGAAGAGGCACGGGATGAGGTGCGGACAGACATTCAGACCGATATTCAGGGATACGATATTGATGGCGATGTGGTAAAGGCGGCGAGAGAAAATGCTAAAAGAGCAGGCGTGGATCATATGATTCATTTTCAGCAGCGCGCAGTTGCTGATCTGCGGCACCCGAAGAAATATGGGTTTGTTATTACCAATCCACCGTATGGAGAGCGTCTGGAGGATAGAGAAGCGCTTCCGGAGCTGTATTCTCAGATCGGTGCGGCGTTTCGTCAACTGGATTGTTGGTCGGAATATCTGATTACCTCTTATGAGGATGTGGAGCGATATATTGGACGTAAGGCGGATAAAAACCGTAAAATTTATAATGGCATGTTAAAAACATATTATTATCAGTTTTTGGGACCGAAACCACCGCGGAAAAGAGGTTAATATAATGAATAAGATAATTTTTGCTACGGGCAATAAAAATAAAATGATTGAGATCAGAGAAATTTTAAAAGATCTTGGCGCCGAGATTTTGTCTATGAAGGATGCAGGAATTTCCCTGGATATTGTGGAGGATGGAAGAACTTTTGAGGAGAATGCAAGGATCAAGGCGGTAGAAGTGGCGAAAGTATGCGATGCTATCGTGTTGGCGGATGATTCCGGCTTGGAAATTGATTATCTGAATAAAGAACCTGGGGTGTACTCTGCCAGATATATGGGAGAAGATACTTCTTATGATATCAAAAATCAGAGTCTGATCGACAGATTGGAAGGTGTGCCGAAGGAGCTGCGTACCGCCCGTTTTGTATGCGCAATCTGTGCCGTCGTGCCGGGACATGAGCCTGTGACGGTGCGGGGGACGATTGAAGGGTACATCGGCTGGGAACCGGCTGGAGAAAATGGATTTGGATATGATCCGATTTTTTATGTCCCGGATCTTGACTGCTCTACTGCGCAGCTTTCTATGGAGGAAAAAAATGCACGCAGCCATAGAGGAAATGCATTGCGGGCAATAAAAGAAGTATTAAAGGAATATCTGTGATTGCAGGATTCAAAAAGTGGTTTCTGAAATGAAAAAGAATAACCCCTGAAGAAAAGGGGAACATATGGGGGAGAAGATGAGGATACTGGTAGTAAGTGACACACATGGAAGGCATGATTTATTAAAAAAAATCTTTTCTGTAGAAGAAGCCTTTGATCTGATGCTTCATTTAGGAGATGCGGAAGGCGGGTATGATGAAATTATTGCATGTACACCATGTCCGGTGGAAATTGTAGCCGGAAATATGGATGATTTGTCGGGATTGCCTGAGGAAAAGCTTATAGAGCTGTGCGGGTATCGGATTTGGATGCGGCATGGACATCAGGAAGGCGTTTCTTCTAAGCTGTACAGGCTTAGAGAGGCTGCGAAGAACAAGCATGCGGACATTGTAATGTTTGGTCATACGCATATGCCTTATCTGGAAGTGGGAAGCGGCATTACATATGTGAATCCGGGCAGTATTTCCTTTCCACGGCCATTAGGAAAGACACCATCTTATGTTGTAATGGAGATGCATGAGGGCGGCAGAATAACCTTTGATCAGCGATTTATTACGGGTTGATTCAAACGGATAAAGATGGGAATAGGGCATGTTTAAAAG
>CAZLZX010000195.1:0-4876 GCA_964564095.1 uncultured Eubacterium sp. | reverse complement strand
CTTGTCATAGAATACGCCAAGATGTCTTGCACCCGGTGTGATCCACATGGATAATTCATCTTCACTCTGTAAGCACAGTCTATGAATCGTTACATCAGTATCTCCATTTTCCGGATCTGTAGCAGAGCACAATCCCATTGTGATATATGGGCCTGCATCTTCCGGCGTATTTGTCGGAGCCGGAACCAGTTTACGGATATCAAATCCTTCATCGGTAGCATAGTGTACTACTTCCTGACATGGAGCTTTCTCTCCTGTAAAATCTACCGGATCAATAGGATTTTTTACAGCATCTTTCAAGAAAAATCCAAGTTTCTCCGGTTCTGTTCCAAGCAAAGCTGCTACTCTCTTACGGCTTGCCAACATACCGATGATAACTCTTCCATCTTCATGTCCTTTGATGTTGTTGAACATCATAGCAGGACCTACTTTTGTAGGACGCATAACAGTTCCAGCAGCGCCTACATAGCGGTATACACCTGATAATTCCGCCTTCGGATCTACTTCCACATTTGTCTCTACATACTCGCCCGGAATTGTCTTGATCAATTCAATGGCGGAACGTAAATCATGTACATTACTCATATTACATTTCCTCCTCTTCCTTAAACCTGCAGATTTACCTCAAAATCTGCTATCGCTGCCCGAACAGCATTTGATATGTTAAATTATAACAAAGTATAGTTGATATACAGGCAAATGTTTTTTTACAAATTTATTCACAATTTTTTGTCCAAATATTTGTACATTATTACAGTACAAATTCACAGGATTCTTTTTGACTGTATAGCGCTATACATGTTAGAATATAAGATAACAGTTTTGTGATTTTCAACAAACAGAGGCAACAAAACAACTAAATTTCACTCATTTATAGAAAGGCAGTACGATGAACGCGCAGTCAAACTGGATATCCATCAGTGAAATGGCTCGAATCTGCGGAATCAGCAGACAAACACTCATTTACTATGACAAACACGACATTTTCAAACCCGGTTATATCGATGAAAACGGTTACCGCTATTACTCCTTGTATCAGATACCCTTTCTGCGTGAGATTACCGCTCTCAAAAATGAACATGTTTCCTTAAAGGAAATCATTGATAATCTTCATTCACGAAATCTCGATAATATGCTTTCTTTATTGACTTCGGCAAAAACCAACATCCAAAGCCAGATAGCAGATCTTCAGATCAAACTGAATGATATCAATACAAAGATCAATTATTATACCTGTATCCGGGAAGCTTTGCTTCACAATGATACGCCATATCTGACTGAGCTTCCGGAACGAAACATCCTGTTCTGTAAATGGGAGACGGAGCATGTGGACCGTCGTGAAATGCATTTTTCCCACATGAAGCTGCGACGCTTCTGTATGCAGAACAATATTCCCGTTGCAGGAGGATTCGGCGCACTGCTGCCTTACTCATCTCTCCTGGGCGGCAATTATACAAAAAATGCCGGTGCATACATTAACCTGTCAAAAGAATATATTAAAAAGGCACGGACACTGCCGATTTCTTCTGATATGGAGATCATTACCATACCTGCTGATACATGCGCATGTATTACAAAATATGGCATGCCCTATGAGACAGATCATCTGGAAACCTTGTTAGGCTGGATAGAAACAAATCACTATCACATTGCAGGACCCGCACTGGATGAATGTATGCTGGATACTACTTTTTATACGGAGGAACACCAAAAGGATTTCTGTCAGATCGCCATTCCGATCTGTATGACTTCGCCTGTTCCTACAGATCAGCTTATAAAATAAAAACAAGTTCGGAATACATTTTTTATAGAAATAAAATTTACATATGACTTCAAACAAAAATATGCTTATGCATGCAATTCAATAGATACCTGGGAGGATTTTTATGAAACGTTTAATCATTGGAATCAGCGGCGCCAGCGGCATTCCGATTACCATCGGAGTGTTAAAGGCGCTGAAAGAACAGCCTGACTGGAGCAGCTGTCTGGTCATCTCAAAAGGCGGCGAAAAAACGATTGAAATGGAGTCCGAATATACTGTGGAAGAGATTATCGCACTGGCAGATGAGGTTTACGACAACACCAATATCGGTGCTGCCATCGCCAGCGGCACATTTAAAACAGAAGGTATGGTTGTGGTTCCGTGCAGCATGAAAACAGTATCCGGTATTGCAAACGGTTACTCCGATACACTGCTTCTGCGTGCAGCAGACGTTGTGTTAAAGGAACGCAGAAAACTCGTATTGGTAGCTAGGGAAACCCCCTTCAACACAATACATCTGAAAAATATGCTTACCCTTTCACAAATGGGCGCCATCATCATGCCGCCAATGCAGACATATTACAATCATCCTGAAACGGTTCAGGACATGGTAAATCATATCACAGGAAAAATACTGGATGTATTTGATATTGAATTTCATAAATTCCGCAGATGGAATCCCGATAATGAAAATTAATTTCGGTTATGCAAAAGCTGAATCATGTTTTCCCCATCCTGCATAACTGTCCTTTGTCGAAAAATTATAATATAACATATAAGAAACACTCTGTGTCTTCTTATATGTTGACGTTGGAAAATATACAATATTTCCGGAATCCGGCATTGACAGAAAACGCAAAGCAGTTCCTATAATATTTTGGTACTTATTGTTAGCAGAGAATAAACTTGGGGTGAAAACATGTGTATAACAAACTATTCTTCTATTAACCGTAAACTTTCCATTTCTGAAATGGCGCAAATTCATGATATCAGCCGTCAGACGCTTATTTATTATGACAAGATCGACCTTTTCAAGCCGGAAATCATTGATGAAAAAAATGGCTACCGCTACTATAGCACCCTGCAGATTCCTCTTCTTCGTGAAATATGCTTTTTACGCTCCATCGGAATGTCATTGGAAGATATTCGAAAAAGCAATGCATACAACAACTCCGAATCTACGATAGAGCTTCTGGAATCTCAGTATGACAAAATTAATAAGGAGATTGAAAAGCTGGAATCTCAAAAGAAAATGATTGCAAAACGTGTAAGTATCTATCGAAATGCAACAGAATATACGGATGCGGCTTTTAAACCTACCATAGAATATTTCCCGGAACGTCGTGTTATCTACCACGAATGGGATGAAAATAATCATACCCGTTACGAGCTTCATTTTGCATTGATGAAAATCTGGAACGAAGCCGAACAATATGGGATTCTCCCATCCAGGCGATGGGGCGCTCTCTTCTTCAAAGACGAAGTTGTAAAAGGTAATCCATTAAAGCATGCCGGCGGATGCTGCATTATCAATCATGACCTGCCGGATCTGCCCGGTGTACATGTATTAAAGGAAGGGGAATATGTCTGTATGCCAAAATTCGGCATGCCTTACAATACCAGCCATATCGAAAAACTCATGAAATGGATTGAGGAAAATGATTATGAGATCGTTGGCGATATTTATGATGAATGCATGATCGATGCAATCTTCTACGATGACGATAATGAACTTGATTTTTGTGAAGTTCAGATACCGATCCGCAAGAAAAACACAGAACCAAGAAAGGCAGAATAATTATGGCATACTACGTAAAAAAAGATCCGAAAAAAAATGAGCAAAAAAAACCCCAGGAAGCGCCGAGAGAAAAAAAGTTCTTCTTTCAGGTCCTGGGCTGCGCCATCGTCATGATCATCGTTGCGATTATCGGCGTAGTTAAATCTATGACTTAAATTTCTTGCCACTGGTTTTTACCAGTGGTTTTTTCATTGCCAGGCTATTTCGATAGCCTGCGCCACCGCTTCAGCCAGCCTTTTATGTCCTTCGGCAGTCAAATGTACTCCATCCCCGCCGATATCCTTCACATAATCGGAAGCTCTTAAAAACTGACACTTCATCTCTTTTGCCAGTTTTTCATATTCTATTTCCAGCCTGCGCGCCTTCTCCTCAGATTCCTTATCAAAATCATTCTCTTCTTCCAAAGCATACAGATACGGCGGCGCAATCACAAGAAACTCCGGATCTGCTCCCTTTCTCCCGCAATAATGCCGCATCTGCAATATCACTTCGCCAAGTCCTCTTGCAATCTCAGATGCCGATACATGATAGCGCCTTTTCGTATCATTGCTGCCCAACATGATAATAATCAGATCCAGCGGTAAATGCGACATGACACACGGCGCCGCATATTCCAGTCCATTCCTGTACGGTTCCAAATAATCGGTAAACACTGTCGTCCGGCCATTCAGCCCTTCTTCTATGATCTCATAACCGGTCAATTCCTTTAAAAGTGACGGCCAGCGCTCTTTTTCACTATATCTTCCGCCAACTACAGGTCGGTATCCCCAGGTATTAGAATCTCCATAACAAAGTATCCGTTTCATAAATGCCTCCCATACAAAGTCATTGCTTCTTTTCAAATAACTTATATCAGATTCTATTATAACATACCGCACTTTTCCTGTCCCGTAAAATCAGACCGTGAAAAAAGGCCCCGATAAACGGAAGCCTTTTTTCGATGAGCTATATATGTTATGAGTGAGTCTTGCAATTTTATGCCTACGGAACACATTCCGTAAGTTACTGAATCCTACAGGTAATCCTCTCCCTGTAAAGCGTCAAATCCTTCTTCGCCGGTACGAACCTTGATAACATTCTCTACATTGTATACGAAGATCTTGCCATCGCCGATATGTCCGATATAAAGAACCTTCTTAGCTGTGTCCACAACCAGACGAGGCGATACCTGACTTACTACGATATCTACCTGAATCTCAGGCAGCAATGTAATATCCATCTCAACACCACGATAGAACTCTTTCTTTCCTCTCTGAGTACCGCAGCCCAATACGTTTGTTACGGTCATGCCGCTGACGCCGATTTTACCCATGGCA
>CAZLZX010000194.1:1903-4917 GCA_964564095.1 uncultured Eubacterium sp. | reverse complement strand
CGAAGAAGCCGTTTACGGCCTTTGTGAGATCAATCGTGATCAGGTAAAGGGGGCGCGTCTCATTGCAAATCCGGGCTGCTATACGACTTGTTCCATTTTGACCGCGTATCCTCTTGTGAAAGAGGGACTGATCGATGCGGACACCCTGATCATAGATGCAAAATCAGGAACTTCCGGTGCAGGGCGCGGGGCGAAAGCGCCGAATCTGTTCTGTGAAGTAAATGAAAATATGAAGGCATACGGTGTGGCAAGCCATCGCCATACGCCGGAAATCGAAGAGCAGCTTGGTTATGCCGCAGGCAGACCGATCATGATCAATTTTACGCCGCATCTTGTTCCAATGAACCGCGGTATTCTGGCTACGGAATATGCGGTATTGAAAAAGAAACCGGATGGAAGCCTGCCCACATATGAGGAAATTAAGGCAGTTTATGACAAATATTATGAAAATGAAAAATTTGTCCGGGTTCTTCCGAAAGATGTGCTGCCTGAGACAAAATGGGTGGAAGGCTCAAACTATGTGGACGTAAACTTTAAAATTGATGAGAGAACCGGCCGGATTATTATGATGGGAGCTCTTGACAATCTGGTAAAAGGAGCTGCCGGACAGGCTGTTCAGAATATGAACCTGTTGTTTGGTTTTGATGAAACCGAAGGATTGAATCTGGCGCCGATGTTCCCGTAAGAGGAGCATAAGAAGGACTGGGTTTGGCGCCGATGTTCCCGTAAGAGGAGCATAAGAACATCGGGATTTGGGTTGCCGGACAGCTCAAAATGAGAAAATTTGAAAATGATCGGAGGCTCATATGGATATCAGTATTCGCCCAATGACAATCGAAGATTATAAAGATGTGTTTGCTCTGTGGAAAACGATCAAAGGGTTTGGTATCCGGAGCATCGATGATTCCAAAGAGGGCGTTGCACGATTTTTAAGGAGAAATCCAACGACCAGCATGGTGGCTTTGGACGGAGATAAAATCGCAGGCGCGATCCTTTGCGGTCATGATGGACGGCGAGGATGTTTTTATCATGTTTGCGTCCGGCAGCAATACCGCAAACACGGTATTGGAAAACAGATGGCTGCCGCTGCCATGCGTGCGCTGCAGCAGGAGCAAATCAATAAAGTAAATCTTATAGCTTTCAAGAAAAATGAATGTGGAAATGAGTTCTGGAAGCATGTGGGATGGAAATGCAGGGATGATATCAATTATTATGAATTTGACCTGAATGAAGAAAATATTACCCGTTTCAATGAGTAGTAATGACGGCAGTTTGGGAAGAATGAATGGAAAGAAGGTAAAATATGAGAGAAAAATATATGTCTGAAATTATGGGAAAGGCGGAAGTCCTGATTGAAGCGCTTCCCTACATTCAGAGATTTAACAGAAAGATCATCGTTGTAAAATACGGCGGAAGCGCTATGGTAGATGATCAGCTGAAACGTCATGTGATCCAGGATGTTACACTGTTAAAGCTGGTAGGCTTTAAGCCGATCATTGTACATGGAGGCGGTAAGGAAATCAGCAAATGGGTAGCAAAATCCGGTATGGAACCGGTATTTGTCAATGGTCTTCGTAAAACCGATGAAGATACAATGGAAATCGCTGAGATGGTATTAAATAGGGTAGGAAAATCTCTGGTTTCTCTGGTGCAGGAGCTCGGGGTAAAAGCAATCAGTGTCAGCGGAAAAGACGGCGGCATGCTTAAAGTGGAGAAAAAATACAGCGACGGCCAGGATATCGGCTATGTAGGAGAAATCACAGAAGTAGATCCGAAGATCCTATTTGATCTGTTGGAAAAGGATTTCCTTCCTATCGTATGTCCGATCGGTCTGGATGATAATTTTGAAACGTATAACATCAATGCGGATGATGCGGCATGTGCCATAGCAAAGGCTGTCAATGCGGAAAAACTGGCATTTTTAACAGATATTGAAGGCGTGTATCGTGACCCGGAGGATAAGACAAGTTTGATTTCCGAACTGACCGTCAGCGAAGGAAAAGAGCTTTTAGAATCCGGTAATATCGGCGGCGGTATGCTGCCGAAGCTGAATAACTGTATTGAAGCAGTAGAAAACGGGGTTTCCCGTGTCCATATTCTGGATGGAAGGATTACCCACTGCCTGTTGTTGGAAATCTTTACCAATAAAGGCATCGGTACGGCTATCATAGGAGATAAGGAGACGAAATTTTATGATGAATAAACAAGAATATATTAACAAGGCAGAGGAAGAATTGCTGCATACATACAATCGTTTTCAGACAGTATTGGAAAAGGGAGAGGGCGTTTATCTTTACGATGTAGAGGGCAAAAAATATCTGGATTTTGCAGCAGGGATCGCCGTATGTGCGCTGGGATATGGCAACTCAAAATATAATGATACGGTCAAAGCCCAGGTCGATAAATTAAATCACACATCAAATTTGTATTATAATCCGCCGATCATTGAGGCAGCGGGGAAAGCGCTGGAAGCTTCTGAGATGGATCGTATTTTTTTTACCAACAGCGGTACAGAGGCTATTGAGGGAGCGATGAAGGCTGCAAAAAAATATGCCTATACGAGAGATGGCCATGCAGGACATGAGATCATTGCCATGGATCATGCATTTCACGGAAGAAGTCTCGGAGCGCTGTCTATCACGGGAACCAAACATTATCAGGAACCCTTTGAGCCGCTGATTCCGGGAATCCGTTTTGCACAGTACAATGATCTCGACAGTGTGAAAGCTCAGATCACGGATCGGACATGTGCGATTTTCCTGGAGACCGTTCAGGGCGAGGGCGGTATCTATCCGGCAGATAAAGAATTTATCGAGGGTATACGGTCATTATGCGATAAGCATGATATTCTGATGGTCACAGATGAGATCCAGTGCGGTATGGGACGGACCGGAAAAATGTTTGCATGGCAGCATTATAATGTAAAACCGGATATTATGACTTGTGCAAAAGCACTGGGCTGCGGCGTACCGGTGGGAGCTTTCATGATGACAGAGAAGGTTGCGGAAAAATCT
>CAZLZX010000194.1:0-1893 GCA_964564095.1 uncultured Eubacterium sp. | reverse complement strand
ATCTCTTGTACCAGGCGATCACGGAACAACCTACGGCGGAAATCCGTTGGTGGGAGCTGCTGTAAGTGTTGTGTTTGATATTATGAAGGAGGAACATATTCTGGAGCACGTACAGGAGGTTGCTCCGTATCTGGAAGAAAAATTAGATGGGCTGGTGGATAAATATGAGATAGCGACCGCCAGAAGAGGACTTGGACTGATGCAGGGATTGGTACTGACAGTGCCGGTAGGTCAGGTGGCCGCAAAGGCATTGGAGGAAGGACTGATCATCATCACGGCAGGTTCTGATGTGGTTCGTTTTGTACCGCCTCTTGTAATAGAAAAAGAGCATGTGGATGAAATGATTGAAAAATTGGAGAAGGTTTTGGATACTTTCTGCTGAATCATCTTTCAGAGAATATAGTTCTGCGGATATAACAGCAGATTCAATTATGTTTATAGAAGGAATAAAAATCCAATTATGGGACAGATTAAAAGAAAAAACTTTTGGAGGGTCCTATGATTGGATTTTTAATTGCAATTTTATCGGGCGTTTTAATGAGCGTACAGGGGGTATTTAATACAGGAGTGACAAAAGAAACAGGACTTTGGGTGTCAAATAGCTGGGTGCAGGCTACGGCTTTGGGCATCTGTCTGATCGGCTGGGCAGTGACTGGCAGAGATCAGTTCTCTCTTCTTTGGAAAGTACAGCCAAAATATTTGCTGCTGGGCGGTGTGATTGGCGCTTTTATCACATTGACAGTCATTAAAAGTATGGGGACTTTGGGCCCGGCAAAAGCAGTTTTGTTTATTGTGATCGCCCAGACTGCATCCGCATATCTGATTGAATTGATCGGACTTTTCGGTACGGAAAAAATGGATTTTTCCATGCAGAAGCTGATTGGAATCCTGATTGCCATTGCCGGGTTGGTCGTGTTTCAGTGGGAACGGTCCGCCGGATGAAAAGGCGTCGGATAATATACATGGATAGGTACTGGAGTTTAAATAATCTTAACAAAATATTTCAAGATTGACCTTGTAATAAATTTAAAATTTGTTATGATGAAAAGTGTGATGTTTAAGGGACTTTTTTATAATCAATGTGATTATAAAGGAGAGACATGCATAAAATGATAAGAAAAATATGGCTGTGTGTATTACTTATTGGTTTACTGGGTGGTGTAGGCGGATGTTCGGCTAAAAAAGAAATTCTGCTGGAGCGCTCCGTCAGCCAGGAAGAATCTGTGCCGCAGCAGGAGATACCCTCTGAAAATGCTTCTATTTACGTGTATATCTGTGGGGAAGTACAAGATCCCGGCGTTTATGAGATGCATGCTGAGGATCGGGTATATACCCTGATAGAACGGGCGGGAGGACTTACGGATGAGGCAGATGAAAGGGCTGTGAATCAGGCAGAAGCCCTAACTGACGGGCAGATGCTTTATATTCCTTCTGTGGAAGAAAACGAAGGACAGTCATCTGGTCAGGGCGGCTCAGATCAGAATGCTTCTTCTGGCGGTCAGCAGGAAACATCTGGTACAGACGGCAAAGTAAATATTAACACAGCAAATTTGGAAGAACTTATTACACTTCCCGGGATTGGAGAGGGTAAGGCGAAAAATATTCTCTCCTACAGGGAAGCACATGGCCCCTTTGGTTCTGTTGAAGAAATCATGAATGTAGACGGAATCAAGGAGGGGACTTATACAAAGATGAAAGACAGAATTATTGTCTGAGAAGATGAGTGAGGTGCTGAAAATGGCAAAGCGGGTGCTGGTTGTAGACGATGAAAAATTGATTGTAAAGGGAATCCGTTTCAGTCTGATGCAGGATGACATGGAAGTAGACTGTGCTTATGACGGAGAAGAAGCGTTGAATATGGCAAAGGAAAAAGAATATGATATCATTCTTTTG
>CAZLZX010000193.1:0-4931 GCA_964564095.1 uncultured Eubacterium sp. | reverse complement strand
CAGTATACAGGTAAATCCACGTTGCTACAAATGTGAGGTCACTTCATATTGTCCTGTAAACAAATGTCATACTGCTATGCTTAGTTTATCATGATTTTTTTACATCAACAACTAAGTTTCTTGTTTTTTCAAGGAATTTTTAAATCCTGATACCATCAACCAGCAAGCTTCTGACCTTGAAAAATTAAAGGCCCGCATTGAAGAGCTGGAGAAAAGCAGAAAGTAATTAACTCAAAGATACGCAGTTGACACTGTTCGCATAATGCAAAATAGTCAACTGCGTATTTGTTTTATTGGACTGCTGTCCATAATTTTAGAATTTTGTGTTTTTTTATTTTATCCTCATAGTCCGCATCGCATTCAGGATAGCCAGTACAGCCACGCCTACATCTGCAAAGATCGCCAGCCACATGCCTGCGATTCCTGCCGCACCAAGTATCAGAACCAGTACCTTTACACTAATGGCAAATACAATATTTGCTCTTGCAATACGGAGCGTCTTTCTGGATATCTTGATGATCGTAGATATCTTACTGATATCATCATCCATCAGAACCACGTCTGCGGCCTCTATAGCTGCATCAGATCCCATGCTTCCCATGGCAATACCAACATCGGAGCGCATGATTACCGGAGCATCATTAATGCCGTCGCCTACAAATGCAAGCTTACTTCCATCCTGCTCTTCATCCAATAGCTGCTGTACCTTGTCGACCTTGTCAGCCGGAAGAAGCTGACTGCACACCAGATCAATGCCTACCTGCTCTGCCACGGATTCCGCTACTGCTTTTTTATCTCCGGTTAACATAACCGTACGTTTTACACCCAGGTCATGCAGATCACTAAGGGCCTGCTTTGTTCCCGCTTTAATAGAATCCGCAATCAGTATCCAGCCCAAAAATTCCTGTTCTCGGGCAAGATAAACCACCGTTCCAATTTCATCACAGTGCTCAAATGCTATGCCATTGTCACACATCAGCTTTTCATTTCCGGCATAATATGTAATTCCTTCTATAACAGCTTTTACACCGCTTCCTGCAATTTCTTCATTATCGGAAATCAACTCGAGATTAAGTTCTCCGCTTTCATTCCCTATTTTCTCTGTTTCGGAAACCGAATCCCTGTTTTCTGAAATCAGCGCCTTGTTATTAACATCCTCGCTCTGGCTTATCCCACTTTTATGAGACAATACGTTTGAATAGTACGCCTCCCTTATAGACACAGCAATCGGATGATTGGAAAATCCCTCGCAAAGCGCCGCATACTTCAGCACAATATCCTCTTTATCCTCCGGCCATACCTGCTTTACCTGAAAGCTTCCCTGGGTCAGCGTACCGGTCTTATCAAATACGATCGTATCGGCCTTCGCCATAGCCTCAAGGAAGTTGCTTCCTTTAACCAGGATACCACGTCTGGATGCCGCTCCAATACCGCCAAAAAAGCTTAACGGAACAGAAATTACCAGGGCGCACGGGCAGGATACAACCAGGAAAATGCAGGCTCTCTGGATGGATTCATAGATCCCATCCGCCATAAAGATGCCTCCAATGACCGCCAATGCTGCCGCTACGATTACAACTGCCGGGGTATAATATTTCGCAAACTTTGTGATAAAGTTTTCCACATGAGCCTTTTTGCTGCTGGCATTTTCCACCAGTTCCAATATTTTTGCTACCGTACAATCATCATATTCTTTGGTAGTCCGTACATGCAAAAGACCATTTTCATTGATGCATCCGCTGATGATCTCATCGCCCACTGTGACATTCCGTTTTACGGGCTCTCCGGTAAGCGCTGCCGTATCCAGCAAAGAATTTCCCTGTACTACAACACCATCTAACGGCACCTTTTCACCCGGTTTCACTACAATGACAGTACCTACTTCCACATCATCGGGATCTACCTGGATCAGTTCGCCATTTTCCTCCACATTGGCAAACTCCGGCGCAATACTCATCAGATCTTTAATAGACTCTCTGGAACGATTGACCGCATAGTCTTCAAACAGCTCTCCTACCTGATAGAACAGCATCGCAGCCACACCTTCTGAACACTCGCCGGTGCAAAAAGCCGCAACAGTAGCAATACACATCAAAAAACGTTCATCCATGAACCGTCCGTGACCAATATTTTTAAAAGCATGGATGAATACATCATAAGATACCAGTACATATGGAACCAGATATATGATCGGCAGTATCCATCCCTTTGGCAACGCCTCCAGCAAACCTAATTTGTCAGGAATCAGGATAGCAAAATAAATAATTGCCACAAGGATCAGACGGTTTCTGATCTTTTTCTGCTTTTTCGTCATAACAATCGCCTCTTACAGATCGATATGTGCTCCCGCATCTACTTTACCAAGGCAGGCATCTGCATCTTTTACGATCTCGTCAAATCTATCGTCATCTGCATCCAGAGTAAGTTTCTGAGTCAGGAAATTTAAGCTGGCATCATTCACTCCATCAATTTTTTTGATCAGTGCCTCCATTTTTGCTGCGCAATCTGCACAATCCACATCTACAACTTTAAATTTTTTCTTCATTTTCATTTCCTCCGGTTATTTTTGTATATCCCCGAACGCTTTTGAATTTAATTCCCAGGATACACAAATGCTTTATTCATTAATATGTTCCATTCCCTGACTTAAAATTGTATTCACATGTGCATCCGCCAGAGAATAGATCACACGCTTTCCATCTTTTCTGCTTTTTACCAGATTTGACTGCTTCAGCACCCGAAGATGGTTGGACACAGCAGGCTGATTCATGCCCAGAAGCTCCGCCATGTCGCACACACACAATTCTGATACGGAGAGCAGATAGAGGATCTTGATTCGGGTAAAATCATCAAACATCTTGAACAGGTTTGCAAGATCATGAAGCTTCTCATCATCAGGAACTACCTGCTGAACCCGACTGATATCATCTTCATGGATCACTTCACAGCATAAATCTTTTTCTTCCATCGTTTACCTCCATTCATCATATCATTATATAATGATATGATTATATTATTCCTCATTTTTTGTTTTGTCAATATATAACCAGAGAATTTTTATCAATAACATCGCCATTTTCATCCGCTGTAGATCAAACGCTTTATTATCATACAAACACGCACCTAATATCGAATCCTTTATTACTATACAAACACGCACCCAATATCGAATCCTTTATTACTATACAAAAATGCATCCTGAATACCGGATATACATGATCCAATATTCAAGATGCTCCTCACATACGCTCAGGTATTAACCTTCTTTTGGAACACCCGAACATTTCATTTCAAAAGCTTGCCGCCATAAGAACCTTCTATTAAATAATATAATTATCTGCACCCGGATTATTTTCCAATAACTCCGCAAGCGTGATACCGTCAAAATAATCATTGATCAGTTCTTCAAAACCTTGCCACATCTTAAGAGTCTTGCATTCTGCAGCCCGTTCGCAGGTATTCGGCTTCTTATCCAGACATGCCACCGGCGTCAACGGACCTTCCGTAACCCGCAATATGCTTCCTACCGTATATGCTTCCGGCTGTTTTGCCAGCTTATATCCGCCGCCCTTTCCGCGCAGGGATACCAGAAAATCATTTTTGCTTAAAATGGAAACAATCGATTCCAAATATTTTTCCGAAATCTCCTGTCTCTGTGCAATATCCATCAGCGGTATATATTTTCCTGTATTGTGTTCTGCAAGATCCAGCATGACCCGCAGTGCATAGCGCCCCTTTGTAGATATCTTAACCATTATCCTACCTCCATACTATATTTATATTAGCACAAAGGCGGTAAGATTGTAAATCCGGAATTATAGTCTATATTTTCTAATTTAAAGATAAGACGCCCTTCTGTATTTTTTTATAGTTCGCAGCCCAGCAAAAGCGGGTACACAAATTTATACGTCGGACGTTCCCACCGGAAACACTTAGGGCACCCCCGCAAGGGAGGTGCCCCAAGTGCTTTTTTAGCAAATATATTTATAAGGATTTGTTCGGACAATACATTCTTTCTATTGCCCGCCCAGATAAACTGGCTATTTTATTCAAAACCCGCTTTTACGAGTCTTTCCTCATCTTATAAACAAACTCAAATTACATAATCTTCTTCCATCTCCACAGGCCGGAAAAAATATTTATATACCCTTTTCCGCAGTTCCATAAAATGATAATCGTTTCGGTTCCTCGGTCTCGGAAGATTTACGTTTACAATATCCCGAACACCTCCCGGGCGTTTTGACATTACTATGATCCGGTCCGCCAGATAAATAGCTTCATCGATATCGTGCGTGACCATCAGCATGGTATTTCCCTCTTTTTCCCTGATTTTCAACAATTCATCCTGAAGCTGCATTTTCGTAAAAGCATCCAGCGCTCCGAAGGGTTCATCCAAAAACAGTACCGGAGGATTGTTTACCAAAGCTCTGGCAATATTGACCCGCTGCGCCATTCCGCCTGACAACGCCTTGGGATATGTCTTTTCAAAGCCTTTCAGCCCTACCAATTCAATACACTCAGCAGTTTTTTTCAGCTTAACTTCCTTTGTTCCTTCATCCAGCGCAAAGGATATATTTTCTTCTACTGTCAGCCAGGGAAACAGCCGATGCTCCTGAAATACATATCCTCTGTCTTTGCCGGGCTTTTGTATCTCCTGGTCATCTATAAACACACTTCCTTCATGCTGGCTGTCCAGTCCTACCATAGCCCGGATCAGGGTACTCTTTCCGCATCCGCTTCCTCCTACAATGCAGATGAACTCGCCCTTTTGTACCCGAAAATCAATATCTCTTAAAACTTCCAGATCCTGTTGATTATCATGGAAGGTCTTATGCAGATGTTCTACAGAAATATAATCATGTTTTTCTACTGCCATAACACACCTCCGTTATGAAGTGACTTTTGTCAAGAGGTAAATTCAAAAATATCAA
>CAZLZX010000192.1:0-4957 GCA_964564095.1 uncultured Eubacterium sp. | reverse complement strand
GCTAAAAAAGGCACAGGACCGTAGAAAATCAAAGTTTTCGGACGGTCTGGGGGGGAGTTTCCTGCGTCAGGATCACCATTTGGATTACCATTTTCAACATCAAAAAGCATCACAAAATCATATCTGTTTTTAATTGCCATTTTTATTTTCCTCCATTTCGCTGTTTGTTATTTTTTCATTTTTTTCAAAAAAACTCTGATACTGTTGATAATAACCTATAATAAAGCGTCCCTGATTCTGAAGCATAAGGGTCTCTGGAAATTCCCCATTCAACTTATCCATGATCTCGCCCAGCAATCTATTATAATATCCCGGACTTTTCACTTTATTTAAGTGATATTGTGCCAACTTGATCAATTTCGGAAATACGATTGACGGTCTTGCAGATGCAGATGCAAAATATGCATCTTTAATCGTCCTGTTAAGCTTTGTACCGGATGCATCCCTCTGCAATTTCTCCAATACCGCAAACAGCCTTCCACATAAATATGCCTGTCCACAGTTTTCCTTATCTAATGCCACCCCAAATTCCTCCTTTTTATAATTTCTATTGATACATGCTTTGATAATACCTGCTCTTACTCTGTTAACACTCTCATCTGTATCTGTTTTTACTCTCCTTACAGTTGTTTCAAGAAGTGATGCCGGATAACGGCTCCCATAAATAGCCGCCTCAAAAATCTTTGTCAATAACGCCGGATTTATCTTTTCAGAAGTGCTCTTCGGAGAGCGCAACTCTTCTTTAATCCGTCCGAAAGGAACCGCTTTAAATTCCTCCGATACTTGCAAATCTTCTTGGAATCTTGCAATATTCCAAAGTATATCTGCAAATTTCTTACGGTAAATAAATTTTACAGAAAGTCTCGATGAGTTGGGTTTTAGTCCCAACATATAAAACTCGACATTCGGATCTATCATATCCAGGGATTGCAGTCGTTCTTTTGCTATCTTTCCTTTCCTGCCATCCTCCAGCATACTTTTTAACATTCCTTCTGTCTGTTCTGCGCTCATCTTTTCCGACTGACCGCAGAGCATTGCCAGCAACAAACCTTCACATCCTTCGCTGCTATCCATCGCCCAGAAAACAATTGTTACATCATCCAACAATATTTTGTGTCTGCTGCTCCCAAGCAGAAAATTCAGCGCTTCCGTATATTTCTTCATTATACCCTGAGAAATATTGCTATTATAAGACTGCTCATTTCCGTATGAATTTTCCGAAGGATTATTAAAGCCTATTAAAACAGATCCGGTAGAAAGACCGCCATAAACCCCTTTAATCTTGCTATGAATCCGGGCAATCTCCGATTCCTTACCACTAACAGCACATTGTGCAACATATCCATTCTCTTTTTCAACGGAACTCATGCGATAAATTTGATCCCATTTTTGTCTTATTTGCACATCATTATGCAACAGTAAATCCGGATATCCTGTCAGACAAAATGCAAATCCTGATTTCCCGTAATTTTTCTCCAAATCCAACAGCTTACTGTTCTCCGTCTCTTCCTCCGGCTTCCATGCTTGCAAAAAGTTCCGATAAGCGTTTACCACGGGGGAATCTATCCCCTCCAGAAACTCCAGATTTGATTTCACAAACACATCATGAGACTTTCTTGCCTTTTCGGTCCGGTCATCTGGCGTTAATTTTTCTTCAACCAGATTCAATCCAAAAATATATAGCGGCCGGTGTTCTATCATATTACTGTCAATCCCAGACTTTTCCGTCCGCTGCGGCATTTCTTCTGCCCTCGGAATCCACGTTTCCTTTATTTTCCCTTTCCCTGTCTTAATCTGAATCTTTTCCTGACAATCAATGATGTCTTCTATTTTTCCCTCTGGTGTCAAACAAATCACATAATGTATATTTACCTTCGAATACCCGTCCGGAAGGATTTTTCCTTTTGCAGCAAGAATGTCATAATAATAACTTAGCGCTCTTATCAGCATTTTAATTCCTCCCTGTATTTTTTTACATCAATAACACCATTGATCATATGAGGCCGATAATAAATAGTAGAAGCCTTATCAGAAAACTTTGGATTTTCCCAGTCATCATTGATCGGTCTGCCCTGATCGGAAAAGACAACCCTATAGCTCATGAACCCTAAATCCACATCTCCCAGATTTATAATTGCACTGCTGATCAGGTTTTCATCGAATTTTTCCACTGACTCCAATCTTTTTACGGGAAATTCACTGCATCCCATGCATGGTGTTCTGAAATACTGCCCCTTTTCCAACCGCCGTTTCAAAATATTATAATGCTTATTTTCCGCATCATCTTCCTGCTCATTTTTCAACCCTGTCAATTCAAAATGAAATTCCACACCGTATTTTACATTTTTTAGCACCATAGCTGCCCGCTGACTTCGATTCTCCGATGTATATATACAGGGATCTCCTTCCTTACCGGTCATTTGCTTTTTGACCGCACTGTACAGTACCTTGCCTTTCACTTCATTCCTTCGTATATTGATAAAATCAATCTCATTAAATACAATAATCTTATCTATAACATATCGTATTGCCGGCTTCCAATAAACGCTCTTAAGCATGCCTTCTAATGCTCCCGGTGTAGGAACGTCATAACTTACTCTTTCAACTTTTAGTTCCGGTCTTGTGTAACATGCATAGTCGGCCTCTACCATTATCTTAAAACCATAGCTCATTCTTGCCTTCACTTCCTTTCTTAAATAAAATAATCCTTTGCTTCAAATGAAATTCCTGTCTTATTATCATAATAATCCGGATTTGTAAGACACAGAATTCCCGTTCCATAATCATCCACCACATGCTGTCGGATCAAATCATCCAATTCCCGCGGATTAATGGAACATGTGTATTTTTGTAACCTTCTTGCAACACCGACGCCGCCGCCCGTATATTTCAAAAAATCTACTGTTTCTCTGCTTTGAGCATCCCGTGGCACAACCAGCGAAATTGTTTCGGAATCAATCAATTCAAATTTACGCGCATATTCAGCAAAGGGAATATTAGAAAGATCACAGCAGTTCTGGGTAATTGTGTTCCCCTCTATTGCATCTTTTTTGACAAAAAACAATCTGTCATAATATTCCTTAATGCTTTGCGGACATGAAACTTCATCATATTTGTCCATAATACTCAAAGTAATATTGCTTTTGACATCCTGCAAAGTTTTATTCTCATCATCAAATTCAAACACGCATACTTCCGCCTGACTTCGTTTTCCTTCCCGGTTGCATCTTCCCCCCGCTTGTAAAATACTATCCAGACCGGACAACTCTCGAAATACCGCATAAATATCTAAATCCACTCCGGCTTCGATCAAAGAGGTAGATATGATGGTAATTCTTCTATTTTCCGGCACATCCTTATAATTCGGATAATCCATTTCTAATTGCTCTAGTTCATTCCTGATTTCCTGAATAATTTTTTCACGATCATATGCCGTCATATACGTTGACAAATGATATTTTCTTCCTCTGCATTCATTATAAAGTCGTTTTGCAGTACGCTTTTTATTAACAATAATCAACGAAGATGGATTATTTACTGCCTTTTCAAGAAGCATTTCCGCACTCAATTTTCCTAGATTCACATATTTGCATTTCTGAAATTCTATAAATCCGGAAGCATCATTTACCAAATCAATGATCCTACTATTGTCCAATGCGTACTGTCGGAGTAATTTGGGAAAATCCGGCATTGTGGCCGTGAGAAATACTGCTTCACTGTTAAGATATTTTGTTATATATGTAATGGCACGAAGACAAGGCTGAAGATACTGCTGAGGCATCAAATGCGCCTCATCAAATATCAGAATACTATCCGCCATATTGTGCATTTTCCGAAGTTTTCCTCTCTTATTCGCATAAACCGATTCAAAAAACTGCACTGCCGTTGTAACAATGATCGATGATACATCCCAATTCTCGGCCGCACATTTTGCTGCTTTACGATAATCTTCCGTATAATCATTTTGATCTTCATAGGAAAAAGTTGACTGATGACGCAAAATCTCGGCATCACTTCCGAATAGTTCTTCAAACACAACCATCGTTTGATCTATTATTGAATTGTATGGAATCACATAAATAATGCGCTTCTTTCCGCTCCTGACGGCTCTTTCCAAAGCAAATTTTACAGAACATAACGTCTTACCGCTTCCGGTAGGCATATTCATAAGAAATATCTCCCCGTCCACATCAGTTTTGTCAAAAACCTGCTGCTGTAAAAGTGCACGGGTTTTCTGTAAAGATGTGATACAGATAAAAGAATTGAGTTTTGTATTTACTTTTTCCAAACACGCTTTAAAGTCAGCCTTTAAAGGTCTTATTTTTTCTCCTCCGCAAAACAATGAAGTGTCAATAGAGTCAGCATCTACAAGACAAGAAAACATATATCTAGTTAAAAAAGCAAACTTATCTACAAGCAATTCCGCGTTCTTTCCGCAGTCCTGCATCAGGAAATTTATTACTTCCTCCTTATTAATTTCCGGAAATTTTAGCAGCTCTTTATACGCACTGAAATCTTCAAAACTGCGCTTTAGCCTTCCGCTTAACGTGGACATATCCGGGGTATCATTTTTATAACCGCCATCCGGTATGCCACTATGATGCCCGGCAATGCAATATTCCATCATCAGACCGATTGCATCTGGATATAAATCTTTTGCCGCAAGCGCTCCACACGTAGAATGTTCCACCTTGATATTTTCTCCATCAATCTTACGCTGGAAGGTGAATTGCATCTTTCCAACATCGTGAAGTAACCCGATTAAATAGGCAACCTCCCTTACTACTGGCATTGCAAATTGCCTGCATAAGTCTGCAGTATTCTCACAGTGTTCCTTGACCGTTTGTACTTCTCCTGTATCCTCGTTCACATGTGCTTTATATAAAATCGCCATATCCTACCCCTAATTCTTACCACCAATTACTACCTTTTGTATGTATTTCGTTTATATATTCAA
>CAZLZX010000191.1:0-4987 GCA_964564095.1 uncultured Eubacterium sp. | reverse complement strand
GACTGCGGTAGAAAAAGAAAAGGCTGCGGTGGAAAAAGAAAAAGCTGCGGTGGAAAAAGAAAAAGCTGCGGCAGGAAAAGAAAAGGCTGCAGCAGGAAAAGTGAAAAGAATCAGGTTAAATATATGAAAAAACGTAATAACATTTATAAAGGTTTATTGGCATTGAGTATCACTGCCGCTGCGGGGCTTTCCGGCTGCGGCACACTGAATGACATTCTTGGCACCGTGGATGAAATTGTGAATCCGGAGCAGCCTCTGGAGGTGGAGAGCCAGTCGGAGGGGTTTTATGCATACGAGACTCTGGATGATACGGAGAAGCTTGTTTATGATGAAATCGTATATGCGATAGAAAACAGGGAAGAGTCTGTGCTTGTGGCTACGAAGGATCCGGAAGTACTGGAAAAGGCTTATATGGCTACGCGTTATGATTACTGTGATTTATTCTGGTCGGACGCCTACGAATATGAGTTGTATTCGGACAGCAATGATAATCCGGTCAAATTGTATTTCAATCCGATTTACAATATGAGTGAAGAGGAGCAGAATGCATATCAGACGCAGATCGATCAGGAAGCTGACCGGATATTATCGGGGATTTCCGCCGATGCATCCGACTACGAAAAAGTTCTTTATGTATACCGGACATTGATCGAGGAGACGGATTATTCGGTGGAGACAGAGCACAATCAGAATATCATCAGCACGTTTGTGAACCATGAAACGGTATGTCAGGGATATTCTTATGGCGCACAGTATCTGCTGGACCGCTTGGGCGTACCATGCATTACTGTCTGCGGAACGTCGGAGGGGGAGAATCATTCCTGGAACCTGGTAACGATGGATGGAGAGTATTATTACATGGATGTGACCTGGGGAGAGGTAGAGTATTGGGAAGAGCTGGATGTGCCGGAGGAAGTGACCGGGGCAGTGACAGAGGAAGCGGATACGGTAAATTACAGTTATCTGGGTGTTTCCGATGCGGATGAATTGTTTATGACAAATCACATTCCATTGGATGTGGTTCCCATGCCGGAATGTACAGCGACAGAAAACAATTATTATGTCCATGAGGGCTTATATTTTGATCATTGGGACAAAGACGAGGTAGGGGCAGTGATTCGGGATGCTTACGATTCCGGCAAGAACGAAGTGTTCCTGAAATTTGAAAGCAGGGACTTATATGAACAGGCATTTGACTATATCATTGACAAGGATCATTGGATAAATTATTGCGATGAGCAACAGATTACCTATGTAGATCAGTTTGATATGAATGTGTTAATGCTTGATTTTATGAGATAGGACAGAAGGATTATGGCAGATTAGCAACATTTTCTTTTAAGTATTCAATAAACCTTTTACTTGCCATGGGCAGACTGTTCCTGTCTTTGTATCCGATTGCAATCGTGCGGGAAACTGCGGGTTCCGTAGGCCGAAGCTCGATTTGATAGTTTGTTCGGTGCAGGATCAGCTCTGCAAGAATGCTGACACCCAGACCGGCTTCCACCATGGTCATGATGGCATAATCATCGTGGATCGTATATTTGATATTTGGTGTACGGTCAATAGACTGAAAAGCTTCGAGAGGTTCGTAGTAATGTCCCTCTTCCAATAGAATAAAGGGTTCCTCTGCTAATGCTTTAAGAGGAACTGCATCATAATGAGCTAAAGGGTGTCGTTCTGGCAGGACTGCCAGCATGGCGCCTTCTTTTAATGTAATGGTTTCCAGTCCGCTTACAGCCTTGGGATTGATGAACCCAAAGTCAATGGCTCCTGTTTTGATCCAGTCCTGGATGGATGTATAGTCTCCCTGGTGGATGACGAACTCTACCCGGGGATACTGTTCTTTAAATCCTTTTAACAGTGTGGGCATCCAATGGGCAGAAATGCTGGCAAGTGTACCCATTCGGATGACGCCTGTTTCCAAGCCGCGGATTTCCTTTGCTTTCTCCTGAGCAGCACGGTATTGATAGATCGTCCGCTCCATATAAGGGTACAGTTCTGCACCTTCGATCGTCAGTTTGGCTCCGGTTCGGAACCGATTCAACAATTTTATAGACAGTTCATCCTCCAGAGATGCGATCATCTGGCTCATAGCAGACTGGGTATACCCCAATGCCTCTGCAGCTTTGGAAAAGCTGCCCAATTCTACGATTTTTTGTAAAGCTATATATCGATTCATAGACGGTTAATTCACTTTCTCTAATATTACAATAAGAAATATTTGTTTTACTTATTTTAAAACTGGAAGTATAGTGTAGTCAAGAGGAAATACGGTCCGTGTTTAGGAAAGATTCTTTATAACAGAAAGAGGAAAGAAGGTACTAAAAAAGTAGAGGAAAGATTCTTCATAACAGGAAGAGGAAAGAATGTATTACAGAAAATAGAGGAAAGAATGCATTTTTATTAATACTAAGAAAACGGAGGAAAAGGAACATGTCATACGAAAATGTAAAAAGATATTTTGATCAGAATGGATTGGGAGAGAGGCTGACAGTACGTGACCAGATTGGGGATACGGTGGAACATGCGGCGCAGGCTATCGACTGCAGGCCGGAGCAGATTGCAAAGACAATGTCTTTTTTGTTAAAGGATGGTCCGATCCTGGTTGTCATGGCGGGAGATGCAAAGGTAAACAGTTCCAAGTTTAAAGCGTGCTTTCATGAAAAAGCGGTAATGGTTCCGTGGGATCAGGTGGAAACAGTGATCGGTCATGAGCCGGGGGCAGTGTGTCCGTTTGCTGTTAATGATGGCGTCAGAGTTTTTCTGGATATTTCATTAAAAAGATTCGATGATATCCATGCTGCCGGCGGGAGCCTAAACAGTACCGTGCATTTGACGTTAGATGAACTGATCGAGCATTCCCACATGACGGATTGGGTAGATGTATGCAAGGGCTGGTTTGTAAATGAATAACAGCAGAGGTATACAGGCGAACAAACGGAAAAGTATTATTTTTGTCATCGCATTGACGTTGGCCGGTTGTCTGATCTATGCCATTAGCGCAGGCATCCGAAGTAACTATGGTATCATGCTTCAGGCCATTTCCAGTAATAGCGGCATACCCTATGCTTCGGTCAGTTTCGTACTGGCTGTAACACAGCTTGTGTTTGGTATTATGCAGCCGGTTTTCGGTATCGCAGCATTGAAAAAGTCCAATGTATTTGTGCTGTGCTGCGGTGTGATCTGTACGGCGGGCGGACTTTTGATCATCCCCTTTTGCGGATCTGTGTGGATGCTGATGATATTTCTGGGTATCGTTCTTCCGTCCGGTACAGGAGCGCTATCCTTTGGGATCATTATGGGAGCCATTACACCCAGAATGTCAGAAAATCAGGCGTCATCGGTGTCTGGTATTGTAAATGCCAGCAGTGGTGTGGGAAACAGTATTTTGTCTCCTGTCATACAGTCATTGATTGCTGCGGGAGGGCTGATGGGAGCTATGGTTTTCTTAAGCATTCCTACCATTATATTGATGCCGGTTTCCATTTGGATGTGCCGCTCAAAATCAGATCCAAGGGATGCAGGGAAAACGTTAAATGCAAAGGCCACGTTAGATACAAAGGCCACGTTAGATACAAAGACCACGTTAAATGCAAAGGCCATGCTAGATACAGAGGCCACGTTAGATACAAAGGCCACGTTAAATGCAAAGGCCATGCTAGATACAGAGGCCACGTTAGATACAAAGGTCATGGCTAAAAAAAGTGATGGAGCTTTTTCTGAAAGCAGAGAGTCGGTGTCCGTTAAACGATTATTTTTGGATGCATTTAAAAATCGCACCTACCGTTTCCTGTTAATGGGATTTTTTACCTGCGGATTTTTTATGGCAATCATAGAAACACATCTTTATACCCAGATAACGGGCTATGGTTTGTCAGGGAAAATGGCGGCATATGCATTTTCGGTTTATGGAATTGCTACCATTATAGGTTCTGTCATAAGTGGAATGCTGTGCAGCAGGATACAGATGAAAAAGGTACTTGGAAGTCTGTATGGGATGCGCTTTATTGTGATTCTGGTATTTCTGCTTTTACCTAAAAATATGGCTACGGTATGTGTATTTACTGCAATGTTGGGATTGCTTGGAAATTCTACGGTTCCGCCCACGTCAGGGTTGGTCAGCCGTACCTTTGGTGCGGCGAAGCTTGCTACCTTGTTTGGATTCGTATTTTTTGCACATCAGATTGGCAGTTTTTTCAGCGTCTGGCTGGGAGGCATCTGCGTATCCAGAACAGGGAGCTATCAATTGCTTTGGGCGATCTGCGGAATGTTGTGTGTATTTGCTTCCATCGTAAGCTTTCTGATCAGGGAGCCTGCAAATATGGAAAAAATTTAGATGGGAAAAGAGAGTACAAACTATGAAGCAAAAGATTGATGTCCTGGAGCGTCTGGCTCCTTGCGGTCTGCACTGCGGAAAGTGCTTTGCTTTTAAAGACGGCGATATCCGGAAGGCAGCCATGGAGTTAAAAGCAAATCTGGGAAATTTTGAACCCTATGCAAAGCGTTTTTCAGAACAGCTTTCTCCGGTGTTTGAAAACTATACGGCCTTTAAAGAAATGCTTGATTATTTTGCAGATGCGGAGTGTGGCGGATGCAGAAAAGAGAAGTGTAAGTTTTATAAAAACTGTAAGGTACGTTCCTGTGCAGAGCAAAAAAGAATAAATTTTTGCTATGAATGTTCGGAATTTCCCTGCACTAAAACGGGGCTGGATGAGAATCTGTATCAGCGCCATGTAGTGATCAATAAGCGGATCAGAGAAATCGGCGCTGCGGCGTATTATGAGGAAATCAGAGAGAAACCCCGATATTAAACTGTTATAAATCAGGATATTAAAATAATACAAATCAGAAAATTAAAGTATTGCAAATCAGGATATAAAAGATAAAACGAATGATAAAAAATAGAAAGCTCCCTTGGGAACTTTCTATTTTTTATAGCGGGTAGTTTTTGGTACTACCTGATAGCATATGGGGGCAGAAGAAT
>CAZLZX010000190.1:0-5099 GCA_964564095.1 uncultured Eubacterium sp. | reverse complement strand
TACTATATGATCTGCTTTGTGGTCATCGTAGGAATATGGCTGCTGGCATCTACCAGACGGGGAACTCTGGTATGCATGATACTGGGAGTATTTATATCTGCGCTGGTACACTTTTTATATCACAACAATCAGATGCTGTGGCTGGCGCTGTTCCTGATCGGATGTATGGTAAATCTGGCGTTGAAAAATTATCAACGCAATGTGCTTAAGTACCTGAACCAGAGAATTTCATTCTTAAGCGCCACTCTGGTATCGCTGGTATGCGTACTGGTGGTACTGGCGGTGGGATGCGGAGTTTTCTATGGCATTGTAAAGCCGCTGGAGCCTCCGGTACAAAAGGTACAGCTTTTTGAAAAGGATATGGCTCAAAATGTAGTAGACAGAGTTGGACTGGCACAAGAGGTCAAGATACTGGATCCGAGTCTCATCACAGACCAGACAGAGGAAACCCTGCCGGACAGCAGCAGCCAGCAAAGCGACGCCAATAAGGAGGGAGACGCCGACAATGCGGGACAGGAGGAAGATGAGGATGCGGCAGCGGATAACTCTGTCACACGATTCAATCAGACCGCATTGGAGGATGTGCTGAATGTTATCAGCTATCCCCATCTGGAACAGAAGACGAAGCATGTTTTGCTGATCTGTCTTATCGCGCTGGCGGCAGCGGCGATTACCTTGAAAGTCTTGTCTCACAGGTTTTGGCTTATGGCAGTGCAGAAGAAGCCGAAAAAAGAGCAGATCGCAGCCATGTATCATCTGTTTTTGAGAAAGTTTAAGCAGATCAAAGAGGGGAAGAACCGGGAAGAGACGCCGTATGAGTATGCGGATCGAGAAGAGATCAATCTGTCATCCTTTATTACTTCAGAGACGGATTTCCTGGAAGTAACAGATATCTTTGTTCGTTCCGAGTATGGAACGGATGAAATATCAGAAGAGGATTACGGGAAGGTTGTTGATTTCTATCAGCATTTGTTCCGGCTGCTGAGACAGTATTTGGGATTTCGGTGGATATTGAAGTTTTTTGTGTTGTAAGGAGGACTGCATCAAATGAAATATAGAAAATATGCATCAAGAGTGCTCTCTTTGTCTCTGGTGGGAGTGATGGCGGCAGGACTGTGCGGCTGCCGCGCCAGCGATGAAATCCAGAAAATCGTATATACTGCTGATGCATCGGAGGTAGATGAAACAGAGGTTGTAATGAATCCGGATATTGATGGAGAGATCGATGAGGCATCTACGGAGAAGAAAACCGATAATGAGGCAAAGGATTCTAAACAGACAAAAGCTCCTGCCCAGGGAGAGGATGCAAATTCCGATGGAACTGCAGAAGTGGCAGATCCGAACCAGAAGGGCGACAATGATGATCCGGACTCTCAAAATGAGTCAAACGGAATCAATCAGAATGACAACAGCAGCAACGGAGTCAATGACGGCGAGCAGGATGGAAATACCAGCGGAGATGGAAATCAGCAGGGAAACCAGGGCGGGGAAGATGATACCTATGATCCGGATGGAAACAAGCAGGAGGTACCGGAGGTAGACGGATACATAGCGGCTCCCGGAGAAGCCGGGCTGATCGTGCAGATGCTTGGAGGCGAGGACGTACTGTGCGCTTCTTCTGAAAGTTTTATAAGTAATCATCTGGTACAACAGGTGTTTGCGGATGAAGGAATCGATGAGGTGCAGGCTTTGTGGAGTGATGACGGATCCGAGCCGATGTCGCCAGAAAACTTTGAGACGCTGCTTGCCATGGAGCCGGAAGCGGTAGTAACGATCAGCGGTCAGCAGAACTTCAGTGACAGCCAGCTGCAGCAGCTGGAAAGTGCAGGGGTAAAGAAAATTACGATTGATCTGACCCGGGCTAACAATATTACAGGCGCAGTGGAAGCGGTAGGACAGCTTTTGGGAGATCATGAAGTGGGAAATACCACATCCGTAGAGCTGGCGGCGGAGTATGTCGGATATGCAGATGATCTGCTTCAGGATGTCGCGTCAAAAAGAGGATATTTTTACTATAAAACCGCCGCCTCGGACAGTTTTTATAAAAGCCATAAGTGCATATCGAATGGCTGCTATACGCTGGTGCTGTGGGATTGGGATGATGAATTCTCCTTCAAATATTATGGCCCGGATGGAAATGCGTATGTAAACCAGTCGGGGGGAGCGGTAACCAGGACCGGTTGGACAGATAATCCATCGGCAGATTACATGAGCGCTGCGGGGGTTATGAATACGACCATGCGGGTTTGGGGAGCCGATGGATCTTCATCGTCTGAAGCAACAGAGTTTATCTATTGTCCGTTTCATTCAATAGTAGGCATAATACCTGATTCTAATACGAAAGGATATGACAATCTTGGGATTTCAGGCTTACTTGGGAGATATGAGAGTGTTTCGGAAGCTAAAATAGTATCCAGCGGATCTTATATAGCAAATTGTTATTTGGCAGAATTTGGTCACGGCACTTATGAGATTCAAAACGGGAAATATAGTGTCACAGATTCGAGTGCAATGATAGAGGTTGGTTATACAACTCTTACTAATAAGGGAAATCCGGTCGCAGGGGATGTCGCATGGATTGGAAGCGAGCGCTTCAAATACATTATAGCGGCTGATCAAGAGATCAAAGAAAATATAGAGTCATCTAAGAATAACAGTACGGGATTGTACGCAATCCGTCCCTATGGAATCGATTTGGGAGTGCCGGGACCTTATACCACTGGATCAGATTTTCTAAATCAGTTTAAAAATTATTATAGTACGACATTTCAGGAGTATGAAATCAAGGTCAATCCCTATGGATGCGGAAGCTGGCTGGACGGCTCTGTAGAAAGTGTATTGGAGTCCGTGTGGATATCAGATTTATATTATGACACCTACGATGTAAACAAGAAAATAGAGGACTTTTATAAAACGTTCTACCGTCATTCTTTAAGCAGCAGTCAATTAAGCGATATTCTGGACGGAGAATAGAACGCAATAATAAACAGAACACAAATATATTATGAGAGATATTTATACGATGCAAATATTTCTGCATTGTTTAAATATAAAACGTTTAATATTAAACGAGTAACTAATAACATTTGTCAGTATAAACAAGGCCGGTTTATATCAGGCAAAAACAAAATTTGAGCGGTCTCGGAAACTCAATATCAAATAGGTGAGGAAGGAATGATTTTCAGAAATGGGCGGGATACAGGATGGATGACTAAGCAACCTGAGGGTTTGGCGATCAGAAAAAATAGAAATGGGCATGGCCTTTAAGCCTGCCGGAAAAGCAGGCTTCGAGAGAAGCCTTGTATAAGGGATACCATTTTAAGCATCCTTAAGCAGATGTTGCTTGTAACGTGCATCCAGATGGATGCAGATTCCGATCATGGTGGTCATAAAAGAGTAATGTTCTTTTGTATGGATCATCATACGATGCAGGCCGTAGTCGTTTAGGATGCGGTTGTTGATACGTTCCGTGGCGGTGCGCTGACTATAAATCTTCTTATAAGCGTCTGTGCCGCGGGGAACTTTGGTATAAAGCCGGATGTCCCATTCGGGCCGGGTCTTGATGACCCTCCCGTACCTGGAATCCGTGCAGCTTTTTTTGCATCTGGAGCAGTGGTCTTCGCCATAGGGGCAGCGCCACATGAGGTAGCCGCTGGAACGGTCATAACCATTGGGTTTCATGCGGAGGTTTTCCTGACACAGGGGCGTTCCGTCCTTGTCAATGGAGATAGTATCAGGGATTGTTTTTGGCCGCCCACATTTGTTGTTAAGATCAATGAAAGCCCGTATTTTCCGGTCCTTGAGGATGCGGTAAGTCGGGTAATTGTCCATGGCGGAATCCAGGCACATGTTTTCAATGGGAAGGGCAGGCATATGTTTTTCCAGTTCATGGAAAGCGACAAGGAAGCTGACCGAATCATGCCGTTTTGCACTGGTAAAGCGCAGGAGCAGCGGGATGTCGGCCTTAAGTTTGCCGTTATAGCAGGATAGCTGGAACAAAGTGTAGCCGAAGTAATATTTATCCAGAGCGCTGTCCCAGCCCCACGAGGCGTCGGGGTCGGGAAAGTGCCGCAGGTTTTCCGGTGCGCCATCCCTGTGATGCCCGTTTGGGCAGGCGTGTGTGTGGACAGCGGTTCCATCCCCGGAAACAGTCAGATGCTGCTTTGGTATGAGGCCGCATTCCATGGAAGGCAGGACGGCCACATGATAGAAGAACCGTTGCAGGCGCTGCTCAAAGTTGAATGGGATGTCTTTCCCGTCCAAGAGGCGCTTTTCAATCGATGCGGTGATTTTAGGCTTTTTCTCTTGGGATTTTTGGTGTTTTCCCTTCGGTTTGTCCGGCTTTGTGCGGTTGCGGGAAGCAGGGAGCAGCTTATTCCTGGAGTATAAGTCCGTTTCCGGCGCGGCCCAGAGCCTGTCCATGAAGTCAAAGTAGGAGCCGAGGGGCGGAAGGGAATCCGGCGTGCAGCCAATTAAAGCGGCAAGGACGCGGTCGTTGCTGAGCCTGTCCACCCAAAGGGTAAGGGAGGACTTGACCAGTCCCGCTGAAAACAAGAGGAAGAAAAGGATGAAAGACATTAAGATCTGCGGCTGGTTTTTTGCGGGTCTGCCGGTTGTAGAATAAAAGGGCAGCAGGAACTCCATGGCTTTGTCGGTATCGAAAAGCCGGAGTTTCTGCCAGGGTTTCCGAAGCTCTGTATGGAGCCGAGTCCGTTCGGAGGAATCAAAATGGACTTTGGATTCGTTGAGAAAGTACAGGTATTTCTGCATAGATTGCCAGTACTTGATCATAGTGTGGAACCTCCTTGTAATTGTGATGTAGTGATGTACGTCTTAATTACAAGGGCGCGTTTGGTAACAGCATTTCTGTTATCAAACGCGCCGCACAATTTAGACACAATGTCAATAGTTTTTTGAAAAATTATTAATATTTTTCTCCGGATTATGGAGGAAGAGATAAAAAGAGAAATGAAAAAAGAGCGGAAATTCGGGCTTTAAGGAGTTTCCGAGACCGCTCAATTTTAATTATGGAGGAAAAAAACAATGAAAAGAAAAATCGTGTCAGCAAAATTACTGGCAGCGGCAATCGCAGCAGCGAC
>CAZLZX010000189.1:0-5101 GCA_964564095.1 uncultured Eubacterium sp. | reverse complement strand
ATTATAGTACAATGCTATGAGAAGTCAAGAATTTTTCGCAGTTATGTAAAAACAATTGCCGGAGCAAAAACTTCACTCCGGCAATTGTCGTATAGATCTATTATATATTTTTAACAGTAGCAATATCGATCATCGTCATTTGATCATTTGCCGTCTCCAGACTCAATGCCAGTGCATTGGCGGTATCCATAGATGTCAGGCAGTGAACGCCTGTCTCGATAGCGTTTCTCCGAATCAGGAAACCATCTCTGGATTTATCACGTCCCTGTGTCGGCGTATCAATAACCAGGTCGATCTTATGACCCAGGATCAGGTCCATAACATTTGGAGATTCCTGAGAGATCTTGTTGATACGCAGCGCATTCACACCATGCTCCTGCAAATATTTCGCCGTACTTCTGGTGGCATAGATTCTGTACCCCAGAGCCTCAAAACGCTTTGCCACGCCTACTGCCTCCGGTTTGTCCTTATCATTTACGGTCATGATCATCTGCTTATATTTCGGAAGCTGGATGCCTGCGCCGATAAATGCTTTGTAAAGAGCTTCATTAAAGTTCTTTGCAATACCAAGGCACTCGCCTGTAGATTTCATTTCCGGTCCCAGGCTGATTTCTGCTCCGCGCAGCTTTTCAAAGGAGAATACCGGCATCTTAATGGCGATATAGTCTGCCTCCGGCGCCAGTCCCGGCTCATATCCCATATCTTTGATCTTCTCTCCGAGAATGACCCGGGTTGCCAGATCTACGATCGGAATACCCGTTACCTTGCTGATATATGGTACTGTTCTGGAAGATCTTGGATTTACCTCTATCACGTATACCTGCCCATCCATAACGATGAACTGGATGTTGATCATACCAACTACATGCAGCGCCTGTGCCAGCCGTTTTGTATATTCCACCAGTGTTGCCTTCGTATCTTCCGTGATGGTCGGAGCCGGATAAACGGAAATACTGTCGCCGGAATGCACGCCGGTACGCTCAATATGTTCCATAATACCGGGAATCAGGATATCCTCTCCATCACAGACCGCATCTACCTCGATTTCCTTGCCCATCAGATATTTGTCTACCAGAATCGGATGATCCTGGGCAATTCTGTTGATGATTCCTATAAATTCTTCAATCTCCTGATCATTGAATGCGATCTGCATGCCCTGTCCGCCAAGCACATAGGAAGGCCGAACCAGCACAGGATATCCCAAACGGTTTGCAACCTCTTTTGCTTCCTCCGCCGTATATACCGTTCCTCCCGCAGCCCTTGGGATCTCTGTCTGCTGAAGAATCTGGTCAAATAATTCTCTATCCTCTGCAGCATCCACGTCCTCTGCCTTAGTACCAAGGATCGGCACTCCCATCTTCATCAGATGCTCTGTCAGTTTGATAGCAGTCTGTCCGCCAAACTGTACGACTGCACCATCCGGTTTTTCAATATTGACTACGTTTTCCACATCTTCCGGTGTCAGCGGTTCAAAATACAGCTTATCCGCAATATCAAAGTCCGTGGAAACGGTTTCCGGATTGTTGTTTATAATGATCGTCTCATATCCGGCTTTTGAAAAGGACCAGGTACAATGAACGGAACAAAAGTCAAACTCGATTCCCTGACCGATACGAATCGGACCGGAGCCAAGCACCAGGATCTTCTTGCGGTCCGTCTCTCCCTCCGCCTCATTCTCCCCGTCAAAGCAGGAATAATAATATGGAGTCGCTGCCTCAAACTCTGCCGCACAGGTATCAACCATTTTAAATGATGCCGTGATGCCGTTTTCATAACGCATTTCCTTTACATAGGATTCGCTTTTTCCCGTCAGCTTTGCAATGACAGTATCCGGAAATTCGATTCTTTTTGCTTCCCTTAACAATTCTACTGTCAACGGTTCACTGATCAGGCGGCGCTCCATCTCAACGATGATTGCCACTTTATCAATAAACCATTTATCGATCTTGGTCACATCATGAATCAGATCATAGGACATTCCTCTGTGGCAGGCCTCTGCAATGACCCAGAGACGCCGATCATCTACAACCTTCAGCTTTTCGAGCAATTCGTCAAAGGACAGATTTTTATATTCTCTCGTCACAAGACTGTCCACATGCTGTTCCAGAGAACGGACTGCTTTCATCAAAGCGCCCTCAAAGTTAGTGCAGATACTCATAACTTCTCCAGTAGCTTTCATCTGTGTTGTCAATGTACGTTTTGCCGTGATAAATTTATCAAACGGAAGTCTCGGAATCTTAACGACACAGTAGTCCAGCATCGGCTCAAAGCTTGCATAAGTCTTTCCGGTAATCGCATTTTTAATCTCGTCCAGCGTATAGCCCAGTGCGATCTTTGCAGCTACTTTTGCGATCGGATAGCCGGTCGCTTTGGAAGCCAGCGCAGAAGAACGGCTTACACGGGGATTTACCTCGATGACGCAGTATTCAAAGGATTCCGGATGCAGAGCATACTGTACGTTACATCCGCCTGTAATGTTCAGCTCACTGATAATGTTTAGCGCAGAGGTACGGAGCATCTGGTACTCTTTATCCCCCAGTGTCTGTGACGGAGCCACTACGATACTGTCTCCGGTATGGACACCTACGGGGTCAATATTTTCCATATTACATACCGTAATGCAGTTTCCGTTAGCATCACGCATTACTTCATACTCGATCTCTTTCCAGCCTGCAATGCAACGTTCTACCAAAACCTCGCCAACGCGGCTGAGACGCAGACCATTGGTTAAAATTTCTACCAGCTCGGATTCGTTATGAGCGATACCGCCGCCGCTGCCGCCAAGGGTAAACGCAGGACGAAGAACCACCGGATAACCAATGGTATTTGTAAATTTGATACCATCTTCCACAGCATTTACAACGAGAGATGCCGCACAGGGCTCCCCGATCTTTTCCATTGTATCCTTAAATGCCTGACGATCCTCCGCTTTAAAAATCGTCTCAGCCGTCGTTCCGATAAGCTTGACGCCATTTTCCTCCAAAAATCCGGATTCGGCCAGCTCCATGCCAAGGTTTAATCCTGCCTGTCCGCCCAGGGTCGGCAGAACACTGTCCGGTTTTTCCTTCAAAATGATCTGCTTTAATACATCCACCGTCAAAGGCTCAATATATACCTGATCTGCGATCTGTTTGTCCGTCATAATCGTAGCTGGATTGGAATTTACCAGACATACTTCGATGCCTTCTTCTTTCAGGGAGCGGCATGCCTGTGTACCCGCATAGTCAAATTCTGCAGCCTGTCCGATCACGATCGGGCCGGAACCAATTACTAATACTTTTTTAATATCTGGATTCTTAGGCATTATTTTTCTCCTCCCATCATTTCTATAAATTTGTCAAACAGATATGCACTGTCCTGAGGACCGGGGCATGCCTCCGGATGGAACTGTACGGTAAAAATATTTTTACCTACATATTTCAATCCTTCATTTGTGCCGTCATTTACATTGACAAATGCCGGAACTGCAATACTTGGGTCCATTTTCTCCGCATCAATGACATATCCATGGTTCTGTGATGAAATATAGACGCGATTTGTCTCTAAATCCTTTACCGGATGATTACCCCCGCGATGGCCATATTTCAATTTATGAGAATCCGCACCATTTGCCAAAGCCATAAGCTGATGACCGAGGCAGATCGCAAAGATGGGCACATCTGACTGGTAAAGCTTTTTAAGCTCTTCAATGATCTCCGTACATTCTTTCGGATCTCCAGGACCGTTTGACAGCATAATACCGTCCGGATCATCTGCTAAAATTTCTTCCGCAGTCGTATGTGCCGGATAAATCGTTACCTGACATCCTCTGTTATTCAATGAACGGGCAATATTTTTCTTCGCACCGAAATCCATCAATGCAACTTTATATCCGTTTCCGGGCAGCACCTTTTTCTCACTGCATGTAACCTTGTCAACTACGTTTCCTGTCTTATATTCCTTCAGTCTCGGAATGATCTCGTCTATCTTATAATTTTCGTCGGTCGTGATCATACCGTTCATCGTTCCCTTTTCACGCAGAATCTTTGTCAGCGCTCTGGTATCGATGCCGGAAATACCCGGAATATCATATTTTACAAGGAAATCCTGGATCGTTCCCTCACAGCGGAAATTGCTTGGAAGCCTGGACAATTCACGAACGATATATCCGTCCGGCCACGGTCTCTCTGACTCCATATCCGGTGTGATACCATAGTTGCCGATCAACGGATAGGTCATGACTACTGCCTGTCCGGCATAGGATGGATCGGTCAATACTTCAAGATAACCCGTCATAGACGTGTTAAATACGATCTCACTGATGACTTCTTTTGCGGAGCCGATACTGGTTCCTGTAAATACAGTGCCATCTTCAAGAATAAGAAATGCTTTCATTTGTCTGCCGCCCTTTCTATTTATTCATCTATATTTTCCATATATTTGTTAAAATGCTGCTTAGCCGTATACGCTTAATTCGTTACAAAAAAAAAGAGGGACTTTCTCTTTTTCTCTGCATATTTATACATTAATCATGAATAAAATTCATTTTTGGCTGATGCCCAAATTGTAGAGATTGTAACACATTTCATATCACATTTCAATAATTAATAAAGAGTATTTTCCTCATTTTCGGTTCATATCCGCCTCTTCTTTATCAAAAAACTTATCAGCCAATACAAATATGATTGTAAAACAACCCCGGAGGAGCTTTTAGAAAAAGCTCCCCTGGGGTTATCGTCTTTGATTACTCTATGATTTTTTTACCGCCCATATATGGCTGTAATACTTCCGGAATATTGATAGTTCCGTCTGCATTCAGATTATTCTCCAAAAATGCAATCAGCATTCTAGGAGGCGCTACTACCGTATTATTCAATGTGTGAGCAAAATATTTGCCCTCTTTTCCTTTGACGCGAATCTTCAGACGTCTTGCCTGTGCATCGCCGAGGTTGGAACAGCTTCCTACTTCAAAATATTTCTGCTGACGCGGAGACCATGCTTCCACATCAATGGATTTCACTTTCAGATCTGCCAGATCGCCGGAACAACATTCCAGTGTTCTTACAGGAATATCCATGGAACGGAACAGATCTACGGTATTCTGCCACAGCTTGTCAAACCA
>CAZLZX010000188.1:0-5109 GCA_964564095.1 uncultured Eubacterium sp. | reverse complement strand
ATCTTGATTCAAAACAATGTAGAAATTTTATTTTATCGGCCAATGCTACTTCAACAACGGTAAGGACTTTGTAGGTATTATCCCATTACGACAATTGCGAGCCGCTTTTAGCGGCTCGCAATTGACTGGTACACTAATTACTTCATTTGTGCAGTATCTTTTTCCTTTTCTTCAACAAAACAGACAGATATACAAGCATACCTGACGCCGCAGCCATCAGGCTCGCATAAAATGCGACTGGCGACTGGTCTTTGGTCACAGCGGGAAGCGATTGGACGGACGTTTCAGCAACATTTGCCGCAGCATTACTGCCATAATTTTTTTGGCTGGTGTCAGGCTCTTGTGTAACGCTGGCGTCGCTTATGGGATCACCTGAGACCGCATCCTTTGTAACAGGGTCGTCATCATCATTGTCTCCGCCTTTGGGATCTTCTGGATCCTCTGAATCTTCTGGTTCCTCAGTTTCCCAATCCTTCATAGTAAGGGTCACTTCATCGCCATCCATATCTACTGTGGCATATTCCTGGCCGCTTAGGATTGTAATGTCTCCATCCGCATTAAAGGAGAATTGGATATCCTCCGCTTTTTCATACCCCGACGGCGCTTCAAGCTCACGCAGCGTATAGACTTTATCATCCATAAAGTCTGCGATATATCCGGTCTTCGGGTTCAGATTAGCGTCTGGCTCTTTATACACATAGCAGACAGTTTCTCCATCGATTATGGCCCGAATCACCTTCGCTCCTGCCTTCTCAAGCTCGTCTGCGTCCTCGCCTTCTGCCAGCGGTACATAACCGTCTGTCATCCATCGCCAGCTGGCATCCGATCCGTCATAGGATACGGCAGCCGCCTGTGTGGCATCTGCCAGCAGGACAAGTTCGGCGCCAGGAATTTCATAACCTTCCAATATACCGTCTGCCGCAATTTTTTTCACCGTCAGCCGTATCGTTCCATAGATATGGAACGTATTCGCTTCCAATATGCTGCCGTCAGGCAGTATCAGCTGCCCATAGTCATCACAGATAACCGTCATTGTCGTCGTATAGACCTCTGTCAGAGTATCTTCATCCTCATCTATCAAATAATATGTACTGGTCAGTGTGTACGTTTTGCCGCGCTCCAGGCTGTATATTCCTTTCTGCTGTGTTTGAATCTGATGTGTGGCCGATTCATCACTTTTATCCAGGCTCTGGTCTGCAGTAATAACATTTCCTTCCTCGTCCCGGATTGTATAGATGAATACGCCGTCATTTGTATAATGGTTTTGGATCATCATGTGCGCTTGAGCATCCTCTATCACGATCACCCCCGGATCCAGCAGAGCCCTGCTGGTGTTTCCATCCTCATCCTCCGTTATATGATATAGCTGTCCTTCCTCATCTACTTCGAAATAATAATCATGGGCTTTCATATAAATCGGGGAAGAATGCAGCTTAGTCTCCACAATCTTATAGGATCTGCCAGTCTGAAGATATGCGCTGATATCATTACTGTAACCGGCCTCCCCATCCTGTGTATCCGGGTGTTCGTCATTCGGCTGGAAGTCAGCCACCTTCACCCATTCGTCGCTGCCCTTTTCGTAGAGCGTCAAAGTCAACTCATTTGCGGGGTCTGTCAGCAAGCCGCAGCTATTCCCATTTTCATCGACCAGCTCCTTGCGCAGGTAAGCTGTGATCCTTTTGTTTGTAATTGTCAATTGGCCATCTGATAATGTGTCACCATTTGCATCCGTGACAACAACTTCTTTCCCATTGTCAGAACCGGCTGTTTCTTTAATACAGAACCAATAAAGCTGTGTACTTTTGATAACATTTCCCGGAACCTGTGTCTCCACAAGGCAGTACCAGCCGCCGGTCAGACCGTCAGAAACTTTGCGTATGCTGCCCGAAGAATCCGTATATTCTGTTGTATGATCCTCTGCGCTTTTCCAATATCCGTTTTCATCGGTTGTCAGATTTTCTACAATCCGTCTGGCGTTTGACATAGCCTGCAGATCATCAATCTGCAGATCATTTATTTCATCACCGCTTGCACCCTCCAGCTTGTAGAGGTCAAAGACAGCTCCCTCAATCCCTTTTTGGTCCTCATCCTGTTTGTGCAATTGAACAGGGGCGGTAATCCTTGTATCTGTCGCCAAAAAGCAATTTGTGGCTGTATCTACTGTATAGTCCGACAGAGCATCTTGATTCTCCACATTAATCTGATATGTGTTGCTGTCCAGCGTAAATTCGACCGTCTCGGTGCTGACGCTGAATTCTTCCGGCGCACTGATTTCTCTAAGGTAATATGTAGTGTTCCCCAAAATGTTGATATCATCAATCGTCACACTTCCGTCTGCACCGGTCGTAAACGGGTTTACGCTTCCTTTTCCTCCTTCAAATTCCACCAAAGTTTTACAGTCTGCATCCGAATAAAGGCCAAAGGTAACGCCCGAAATCGGATTCCCCTTTTCATCCTGTTTTTGCAAAGAGAATTTGTACACACTATTTTCAATCAGATAGTTTGTCCCACCGTCAATATCTTCCTGTATAAAATGACCATCTAAAGACTCTGTGTCATATTTTACCCGCACTTCTTTTTTAACGGAAGCAGCATCTGCATCTGAGCCTGCACTTTCCAGGCTGACGTTAAATCTGTACTTCTTCGTGGTATTCTCCTGATATCCCTCGGGAGCCTTTACCTCTACAAAATAATATTCACCGTCTCCCCATGGCAGGCCGGTCACTTTCACATTGCCGACCGTTTCACTATTTGCAGAGAATATCATGCCTTCGGCAGTCTCTTTATCCGCTTCAAGATCATTTTTCGTATCCGTCAGTTTAACGAATTGATAGACGCCCTCGGCGGTTTTTTGTGTCACGGCCAGTTTAGTCGTAATCCCTTCCTTATAATACATCAGGAACCCTGCACCGCCTAAGCCGTTGTGTTCTGCGCTGTCATCTGTTTTAGTGAATTCGATGTCGGCAGTGGAACGTGTATTGAAGCACTTTAATGTAACCTGTTCTGTATTTTGATTATTTTGAATCTGCTCTGCGGTTCTGGTTGTAATCTTGTACGCTTCTTTGTTCGTCACTTCATAGCCATCCGGCGCTTCCAGTTCCTTTACCCAGTAGTCCTTGCCCAGTACAAGTCCCTTAAATGCTGCTACGCCCTGGTCATTGGTAACCGCCGTCTTATAAGGCTCATTGCCCTCATCGCCTTTGATCAGGCCGAAAGTCGCTCCCGCAAGCGGTTTCTCCTCTCCGGTAACCGGGTCTTCATACAACTTTTTCACGGTAATGAAGTCAAGCATGCTGCCGGTCGCAGTTCCCCAGTCGCTGATATCTACGATACAATATGAAGAGTCCAATTTTGTTTTTTCCGAGAAAAGCGTCACAGTATTTCCAATTTTGCTGCCGGCGCCCTCCAGAACCAATACCTTATATTCCAATATATATGGCTTTTGGCAGGAATCAATTGTGATATCCGCCTGTTTGCTTCCATCGGCATGATTCTGAAATGAAACGCTCCATCCGGACTCTTGCTTTTTACCTTTTGATAAATTTCCCTTCCCATCGTTGTCGCCTTCATACAGGCAGAAGTTTTCATCGTCATATTCTACGTTTTCATCCGTTAGTATGTCCGTTAAGGTAACATTTCCCATATCAGCCGCCCAGGGATTGATTTTAACCCAGTAAGTAATGGTGCTGCTGTCTTTATCAGCCTCATATTTTATTTTTTCGATCCGTTTATTATTGATCTGCCCCTGTGTTTGGCCGCCGCCGGACGCAGTAAATGTCCCGCTATTATTTCCCACTTTCGTCTTTACAGAAGCAGTATTCGTACTGTAAACTGTATAGCCTTCCTTAAAGAGGTCTGAACTGTTCGCAATCTTTACATCCATTGTAACGGTAACTTGTTTTCCCTGCGCTGCGAGTTTGCTTAGATCCAGCGTCAAAACGCCTAAGCTGTCCGCATTTCCAGTATATGTGCATGTGGTATTGCCGCCGCTACTGTTTTCTTCTGAATCAAAGGTTATCGTCTCGTCGTCCACGCCATCCGCCTTTATCGTTACCCGCGCCAGAACCAGCTGGGGCGTCACTTCTGCAGCGCTTGCATCTGAGTTTCTCGTGCATGTCAGGTTCTCTGCTAACTTGCTTAAGTCATCCTTCAGAATCGCCTCGTCCAATTTCACGTTATTATTATTCACCTTGATCGTATAGCGGAAACCGCTTTCGCCGTCATTATAATAAGATGCGGCGTTCTTGGTAAGCATATTATCTGTCTGGGTGGTTTGGGCATTGGCATATACCGGCGTTTTATTATCTATCGTCATAACCGCCGTATTCCAATATATCTGGCTTTTTGCAGATACGCCCCAGTCGTCCGCATGGGTCTTATACGTAATGGTAATCTGGTTTAATTCTTCGGGAGTAAGATATGACCCGTCTGCGGCTTTCTCGGTATTATCACCGTTTCCGTTAAATTTTATGGTAAGTGCGCTGCCACTAATTGTAAGGGTATAAGCTGCCTTATTCACCGGTTTTTCTGTCCCATTCTCATTTATCATTACGCTCACACTTGCCGTAGATGCATCTAATGTCTGTGGTGAGGAATTCCCGGGTGATTGTGAAGAAGTGCCAGTGCTGTGCATTCCTACATAATCCGTGATCGTCGCCGTCTTAAATGATTTGTTGCCGTAGGAGGGTTTCAGCTCCCATGTAATCATACCGGTTTCTTTGTTAAAATTAGTGCAATCCTTAAGCAGCTTAAGCTCCACCGCCGCCGCCGTTACCGTACCACTCTCCCATGAATCAGAAGTGATTCCCGAACCCTCCGGAAAAGAGCATTGGATGGATGCTTTATTGCTAAATTCTATCTTACCGGAAGCGGAAGGATTATTTTCATCTGTTTGATATTGCGTGTTCTGTGCAATCCGGGTATCAAAGGTCAGTGTGGATGTTTTATTGGCCAAAGAGCCCTCTGCAAAGGTAACCGCCAGAGTTTCTTGTCCTGTTTCTGACGTAGTAGAAGAGTAATAAATCTTGTTATTATTATCTTTGTCGATCACCTTGTTGTCTACTTTGACCGAACCCTCTATCAGCGACAGCTTCGCAGGAGTATCTGCCA
>CAZLZX010000187.1:0-5249 GCA_964564095.1 uncultured Eubacterium sp. | reverse complement strand
GTATTGGCTGCAAGAAGATTAAAAGGAAGAAAAAGATTATCAGCTTAGGCCACATCATTTGTGGTCTTTTCTTCTATATGGGATGAATTGAAGAAGAGGACTGATCAGGAATGCATTTTTCAGAATCACTTAAAAAGAACAGGGATTTTCAAAAGGTTTATAAAAAAGGAAAATCGTATGCGAACAGACTTCTGGTCATGTATGTACTGGAAAATGATTTGCAGAAAAACAGATTTGGTATTTCGGTCAGCAAAAAAGTAGGAAACAGTGTTGTAAGACATCATGTGACCAGATTATTAAGAGAAAGTTACAGACTGCAGGAAGAGATGTTCAATAGTGGTTTGGACATCGTAGTCATCGCAAGGGCAGGAGCTAAAGAAGCAACATACGGACAAATTGAAAAAGCATTGCTCCACTTGGGAAATCTTCATAAGATAATGAACATGACAGAAAATGAAGTTGAAAAGAAGATGGAATAATTGAAAAAGGTCTTAATTTTTTTGATTAAAGTTTATAGAAAATATATTTCTCCATACAAAAGAACAAAGTGTCCTTATTATCCTACCTGTTCTACGTATGGATTGGAAGCTATTGAGAAACATGGTGCATTAAAAGGCGGCTTACTGGCTGCCTGGAGAGTGATCCGATGCAATCCTTTTTCTAAGGGAGGTTATGACCCGGTTCCATAACTAGGAGGTATGCAATTGACAGCGTTGATATTGTCTCAGAACAGTGGCAAGATTTTGGGGCCGATTTCAAAACTGCTTGGTATGGCAATGAATGGTATTTATTATTTATTGTCTCAAATAGGTATTGAAAACGTAGCTCTTACAATTATTGTATTTACAATAATTGTATATATCTGCCTGATGCCGTTAACTATTAAACAGCAGAAATTCTCGAAGATGACTCAGGTCATGAATCCTGAATTGCAGGCAATTCAGAAAAAATATAAGAATAAAAGAGATCAGGAATCTGTAACAAGAATGAATGAAGAGACACAGGCCGTATATAAAAAATATGGTGTTTCTCCATCCGGAAGCTGTATTCAGCTTGTGATTCAGCTGCCGATCCTGTTCGCATTGTATCGAGTTATCTACAATGTACCGGGATATATTTCCAGCATTAAAAATATTTTTACGGAATCTGTAAATGGTATTATGGCTACCAGTGGATTTGCTGATACTATGACTTCCTTCTATGAAACTGTAAAAGAAGGTAATTATGTAATGAAGAATATTTCTGCTAATTTCAGCGGAAGCAGCACAGATGTAGGAAATTCTATCATTGACGTATTGTATAGATGTACAACTGCTAACTGGGCAAAACTTCAGGATTTATTTCCAAGTGCAGCAGATGCTTTAGGCGCTGCGCAGGCACAGGTTGAGCAGGTAAACAATTTCCTGGGAATCAGTGTTGTATATTCTCCGAAGAATATTATTGCTACTTCTTTCAGTGAAGGAAATTATATTTTTATTTTTCTTGGAATCTTAATTCCTGTTTTATCATTGGCAACACAGTTTCTGAATATAAGGCTGATGCCGCAGGCTTCCAGCGCTGCCGGTGGAAATTCTATGGCAGGACAGATGAAGGCTATGAATTATATGATGCCTATTTATTCTTTCATACTTGTATTTTTCCTGCCGACAGGTCTTGGTATTTACTGGATTACCGGTTCTGTCATAAGAAGTATTCAGCAGTTGATTGTTAACAGACATTTAAGTAAAATGGATCTGGATGCACTTGTGAAAAAGAATATGGAAAAAGCGGCTGCTAAGGATAAAAAGCGGGTTGAGAAGAAAGGTGTTTCAGGCAGTACGATCAGCAATGCAGCAAGTATCAGTACAAGAAATATTAATTCCGCACCTAAGAAAAATTCTATGGCATCTAAAGCAGCAAGCGCTAATACAAGTGCTAAAAATAATAATAGCAATAAAAATAAGAAATATAAAGAAGGTAGTCTTGCTGCAAAAGCAAATATGGTAAGAGATTTTAATGACAAGAATACAAGAAAATAAGGGGGGTTTGTGATGGAGTACATCGAAGTAACAGCGAAGAACGTTGATGATGCTATTACTGAAGCTCTCATTCAGTTAGGTACCACCAGTGATCAGATTGAATATGAAGTAATTGAAAAAGGAAGCAGCGGATTTTTAGGTTTTAACAGTAAACCTGCTAAAATTAAAGTTCGCAGGAAATTTACGATACAGGATAAAGTAAATGATTTCTTACAGAAAGTTTTTAAAGCGATGGATCTGGAAGTTGAAGTCATTATTACAGAGACAGAAGATGAAAGCGTTCTGGATGTGGAATTAAAAGGCGATGATATGGGCGTTTTGATTGGAAAAAGAGGACAAACTCTTGACTCTTTGCAGTATCTGACCAATCTTGCTATTAATAAAAATTCCGATACTTATGTAAAGGTAAAACTTGATACCGAGAACTATCGTAAGAGAAGAAAAGAAACACTGGAGAATTTGGCAAGAAATATTGCTTACAAGGTTAAGAGGACAAAGAGAACTATTTCTCTTGAGCCAATGAATCCATTTGAGAGAAGAGTGATCCATTCAGCTCTTCAGAAAGACCGTTATGTTACAACTCACAGTGAAGGAGAAGAGCCTTATCGTCATGTAGTTGTTTCATTGAAAAAATAATGCAGTATATGAGAAGCTTGAAAACATGAGAAACATGCAGTGCGTGTTTCTCATTGTTTTCGTTTTGCATTGCAGAGGAATATGATTATGAAAACGGATACGATCGCAGCGATTGCTACGGCAATGACAAGTTCAGGAATTGGAATTGTAAGAATCAGCGGAGATGAAGCGTTAGAAGTTGCTGATAGAATTTTTGTACCTAAAAAAGGAAATAAAAAAGTATCTGAAATGGGGACACATACGATTCACTATGGTTTTGTAAAGGATGGAGATGAGATCATAGATGAGGTTATGCTATTGATCATGAAGGGTCCCAGAAGTTATACAACAGAGGATACGATTGAAATAGATTGTCACGGCGGAGTGCTTGTGATGAAAAAGATTCTGGAAACTGTATTAAAATATGGAGCCAGACCTGCAGAGCCAGGCGAATTTACAAAGAGAGCATTTTTAAATGGAAGAATTGATCTGTCACAGGCAGAATCCGTAATAGATGTTATTAATGCAAAAAACGACTTTGCTTTGAAGAGCTCGGTCAGTCAGCTTAGGGGCTCTGTTTTAAATAAAATTAAGGAACTGCGGGCGTCTATTATTCATGAAATTGCTTTTATAGAGTCCGCACTAGATGATCCTGAACATATAGATATAGAAGGTTATCCTGAAGAATTAAAGATGATTGTGGATAAGTTGTTGGTATCTGTGGATGAATTGTTGATTACTTCGGATAATGGAAGAGTTTTAAAAGAAGGCATCAATACGGTTATAGTTGGAAAGCCGAATGCCGGTAAGTCTTCTCTGTTAAATATACTGGTAGGACAGGAGAGGGCTATTGTTACTGATATTGCAGGAACTACCAGAGATATTTTGGAAGAACAGATTCAGTTAAATGGAATTAGTCTGAACATGATAGATACGGCCGGAATCCGCGATACGGATGATATTGTGGAACAGATTGGTGTGAATAAATCAAAGGAATATCTGGAAAAAGCAGATCTGGTCATCTATGTAGTGGATTCCTCTACGGTATTAGATGAGAATGATGAACAGATTATTGAAGCTATTAAGGAAAAAAATGCAATTATTCTTTTAAATAAATCTGATCTGAATACGGTTACGGCAAAAGAAGATCTGTTGAAAAAAATAGATAAAAAAACAATAGAAATTTCTGCAAAGGAAAATACAGGAATTACGGAATTGGAAAATACGATTAAGGATATGTTTTTCCATGGAGAAGTGTCTTTTAATGATGAAGTATATATCACAAATATTCGTCATAAAAATGCACTGGAAGAAACAAAAAAGAGTCTGGAAATGGTATTGGGCAGTATAGAAAACAGTATGCCGGAGGATTTTTATTCAATTGATCTCATGAATGCTTATGAGGAGTTAGGTTCTATCATCGGAGAATCAGTGGGAGAGGATCTGGTAAATGAGATTTTCAGTAAATTCTGTATGGGTAAATAAATATTAAAAATGATAATATCTGTGATTGTTATCATATATGCCAGAAAGAAGATTGCAGTTGAAAAGGGAAAGTGAGGAAGTCTTAAGATGCCAACTTTAGTAGAAAATTATGATGTGGTAGTAGTGGGAGCCGGACATGCAGGGTGTGAAGCCGCATTGGCATGTGCACGTCTTGGACTGGAAACGATCATATTTACAGTTAGTATTGAAAGTATCGCCATGATGCCCTGTAATCCGAATGTAGGCGGAAGCTCCAAAGGACATTTGGTAAGGGAAATAGATGCTTTGGGCGGACAGATGGGTATCAATATTGATAAGACTTTTATTCAATCTAAGATGTTGAATAAATCGAAAGGACCTGCGGTACATTCATTGCGCGCTCAGGCTGATAAAGCTTCCTATAGTATGGAAATGAGAAAAACTCTTCAAAATACAGAGCATTTAACGATTCGTCAGGCTGAAGTATCCGAATTGATTATAGAGGAGAAAGAAATAAAAGGTGTAAAAACTTTTTCAGGGGCTGAATATCGTTGTAAAGCGGCAGTACTGTGTACGGGTACTTATTTAAGAGCGAGATGTCTGTATGGAGATGTGGTAAATCATACGGGACCGAATGGTTTGCAGGCAGCAAATCATTTGACAGATTCATTGATTGCAAATGGTGTGGAAATGTTTCGATTTAAAACGGGAACGCCCGCAAGAATGGATAAACGTACGATTGATTTTTCAAAGATGTCCGAACAAAAAGGCGATGAAAGGATCGTACCCTTTTCATTTACTACAAATCCTGATGATGTACAGATTGACCAGATTAGCTGCTGGCTGACTTATACAAATCCGGAGACACATAAGATTATTCGTGAAAATCTGGAACGTTCTCCTCTTTTTTCAGGAATGATAGAGGGAACGGGTCCAAGATATTGTCCTTCCATAGAGGATAAGGTTGTAAAATTTGCCGATAAGGACAGACATCAGGTATTTATAGAACCGGAAGGAATCAATACTAATGAAATGTATGTAGGAGGTATGTCCAGTTCTTTACCGGAGGATGTTCAATATGCTATGTACAGAACAGTTCCGGGATTAGAACATGCAAAGATTGTAAGAAATGCTTATGCTATTGAATATGAT
>CAZLZX010000186.1:0-5257 GCA_964564095.1 uncultured Eubacterium sp. | reverse complement strand
ATTAAATGTATTTCCGGTTCCCGATGGCGATACCGGTACAAATATGTGCATGACGATCATGTCTGCTGCAAAGGAAGTCAGCGCTCTTGGCGATACAGATATGAAATCGTTGGCAAAAGCTATCTCCAGCGGTTCCCTGCGTGGTGCAAGGGGAAATTCCGGCGTTATCTTGTCACAGTTGTTCCGTGGCTTTACAAAAGTGATCGGAAAAGAGACTCGGATCGATAAGATCACACTTTGCAATGCCATTGAAAGAGCATGCGAAACAGCTTACAAAGCAGTTATGAAACCAAAGGAAGGGACAATCCTTACTGTTGCAAAAGGCGCTGCGGATAAGGCGATAGAATTATCCTGTGATGACGATTATGACATGTCGTCTTATCTGAAAGCGATTCTGGATGAGGCAGAGAGAGTGCTTGCCAAAACGCCGGATATGCTTCCGGTTTTAAAACAGGCTGGCGTTGTAGATTCCGGCGGTCAGGGTCTGGTAGAAGTATTACGGGGGGCCTATGATGCATTTCTTGGTAAGGAGATTGATTATACCATTGAACCGGAAAATGCAGTTTCAGGTATTGTAAAGATTTCTGCTGAGACAGAGCAGGAGATTAAGTTCGGTTATTGTACGGAATTTATTATTGTATTAAATAAGCCTATGTCATATGAAGAAGAAAAAGATATGAAAGCTTTTCTTCAGTCTATGGGCGACTCTATTGTACTGGTGGCAGATGATGAAATCGTAAAGATCCATGTACATACCAATGATCCGGGATTGGTTATTCAAAAAGCTTTGACGCATGGTTCTTTAAGCAAGATTAAAATCGACAATATGCGTGAAGAACACCAGGAGAAACTGATCAAAGATGCACAGAAATTGGCAAAAGAACAGGCGGAACAGGAAGCTAAGGCTCAGGAAGAAGCGAAAGTATCAGAGCCGCCAAAGGCCATGGGATTTATTTCCGTATCTATTGGCGAAGGCTTAAGCGAAGCGTTCCGGGGATTAGGTGTTGATTATATTATCGAAGGCGGACAGACAATGAATCCAAGTACGGAGGATATGCTCAATGCCATTGATAAAGTAAATGCGGAAAATATATTTATTCTTCCAAATAATAAAAACATTATTCTTGCTGCAAATCAGGCATCTATGCTGGTAGAAGATAAGAAGATCTACGTAGTGCCTACCAAGACGATTCCACAGGGCATTACTGCAATGATCAATTATATTCCGGATCAGAGTGCGGAGGAGAACCTTGCTTCCATGAAAGAAGCTATTTCCATGGTTAAGACAGGACAGGTAACCTATGCAGTCCGGGATACAATACTGGATGAAAAAGAGATTCATGAAGGCGATTATATGGGAATCGGAGATTCTTCTATTTTATCAGTAGGTACGGACATGCTGGATGTATTAAAGGATATGCTTTCACAGATGGTAAATGAGGAATCATCCTTTATCAGTATTTTTTACGGAGAAGATGTAACGGCAGAAGATGCGGAAAGCTTTGGCGCATATGTAGAAGAGACATATCCGGAATGTGATATAGATCTGACTTTCGGCGGTCAGCCGATTTACTACTATGTAGTATCCGTTGAATAATCAGTTATCGATAGATTGAAATGTCTCTGGTGTGTAATCAGAGACATTTTAAGAAATGCCATATGCAGCGCTTTGGCAGATTGGAGATTTTATGACATTAGATTCCCCCATACGACAAGTAAAAGGAATCGGAGTGAAAACTGAAGAACTATTTCATAAAACAGGAGTATACACCATTCGTGATATACTCCTGTATTTTCCCAGAGATTATGAAAAATTTCCTGATGTTGTAAGCCCCGATGAAATAATCGCTGAACGAAAAAATGCTGTTGCTGCCAGGATTACAAAAAAGCCATCTATTGTACCGAATAGCCGGGTACAGCTTGTGACGACAGATATCTGCGGCAGCCAGCGAAAGATACGTCTGAACTGGTTTCGCAGTCCTTATATAAGAAGCGTTTTGGAACCTGGAAAAACCTATATTTTTTATGGTGTAGTAAAGGCGAAAAAAAATCTTTATGTTATGGAGCAGCCGGAAATCTTTGAACCGGAGAAATATATGGCTGTAAGCAAGACATTGCAGCCGATCTATCCTTTGACGGCAGGACTTACCAATCATTTGGTACAGAAGACGATCCGGACATGTCTGGATGAGATGCATTTGGAACTGGAATATTTACCAGAGGATATCCGAACCAGGAATCAGCTATGCGAATACAATTTTGCCATGGAAAATATTCATTTTCCCCAGGATGAAGAGAGTTGTATTACGGCAAGAAACCGGCTTGTATTTGATGAGTTTCTTTTTTTTATTCTGTCTATGCGTTACGGCAAAGAAAAGGCGGATCATTTCAAAACGGACTATTTCTGGCCAGATGACGGATATACACAGAAAATTATTGACAGCCTGCCATACAGGCTTACCGATGCTCAGAAGCGTACATTGACAGATGTAAAAAAAGATATGGAAAGTGGTTATGCCATGCAGCGTCTGGTACAGGGAGATGTTGGTTCCGGAAAAACGATTGTAGCGTTTCTGGCTATGCTTGACACTGCGCATCACGGATACCAGTCTGCGATTATGGCGCCTACAGATGTGCTGGCAAGACAGCATTATGAAAAGCTTACAGCTTTATGTGAGGAACAGCAGCTTGATTATCCGGTTGTATTGTTGACAGGATCTTTAACAGCAGCCCAAAAAAGAAGGGCCTACGAATCACTCCAAATGTATCCGAATGCGTTGATTGTGGGTACACATGCATTGATTCAGGAAAGACCTGAATACAATCATCTGGCGCTGGTCATTACCGATGAGCAGCACCGCTTCGGTGTAAAGCAGAGGGAAACATTTTCTAAAAAAGGTATATATCCCCATATTTTAGTTATGAGCGCAACGCCGATTCCAAGAACACTGGCAATCATTCTGTATGGAGATTTGGACATATCTGTGATAGATCAGGTACCGGCTTCCAGACTTCCCATTAAGAATTGTGTAGTCAATACCAGCTACCGCCCCAAAGCGTATGCATTTATTGAAAAAGAAATTCTTGCGGGCAGACAGGCGTATGTGATCTGTCCATTTGTGGAAGCGTCTGAAACTATGGATGGAGAAAATGTTTTAGACTATTCCAAGACACTGGCACAGCATTTTAAGGGCATATGCAGCGTGGGATGTCTGCATGGGCAGATGAGAGCAGAGGAAAAAAATAGTGTTATGGAGGCGTTTTTGAGGAATGAGATACAGGTATTGGTATCTACTACCGTAGTAGAAGTGGGAGTAGATGTACCGAATGCCACAGTCATCATGATAGAAAATGCCGAACGCTTTGGCTTGGCGCAGCTTCATCAGCTCAGAGGCCGTGTCGGGCGTGGAAGCGAACAGTCCTATTGTATTATGATCGATGGCTCCGGCAGCAACAGGCAAAATAAGCGTTTGGATATCCTGAATAAAACAAATGACGGATTTGAAATTGCCAGCCAGGATCTGAAGCTGCGCGGACCGGGAGATTTCTTTGGAATCCGCCAGAGTGGAGACTTTGCATTTCTGCTTGCGGATGTATTTCAGGATTCAGACCTGTTAAAAACGGCTGCTTATGAGGCGGGGTTGCTGGTACAGCAAAAGGATAGTCTTGAGGCGCCGGAATATCGGAAGCTTAAAAGGCGGCTGGAGATATATCAGAAGGATTTCAGCGAACATATCAATTTGTAGGCAGATTCTGTGATATACGCCTGAAAAAAGTTAATAATCAATAATATAGACTGATATGAATGGTTAGATTTGTAAACCAGAACATATCAGTCTTTTTTTGTCGAAAAAGGCTGATACAAGAAACAATTTTTGTTTTACATACGGTATTTAACAAAATTCACAATATTGATTCCAAATTGGAATACAAAAAAGGAGATTGAATTGATAACGGTCTTGGGACACCTATAATTGTAAACAGATACATGAGGATTGCAAAATGCTGATATAAAAAGCGGGCAGATTTTATATGAATAAAGGAGGAGCAGGTGTGGAAAACAAAGTAAAGACTGTAGATGAGGCAATTTCGTTATTGCATGATGGAGACTGTATTGCTATCACTGCGGCGGGGCTAATTGGATATCCGGAATACATTGTTCGGAACATTGAAAAAAAATTTTTAGAGCAGGGATATCCCGGTAATTTAACTGTTTATTCAGGATGCGGACATGGCGTACCTATGAAAAATCTGGGGGACTCTCATTTCGCGCATCCGGGACTTTTGAAAAAGGTAATTTGTTCTCATCCAGATGTGGTTCCTAAAATACGCGATATGATCGAGCGTAATGAAATTGAAGCCCATGTGCTGCCGCAAGGTATCTTAAATCAATTATATCGCTGCTCGGCATCTAAGCAGCCGGGAATTTTATCTAAGATTGGTATCGGGACCTATATTGACCCTCGTCAGGACGGCGGCAAAATGAATCAGATAACGACGGAAGATATTGTGAGATTAATGGAGATCGATGGAGAAGAATGGCTGTATTTCAAAAGTCAGCCGGTAACAGCCGCTATTATCCGTGGAACAACATCTGATGAGTGTGGGAATATCAGTATTGAAAAGGAGGCTTTGCATCTGGAGATTCTGGAAGCGGCGCTGGCTGCGAAAGCTTCTGGAGGAGTCGTGATCGTTCAGGTAGAGCAGGTTGTTGCGGCACGAACGATTCCGGCAAAAAATGTAGTTATTCCGGGTGAAATAGTAGATGCGGTTGTGATTGCTGAAAATGTAGAAGAAAATCACAGACAGACGGATGGCACCTTATATAGTCCCTATAAGAGCGGAGAACGGATTGCGCCGAAGCATGCAGTAATTCAGTCAGAAGGAGAACTTGGTCTGTCAGATATTATTTGCCGGAGAGCGGTGTTTGAATTGTATGAAGGCGCAGTTGTCAATGTAGGAGTAGGCGTAGGAGCCGGTGTGGGAAAGGTTGCCGCTGCGGAAAATATTGTAGACAATATGACATTTACGTTGGAACTGGGCGCTTTTGGTGGAACTCCTCAACAGGGACCTGACTTTGGTTCGACTGTGAATCCAACGGCTTTTCTGGCACATCCGAGTATGTTTGATTTCTACCATGGCGGTAATCTGGATATCGCATTTCTTGGGGCTGCGGAACTAGATGTAAAGGGTAATGTAAATGTCAGCCGTTTCGCAGGCAGACCGGCAGGACAGGGGGGTTTTATTGATATAAGTC
>CAZLZX010000185.1:0-5320 GCA_964564095.1 uncultured Eubacterium sp. | reverse complement strand
AATACGGATATCATGGCGGGAAAGGGACCCGACGTTATGATCCTTGATGGAATGCCGATGGACAGCTATATCGAAAAGGGTATTTTAGAGGATATCAGTGATGTTGTGGATGCGGCAGACCAAGAGGACGGACTGTTTGACAATATTGTAAACGGAAGCAAAAAGGACGGAAAGATTTACGCAATGCCCGCCAGATTTCTGATTCCTATGGCAGGCGGAGACGGCGACACCGTCAATGCGGCAGGAGACCTGAAAACACTTGCAGACCGGGCAGAAGCATTAAAAACAAGTAAATCTTCCAAAAATGTCATGCCGGCAAAGGGCACACAGGGACTTTTAAGAGATCTGTTTTATGCAGATTCTGCAACCTGGGTGCAAGAGGATGGAACACTGGATGAAAAAGCGCTGGAGAATTATTTAACCCAGGCAAAACGCATCTATGATGTAGATGGGTACAGTTCTACAGACGACCTTACGGCTTCCTTTGGAGATGGAACAGCGTGGGGAACAAAAGTAGGATCATTTAATAATACCGGTTACATGAGCGGCGACATCAGCATTCCGCTGGGAACTCTTGACAGCATAGAAAGCTATCAGACGATCAAAAGCGCTCAGGCAGTGGCGGGAGATTCCTGCTGTATTTTTAATCATCAGAATGTCAGATCTTATATTCCATATCTGCAGGCAGGCGTAACCTCGGATGGAAATACGGAGCTTGCAAAAGAATTTGTGAAAATATTGCTGGGAAAAGATTTGAGCAATGATGCAAACGGTATTCCGGTCAATCAGGCAGCTTTTGAACAGCAGATGGCGGCAGCAATGGAAGAGACTGATTTATCTATGGTTTTTTCCAGAAACGATGGCAGCGAGGCGCCGGTGGAACTGGATATCATCCCATTGACAGAACAGGATGCGGATGCATTCAGGACTATGGCGGAAAGTCTGGAAGCGCCGTCCTTATCTGACCGTGTGATCCAGAATCTGGTGTTGGAACAGGGAGAGAAATATCTTTTGGGAGAACAGAGTCTTGCCGATACGGTTTCTGCCACACTAAAAAAGGTAAATCTGTACTTGTCAGAATAGGGGATCTTGCATGTACTTAAAAACAGAATGTAAGAAAGCACAAAAAATCAAAGTACAAAGAAAAGTCATACAAGTAAGTAAAGTACAAAGAAGCAGCGAAAAAACAGGATGGTTATTTGTGCTGCCGGAGCTGGCTGGCGTGATGATCTTTTATCTGATCCCGTTTATCGACGTGGTCAGGAGATCCTTTACTCAGGCGGCGGGAAATGGATTTGCAGGACTTGCCAATTACAGGCAGGTTCTGCACAACCAGGCCTTTTTACTGGCAGCCGGAAACACACTTCGATTTGCAGCGGTCTGTCTGCCTCTTCTTTTGGCGCTGTCTCTGGGAGTGGCGCTTTTACTGCAGAGACAAAAACGGATAAAAAGCTTATTTAAAAGCGCCTATCTGGTACCCCTTGCCATACCCGCAGCCGGAGTCGTATTGCTTTGGCAGGTATTGTTTGACCATCAGGGATTCTTAAATGGATTTCTCACATGGCTGCAGACGATCCCCGGTATTGGCATGTTGCTTTCTGCTCTGCATATTGGAGCCGTAGACTGGATGAACACAAATGCAGCCTTTGGCGTACTCGTATTCAGCTATATATGGAAAAATCTTGGATATGACGTGATCCTGTGGCTGGCAGGGTTGACGGGAATCCCTGAAAACATTTATGAGGCAGCCAGAATAGACGGAGCCGGAGAGTGGAAATGCTTTTGGTATATTACGCTTCCAAACATCCGTCCGGCAGCTTTTACAATCATAGTATTGTCCTTTTTAAATTCCTTTAAAGTATTTCGGGAGGCATATCTTGTGGCTGGCAGCTATCCCCAGGAAAAGATCTATCTTTTGCAGCATGTGTTCAATAACTGGTTCCAAGAGCTGTCCGTGGATAAGATGGCGGCAGGCTCCGTACTGTTGGCTGTTGTGATCGCCGTATTTGTCATCTTATTACAAAAAAGCTGGGAGGAGGAACTGTCATGAAAAAAGGAGGACGTACTGTCATTCTGGTTCTGGTTGCATTGCTGGCGGTGGCTCCGGTCTGTTTCCTGATCACAGGAACATTTATGGGAAACAGTGAAATCTACCATTGCATTGCACCGGCGCTGGAAAATGAGGCGGGCTATGCCAAATGGCGTCTGTTCCCCTGGTATCCGACGCTGCAGAATATAGTGGGACTGCTGTTTGATTCTCCGGAATTTTTTCATATGTTCTGGAATTCGGTAAAGATTACTGTCTGTATACTGGCCGGGCAGCTGTTGTTTGGAATGCCCGCAGCCTGGGGACTGGCCCGCTGCTCCTTTAGAGGAAAAAAGGCGATCTATCTGCTTTTTATCATTATGATGATGATGCCATTTCAGGTAACGATGCTGTCTGAATATCTGGTGCTGGACCGCCTGCATTTGCTTGACACTTCGGCTGCAGTGATCTTACCGGGAGTTTTCTCTACATTTTCAGTCTTTATCATGTATCGTTTCTTTTGCGGCATTCCCAGAAGTATCATTGAGGCTGCCAGGATAGACGGGGCCGGGGAGCTGCAGATCTTTTTTAGGATCGGCATTCCCATGGGAAGCGCAGGTATCTTATCAGCCGTGGTACTTTCCTTTCTGGAATGCTGGAGCATGATAGAACAGCCGATGACCTTCTTTAAGTCAAAAAGTTTATGGCCGCTGTCGTTGTTTCTGCCTCAGATCGATGCGCAAAAGGGAGGACTTTCTCTCTGCGCTTCGTTCTTTATTGTGCTGCCGGCCCTGTTTGTATTTTTAAGCGGTCAGAATTATTTGGAACAGGGAATTGCATCGTCGGCATCCAAGGAATAAGGGCTACCGGATCATAGAGAAAGGAATTAGGAAATCATGAAAAAGGATTCGATAAAACGTTTCGGAAGTATATTCTGGCTGAAGGGATTGGCAACTCTGATCATTGTTATGGTAATATTTACGATAACCTCCCGTATAACCTCCTCTTTTACGGTGCCGAAAGTAACGGCAGAAGGAATTTCAGCCCGAAAAATACAGCATTCTTTTTCCGCTGTGGGGCAGATTCAGCAAAATGGAGAGTTTGCAGTCATCACAGAACCGGACATTTTAGTCAAAAGTCTGCCAGTCAGTGAAGGTCAGACCGTCAAGGAGGGAGATATTCTGGTTCAGCTGGATCTTGATCATCTTTCGGAACAGATGGACAGCGTAAAGAATGAGCTTTCCTCTTTAAGACTTCAAAATCAGGCGATGCAGAAAAATAAAGAAAAGGCTGCCAGTCAGCGGCAGACAGATATTGATCGTGCAAAGCAGGATTATTCCGATACCGTGCAGAAGAATGAGGCTGCGGTAAAGCAGGCGGAATCAGATCTTGCGGATGCTAAGGAGCGTTTGGCAGAAGCGGAGCAGGACTTAAAGAACGCCGGTCAGGATACGAAGGAAGAAAAGCAGACAGTATATGAGGAATGTGAGCAGGCAGTATCGGAGAAGGAATCTGCACTGGAAGCTGCCAGGGATATTCAAAAGTCAGAAACAAAAGAAGCCCAGAGAAATATAGAAAATGCGCAGAATTCTCCGGAGGCCGATAACAGTATTGAAATCAATAAGCTGTCCATGGAACAGCTGGAGAAAAAGCTTGCCAGGCTGCAGGAATTGCAAAAACAGGAAGGGAAAATATGTGCGCCCCAAAATGGGATGATCACAGGAATAGACACAGCGGTGGGACAAAAGACCACAGACACCGCCCTGGTAACTATGAGTGATTCCAGCGAAGGTCTTAAATTTACGGCGCAGATTGAAAAGGAAAATGCTGATGATGTAGCTGTGGGAGATACGGTTACGATTCAGGGAGTTGGAAAGACAACAGAGGATTGTCAAATAACCTCGATTACAGCGGATGAATCGGGAGAAACCCTGACTGTCACGGCAAACTTAGAATCCGAAGCTTTTTTTTTAGGAGAGAGCGCCCAGATGACAGTAAAACGTGAATCCGAGGAATATCCCTATACGATTCCTGTAACAGCACTGGTTCAGGAAAACAATAAAATGTATGTTTTGCTGCTGGATACGGAGGATACTGTTTTAGGCGAACAATATGTAGCCAGAAAAGCGGAAGTGGAAGTACCGGATAAAAATACAAGCTATGCAGCGCTTGAAAGCAATTCTCTTGACAGTGACAGTAAGATCATTGTTGATTCGGACCGTTATGTGGAGGCTGGCGACAGAGTACGCCTGATAGATGAATGAAAATAAAAGTGACAAAAAGAAGCATGATCATTCTCTGTTTGTTTGCCATAGCCATTCTTTTTTTGACTGTTGGAAGCATATATAACAGACAGGCCAGGAAGCAAAATCACAGTATTACGATTCAGGCAAAGGAAGAGGGGTTTGACCTGGATCTGTTAAAGTCAATGATGAAGGACCCGGAATCGGAATATACCTTCAGCGCATGGAAGGAAGAAGCAGATCAGCAAATATCGGCTTTTGAGAGCGGCAGATCTTCTGCGGCGGATGTTATTACCGTGTACGGTCCCTCACAGTGTGTATTGCCCTATGGAAAAAATCTGCAGGCTGAGGATACGGAAGGTTGTCTGCTTGGAATGAAATTGGCGGAGGAGCTGTTTGGAAGCCATAAGGTGGAAGGACAAAAGCTTGTCTATGGAGAGCGGGTACTGACAGTGCGGGGAGTTATAAACAATCCTGAAAATCTGATGATCTGTGAAGCAGCAGAAGAACTGTCAGAACAGGCGATTCTTTTTCCAAGGATCAGCATTTTATCATCAGACAAAGAGGATCTTTCTCTTATTACTTCAAATTTTATGAATCAGTACGGCCTTTCCGGTCAGGCGCTCCGGTTTGATGTGTATCAGAACCTGTCCTGGATCAAAGAGCTGATTCCGGGCAAATGGGCGGATTTTGACGGCTGGAAGGCAAATATTGAAGATAAGAGACAGGAAATAGAATTGGTAAAAAATACGGAGAAGAGTGAGATAGAGGCGATCTATCTCAGCAGTATAAGAAATAGAAATCGGTATATTGGCTTGGGTATTGTCTGTATCGGAACGGCATTCGCAGTTATGCGATGCCGTTTTTTTGGAATTGACTTCCATATCAAAACAATTTATAATACATTAGATATGCATTTAAGATGCCGTGATCGGAAAAAAATGCATATCAGATCAAAGGAAAAGACAGGTTATTTCCTGTCAGTTATGACTATATGGGAGGATACTGCATGATTAAAAGTATGACAGGATTTGGCCGGTGTGAGCTTACT
>CAZLZX010000184.1:0-5392 GCA_964564095.1 uncultured Eubacterium sp. | reverse complement strand
TCTGGTCTTCCGTATCACTGAAAGCAAGCATCAGATTTCCGCTGATCCTAAGATACAAAAATGCGATCAGGATAGCTGCGATAAAACCGAGCAGTCCGCCTAACATTGTTTTCTTCCCAAAGGATATCAGCCACAGTATGGCATTCAGGACTGCCACAATAGCGATCAGCAGCAGAATATTGTACTGCTGTGACTGGGGAATATAAAATCCCAGGAAGCACATCTGCGCCAGACTCCACGACATAATGCAGCACAGCAGAAAGTTCCAGACCGAATTCTTTAAATATCTAAGAAACACGCCTTGCACCTCCCATCAGTTCCTCCGCATTACTTACCACATAATAGGGGATCCCTGCATAGTCCAGTCCCCGCAGCGGCTTCAAATATTTCTGACGCTCTTCCCCTTCCAGACGCTTGGGAAGAATAACAAATAAAATAGGGTTTTTTCTTCTTGCCTTAATATCCATCAACGTTCTCGGCAGCTGTGCCGTGATATTTCCCGTCACAAAAGCAATATTGCTTTTGGAATAGGCAGCGTTTCCTTCATCTCTTAAAAGCTTAAGAGCCGTAATGCGCTGCTTTTCAGAAGATATTTTCGGCAAATCAGCCATCAGCTCCACATGATTCGCGTCATTTCTTGTAATGTACTGCCTGCGTGCGCCCCGCTTATTGAGATAGATCAGCTCGGATTCCATGCCATGTCTGCGGGCATAAGCCTCCGCTGACAATGCAGTTTCCACCACGCCGTCAAAAACGGACATCATGCTGTCTCTGTCATAGGCAGGACACTGAAAATCCATAACGATCGTCACGCCCATATTTCCATAACTTTCAAACTGTCTGGTCATATAGTGTTCCGTCCGCGCCGATAACTTCCAGTGAATGTTTTTGATCGGATCTCCGATGACATATTCCCGGACCCCTGTATAGTCGGAACCATCCAAAGAGGTTGGCTTCAGCATATTTTTACTTTCCGTAAACGCCCGGTTGGAAATATGAAGCTTTGTCAGATCAAATACCTTCGGCGAAACCTGTACCTGATAGCGGCTGCTGTTTTCCACTGTTTTCTGGAAAAATCCAAACAGATCCTGCATCACAACTTTATTTAATCCGGCCTCGTAAACGCCAATGTGCTCAAACTGTACGTCAAACTCAAATACTCTGTCCTCAAACGGCGCCAGCGTTATGATCGTGGATGTGATATCGTCCTCGCCTCCAAACAGATCGGATATGTAAAAAAACACTTCCAGCTTCGGATACACCAATGGCAATTTGTTTTTGACCCGTATGGAAAATGCACAGGAGGTTCCCCTCTTGCAATTATTCAAGTCAGATCTTTCCTCAAACACCAGGCTCCGTTTCAGGCATTGCACATATACAAACGAAAGCAGTATAAGCAAGGCTACCATGATTACCGGCAGATATCCGAATACGCTGTTCAGAAATACGGCAGGAAGCGCTGCGACTGCCAGCAAAATGATACAGGTAATGATCAGACGGATCTTTCTTATTCGTTCCTGACTGACCCTCTGTCTCCGCTTCATTTGCTTTTCTTTTCTATATGCCCTTTTTTCCTTCATAGGGCTGTCTATTTTCAACTTCATGAATGTATCCCCTATACTGCCTGATATTGACTTTCACTGGTAGGCACTGCGATACTGTTGATAATATCAGTCATAACCTGCTGCGGTGTCTTTCCATCTATTTTGGCTTCCTGCATCAGTGAAATACGATGACAGAGTACAAAAGGCGCCAGGTATTTTACATCATCCGGCTGAACAAAATTTCTGCCTTTATATAAAGCATAGGATTTCGCCAGATTGTAAAGTGCGATACATCCGCGGGGAGAGCTTCCGATCTGAATATCCGCATGATTTCTTGTGGCTGTCACAAGCTGTACGATATAATTGATGATCATATCATGTACAAACACTTCTTCCGCCGCTGTCCGTATATTCAGAATATCCTGCCCTTTTACCACAGGCTGAATTGCTTTTTTGGCGCTTTTGCCTATTTTTACTACTTTTGCCTCCTGCTCAAAGGAAGGATAACCGATAGAGATCTTGATCAGGAAACGATCGATCTGTGCCTCCGGAAGAGGATATGTACCGTAAGATTCCAACGGGTTCTGTGTTGCCAGTACCATGAATGGCTCCTGCATCGGATATGTATTGCCATCCACTGTGACCTGACGCTCTTCCATGACCTCCAGCAATGCGGACTGTGTCTTTGCGGAAGCGCGGTTGATCTCGTCTGCCAGAATGACATTACTCATAACGGCGCCGGGACGAAATTCAAATTCTCTGTCCTTCTGATTGAAAATGGAAAATCCGGTTACATCAGACGGCATGATATCCGGCGTAAACTGGATACGCGAAAATCCGCAGTCAATGGATTTTGCCAGCGCCGAGATCAGGCTGGTCTTTCCCACGCCGGGAACGTCCTCTACCAGTACATGTCCGTTGCTGACCATGGCAAGCACCACCAGCTCTACGGCTTCTCTTTTGCCGATGATCACGGTCTCCACATTATTCATAATGCAGTTTAGTAATTCACTGCTCTCATTTACCTGTTCCTTTGTCAAACTCATATCTTTTTCCTCTTTCTGCCTGTCTCCTGATACAGACGTTTATTTAGATTAAACACTTTTTATATATTGTTCATCAGGTTTCCGGAGCGCACAAACGCATCCGTTCTCCCTGCTTATTTACATATTCCAACACGCCGACGTCCACTCCATAGGCTTCTCTCATATGCTTCTCCGTAACCACATCCACCGCGCTGCCATATTTCAGCGGTTCATTCCGCTGAAGCAGAGCAACCTGGGATTTGCAGTAGAAGGTATGATCCGGATTGTGCGTGGTCATAATGATGCCATACCCCAGTTCCTTCAGTCTGCGTATCTCATGCAGCACCTTGATAATATTCCCATAATCCAGATTTGCCGTAGGCTCATCCAATATGAGAAATTTCGGCTGCTGCGCCAGCGCCCTGGCGATCATAACAAGCTGCCGCTCTCCTCCGGAAATATCTGTATAGTAACAGTTTCTAAGATGATGGATACCCATGTCTTTCATGGCATTTTCCGCAATCTCATAGTCCTGCCGGTTCGGCTGTCCAAAATATCTGGTACTATTTACTCTGCCGAGCAGCACCACATCCTTCACTTCGTATGGGAAGGGCGGATTGTGATATTGGGCTACATAAGCCATATATTTTGCCAGTTGGGACGGCGGCCAATGCCTGATATTTTTCCCGTCGATACGGATCTCTCCATTCAGAATCGGTAAAAATTGTAAAATACTTCTGAACAGCGTAGTCTTTCCCACGCCGTTCGGCCCCAGGATACAGCAGATTTCTCCTGTCTCCACGGAAAAATTGATATCTTTCAAAACAGGCTTTGTCAGCTCATAGCCTATTGCTACATTTCTAAGTTCCAGTCTCATTACTCCCACCCCCTTTTTGATTTTGCGATAAAGACTGCAAAGATTGGAGGAACCATGACATTTACCACGATACTGATGGGGAAGGGCGTCGTCCCCACATAGGGAAGCAATATAACCACCCCTCTGCACACAAGCATCAGCAAAGCTCCTAACAGCATATTTGCCCAGAACTGCTTGCGGAACTCTGACCCGAAGATATATCTGCCCATATGCGGCACAGCCAGGGACAACATGCCGATCGCTCCGCAGTGAACCATAGCCGCCGTTACCATAAAGGTGCCAAGTATCAGTGTCAGGAAACGGAACAGATTTGAATCAATGCCCATTCCTCTTGTCTCATCCGGCGTATAGCTTACCGCATTAAAGGAAAACCGGATCAGATACATTGGGATCACGCTGACACCGAAAGCGATCGCCAGGCATATTATGGTAAATCTGCTGGTGTCGATGACTCCGCCCCCTGTCAGCTGCTGGTAAATAGCCAGCACTCCCGTATCCATTCCATTGGCATATCCGGTAATGACAGCGCCCAATATCTGAGAAGTTGCCACTCCCACAAGGATCAGATCATCCACGGCAAACCTTCCTCTTCCCGAAGCCAGCTTGCCCAGGATCATAATAAATGTCAGCATAGCTGCTGCTCCTATATAACAGAACTTATACCGTTCTGCCGTCATAGAAAGCGCCATGCCTTCATAGGTCACTGTCATATATAAAAGCGCCATCTGAACTCCGGTATTCACGCCAAGCATCGTAGGCGCTGCCATTGGATTGCGGAATACGTTCTGAAATATATTTCCCGAAAGCGCCAGCAATGCGCCGCAGGCCATACTGATTACCAAAAGTTTTATATTTCCAAAAGTCATCTCATAGCCCGTTGGTCTGGCATTGATGATCTCCAGTCTCGGCTGTTTCGTCAATGTCGCCCAGGCATATTCAAACCAAAGTCTGATATTGCCCCATGTAAATTTCGGGCTTGCAAAGGTGGCGTAACCAAACGCATTCATAAATACAAGAAATGCCGCAACGGTAATAATGATCAGGACTAATATCTTTCTTCGATAGGATCGATTGTCCTGTCTTTTGATTTCTATCGATTCTCTAAGCCCAATCCGCATTGCTCTTCCTCCTGTTTCGTATGATCATAAATAAAAATACGATGCCGCCCACGATGCTGGTATAATTGCCAACATGCTGCGTTGCCATCCAGGAGAATGGCGGAAGCCAATGGCAGATCAAAAGGAACATGCCTCCGATCACTGCACATCCCGGAACCAGATATCGAAAATCTGATCCCACGACTCTTCGGGCTATATGCGGTATGATAAGTCCCACAAAGGAGATACCGCCGCAGGCAGCGATGATCACTGCCGTCAAAATGGTGCACAGCGCCATCATCAGCTTCCGGTCCCTGTCCACATTGATGCCCATGGCTCTGGCCTCATCCTCGCCAAACACCATCAGATTCAGACGCTTGGACATCAATATAAGTATTGCCAGTACAGCTCCAACTACAATGACCAGCAGCCAGGTGGCGGAATCATTGATATAGCCCGCCATGGCGGTCTGCAGCGCCGCAGCCTTCGATCCATACGGATCTGTTGCATTTACCATCATTGATATGTACTGGGATATGGTACTTACCGCAGTGGAAAACACCATGCCCACCACGATCAGGGATACCATGGATATGCTTTTCCCGCGGCTTGTCATCCTTGCAAGGCTTGTCGTAAACAGTACTGCGCCGAAGCATCCGATGAGTACAAAGATAAAGCGCTCAAATCCGGTATAGTTAATGGCTCCCTCCGCATTTCTGTGAAACCAGTCATACCCCCACATAATATAAACGGTAGAGCCCAGCATACCGCCGCTCATAACTCCCAGGGTGGTCGGCGATGCGATGGAGTTTCGGAAGCTTCCCTGAAACACAGCTCCGGTCACGGAAA
>CAZLZX010000183.1:0-5398 GCA_964564095.1 uncultured Eubacterium sp. | reverse complement strand
AAGGGAAAGAATTTTTTGGCTGTACGAAAGATGGAAAGACTGCTTATCTGTATTCTTTTGAAAATAAAAATGGGATGCGGATGCAGGTGACAGACTTCGGAGCCGCACTGGTTTCCGTTGTGGTAAAGGGAAGCGACGGCAAGGAGCGGGATGTTGTGCTTGGTTATGATCATGTGTCGGGATATGAACAGGGGACTGCTTCTCTGGGCTCCAGTGTAGGACGCTGTGCAAACCGCATTCAGGGAGCTTGTTTTTCGTTAAATGGAAAACGGTATGTTCTTGATCAAAATGATGGCAACAATAATCTTCATAGCGGTTTGAATTATTACAATAAACGTTTGTGGGATGTGGCGCATGTGGATGACCGGTCTGTCACGTTTACACTGTTCAGTCCGCACCTGGATCAGGGATACCCGGGAAATGTAAAGATTCAGATACAGTATACGCTGACAGATGATAATGAAATCGAAATCCATTATCATGCAGATCCGGATGAAGATACGATCATTAATCTGACCAATCACAGTTATTTTAATCTGAATGGTCATGATTCGGGTACTGTGCTGGCACAGAAGGTTTTGATCCATGCAGATGCTTATACGGAGTCGGATGCGGAGTCGATTCCGACAGGAGAGATTATTTCTGTAAAGGGCACGCCGATGGATTTTACTTCCTTTAAGAGGATCGGGCAGGAAATCGATGCGGATTATGAGGCGCTTTTGCTGGGGAAGGGATATGATCATAACTGGGTGTTGAATGGCAGTGGATACCGCCGGGCAGCGGTTATGATGTCTGAAGAGAGCGGTATTGAAATGGAGGTATTTACGGATCTTCCGGGACTACAGTTTTATACCGGAAACTTTCTGGAGGGAGAGAAAGGAAAGATGGGGGCATGTTATCCCCGAAGATCAGGCGCCTGCTTTGAAACACAGTATTTCCCGGATGCCATTCATCAGGAGCATTTTGATAGTCCTGTGTGTAAAGCAGGCGAGGTCTATGAGACAAAAACTGTATATCGCTTTTCTGTAAAATAAGGCGGATTTACAGCGTATTGATAAATCTCATAAATGCCTCTCTTCCTTTCGGGGTACATTTATAAACACCCGCATCCTCAAGAACATGTATGAATACACGTCCGATTTCTTCTTTCAGAATGTCGAGAACATTTTCTTCGTTAATATCTGTATATTTTGGAAGAAATGCTGCAACCCAATCGGCGTGTTTGCTGAGGGTTTCATTCGCAGCAACGGTTGCCGCAACGTCTGTTCCTTTCAGGATGCAGGAAGCCAGAAGCTCCATCTCATCTTTCAGCCTGGAGGGAAGTACGGCCAGCCCCATGACCTCGATCAGACCGATATTTTCTTTCTTAATATGATGATATTCGGCATGAGGATGGTAGACCCCGAGAGGATGTTCCTCAGTTGTTATATTGTTGCGCAGGGTCAGATCAAGTTCGTACGTATCATCGATCTTACGGGCAATAGGAGTGATGGTATTGTGGGGTTCTCCCTCGGTTTCTGCAAAAATAAATGCTTCCTCATCGGTGTAGCCTCTCCACACATCAAGAATATGAGTTGCCAGATCAATGAGCCGTTTTTCATCCTTGCTTCGGATTCTAAGTACGGACAATGGCCATTTTACGATGCCAGCCTCCACATCTTCATATCCGGGGATAGATACGTTCCGTTCAATGGGCGCCTTTGCCATCGCAAAAGTATAGTGACCGCCTTGGAAATGATCATGGCTTAAAATAGAGCCGCCTACGATGGGCAGGTCTGCATTGGAACCAAGGAAATAATGCGGAAACTGTTTTACAAAATCAAACAGTTTCACGTAAGTGTCACGTTCGATCTTCATCGGAATGTGCTGTCCGTTAAATACGATGCAATGTTCATTGTAATATACATATGGAGAATACTGGAATCCCCATTCAGAATCATTGATCGTGATCGGTATGATTCTGTGGTTTTCTCTTGCTGGGTGGTCTGCACGGCCTGCATATCCTTCATTTTCCATGCATAGCTGACATTTCGGATAGCTGCTTGCTTTGGCAAGCTTGGCTGCTGCGATCGCCTTCGGATCTTTTTCCGGTTTGGACAGATTGATGGTAATATCGATGGTTCCATAATCACTTTCAACGGTCCATTTCAGATCCTTCTTGATACGATCCCGGCGAATATAATTGCTGTCCTGACTTAATTTGTAATAGTATTCAGTGGCAGCCTCGGCACTCTGAGCGTAAGCAGCCCAAAACCTGTCGCATACCTGTGACGGACGGGGCATCAGGCAATTCATCAGTTTCGTATCGAACAGATCCCGGTCTGTGATCGTATTCTCGATGATACCCTTTTCAACGGCAGCCGTCAGCAGAGCTTCTAAAACTTCTTCTAATTGAATATTTTCAGAAGCTTCGGCAGGTTCTTTGTATTCGGATTCCTGCATAACATCCAGCAGGAGGTTTGTAGTATATATTTTTTCACATGCCGGAGTCAGTCCGGTTTCAATCCCATATTGAACGAGTTTACAGATGTTTTGACTGATCATATCCTATGCCTCCTTTGGGGATGTCTGAAGAATCGCAGCGCCATCGCTGATTTCCACGATATAAAACTCAGCATCAAGTCCGGTTTTTTCTTTATATTGATTTCCTAATGTCTTTACAAAGGTATCAACGGAATCATTTTTAACAATGCTGACGGTACATCCGCCGAATCCGCCTCCGGTAATACGGGAGCCCAAAACGCCCGGGGTATTCCATGCCAGTTCCACAAGAATATCTACTTCCTCACAGGACACCTCATAATCATCCCGCAGTGATACGTGGGACGCATTCATCAGTTCCCCGAAGCTTTCGATCTGATTCATTTCCAGTGCTTTGACGGCTTTGATCGTTCTCTGGTTTTCATACACTGCATGTTTTGCACGTTTGCGGCAGATCGGATCTGTGATAGATTCTTTATATTTTTCAAATTCTTCTTCTGTCAGATCGCCCAGTGCCTGAATATCAGTGACGGTCTGGAGTGCATGAAGTGCTGCCGTACATTCTTCACGGCGATCATTGTAGGCAGACCCTACCAGGCTGTGTTTTACCTTGCTGTTTGTGATGACGATCTTTGCGTCAGGAAGCTTCACAGGTGCATAGGTATAGTTCAGCGTGTTGGTGTCCAGGAAAATAGCGCAGTCCTTTTTACCCATGGCGCTTGCAAACTGATCCATGATGCCGCAGTTCATGCCATTATAATTATTTTCTGAATACTGCCCAAGCAAAGCGATCTCCGGCATGGTAAGCTCTTCAAAGCCGAAAGTATCCTTAAGGATCAGTCCCGTCAGCACTTCCAGGGAAGCGGAAGATGAAAGCCCCGAACCGTTTGGGATATTTCCATAGATCGCGATGTCCAGTCCATGGGTCAGATGATAGCCCTTTTCTTCAAATGCCCACATAACCCCCTTTGGATATTCTGTCCATGCGGAATTATGCTTTGGAATCAAGTCATCCAGGCTAGTTTCGATGATTCCGGCAGAGGAAAAATTCATGGAGTAGAAGCGGAGCTTGCGGTCATTTCTGTTTCTTACGGCGCCATAGGTGCCGAGAGAAAGTGCGCATGGAAATACGTGTCCTCCATTGTAGTCTGTATGCTCTCCGATCAGATTGACACGTCCGGGAGCAAAATAGGTACGGAGCTCGCCGCCCTTTCCGTACAGTTGTTCAAAAGTCCGTAAAAGTTTTTCGATCATTGTTGATTACCCCTTTTGTTTGATAAAATATCCGATTCCTTTTTGTTTATGCAGAAAAGGATATCTCTGCAATAAAAACAATTAATTGATAAGATAATAATAATGAGGAATTGTAAGGAAAACAATAAATATATTTCGAATTTATATAAGAATATTGAGAAAATGAAAGAACGCAGTGAGAGACGGAAAGTGAATGAGAAAAAAGGATGTAGTGAGGATAGAAAGTGGATGAGAAAAAAGGATGTAGTGAGGATAGAAAGTGGATAAGAAGATGGTAAGGGATAGAAAGTAAATAAAAAAGTGTAGCGAGGATAAAAAGTGGATAAGATAATGAAAAGATATAGTGAGGGATAGAAAATGGATAAAAAATGGAAAAGGACGATGGAATGAATGAGAATGACTCAAATCCCTATATTCCATCGTTCTTTACCTTTTTCTATTGGTTACTCATATCTCTGGATTTCTGGCTGCATGCCCGCTGGCCGCTGATGACGGCATTGCGGAATCCGGCTTGTTCTAAAGCGGCTACAGCTTCTATCGTCGTACCGCCGGGGGAGCAAACCATGTCTTTCAGTTCGCCGGGATGTTTGCCCGTATCCAACACCATTTTTGCAGAACCCATGACGGATTGAGCTGCAAATTTGTAAGCCTGTGCTCTTGGCATTCCGTCTGCCACTGCTGCGTCTGCCATTGCTTCAATAAACATATATACGTAAGCAGGGGAGGAACCGCTGACTCCAACTACAGCATCCATCAGATTCTCACTGATGACCTCTGATTCGCCGAAGCTGTCAAAGATGGATTTCACTTCTGCCAATTCCTCGTCAGTAATATGGGCATTGGGGCAGAGGGCGCTCATGGAGGCGCCTACCAGCGCCGGAGTGTTCGGCATGGAGCGAACAAGCTTGATCTCATGTTCAAAAAGTTTTTCGATTGCATCGATGGTCTGTCCGGCAGCGATGGATACGATAATGGCATCCTTTTTGATGGTATCTTTAATTTCCGGGATGACCTTAGCAAACATATTCGGTTTGATGGAGAGAAACAGAATATCAGCGTTGGAGCTGATCTCGATGTTTTCCGTAGATGCTTGTATTCCCCAAGTATCTTTTAAACGGGCAATAGACTGAGGACTTTTGTCCGCAGCAATTACGTGGTCTTTGTCTGATAAACCGGAGGAAATCAGACCGCCGATAATGGCGGAACCCATATTCCCACCGCCGATAAATCCGATAATTTTGTTGATCATAATAGAAAGTCCCTTTCTGATATTGTTTACTTTATGAAAAAATATTCCTGTTACTATGCCAAAAACAAAATGCCTGCCGCATTTGAATATTGGGGACAGGAGATGGTCTGGAAAAAGAATGCAGGGAAGCAAGCCGGTGCCTCCCTGCAGTACATACGTCAATGCGTACTATGATCACAGTGTTTCGATTTAGAAATCTGTGAAGTTTTTCTCTTTGCGTTTCTCAAGGAATGCTGTCATACCTTCCATTTTGTCGTGGGTAGAGCATGTCATACCAAACAGGTTTGCTTCGTACTCAACAGCATTTTTGATATCCATGTCGTAACCGTTGTTGATAGCAGCTTTTGCGATAGCAACAGCGTAGCTTGCGTTACGAGCGATCTTGGATGCCATTTTCTTAGCAGTAGCCATCAA
>CAZLZX010000182.1:0-5406 GCA_964564095.1 uncultured Eubacterium sp. | reverse complement strand
TTCAAATTTGAATGGTTTTGTAACAACACCTACTGTCAAAATACCCATATCTTTTGCAAGTTTTGCTACAACCGGAGCTGCACCAGTACCAGTGCCGCCGCCCATACCGCAGGTAACAAATACCATATCTGCGCCTTCCATAGCTGCGGCCAGCTCTTCTGCGCTCTCTTCTGCTGCTTTCTGTCCAATCTCAGGTTTTGCACCTGCACCAAGACCTTTTGTGAGCTTCTCGCCAATCTGAATCAAAGTAGGAGCTTTGCAAAGCACCAAAGCCTGTTTATCCGTATTGACACCTACAAACTCTACCCCTCCGATTTGTTCATCTATCATTCGATTGACAGCGTTATTACCGGCGCCACCTACACCAATTACTATAATTTTTGCGCCGGATTCAGCTTCTGTTGACATAATCTCAAGCACGACAGTTCCTCCTTTTATCCCTCTTCCAAATTTATCGATAATATTTATGATTTTTCCATTCTTATAAATTGCCAATATAGATATAATAATATAATTTTTTTGGCAAATAATCAACCTATATTTTCTTAAAAAATGTGTAACTTTTCATATTCGGACACATTTACATAAAATCTATGCCGTCAAACACCTACTCCTGAGGTGCATCATCGTTACCTGACGGTTCATCTCCGCCTTCCTGGGACGTATCATTCCCCTCTAACGGAGTATCTCCGCCTTCCGGATCAGTATCCCCCTCTGACGGAGTATCTTCGCCTTCCGGATCAGTATCCCCTTCCTCTGATGCGGCACTGTCATCTTCCCCTGTAGTCGGAACAGACTGCACATCATTCGGGATCTCTGTCAGCTCGTCCTTTACAAAATAAATATCCGTATTGTTCTCGCTCCAGTCCTCCAGATGGATCGTCCCGGTCATCTCCTGCACCTTTGGCATGATCTGCTGCAGACGAACGATTTTTTCATTAAGGTTGACATTTCCGCCTACATTAACCTGTATATTACCGTAATTTAATAATACCTGATCGTTCTCTGTCACAAATACCGTGTTCGGCAGCAGCTCATACTTTTTCAAAAGCTGTGAGACATTTAAAAGTGTTTTTAAAATAGACATATTTTCCAGCGGAAGCTTTTCATACAGTTCTGCCGTAGCTACTGTCAAACCACTGATCTTTGTCGTTCCGTCTATAACCTCTGATGATATTTCTACCACAAATCCATCTTTGTCAATATAAGCATTTTTCCCTAAGGATGGGATATATACATATCCCAGCACGCCTTTCTCATACACATCAACCTGAAGCGTATGAGGAGACTTTATGGAGACCTCCATGGAATCCACAAAAGGGATCTCTTTCATATCTGTAAATTTATACTTAAAATACACATAAAGGGAATTCCATGAATATTCATCATTCAATACCCAGTTTTCTATTTTTTCATCTGAATATATATTATTTCCCTCTACCTTCACAGTTTCCACCGTAAAGACCTTCCATACGATCAGTGCGCCGATGCCGATCACGACAAGCAGGATGACCACAGCTTTCAGGATCAGCTTCCTTCTCCGGCGCTTCCTCCGTTTACTTTTTACCATACTATTTCCTCGTATTTACTACTGATCCGAAGGTGTTTCCTCCAATCGGATTCCTCTGGATACACTGAGTGCGATTCCCATTTCCACCAACAGGATCATAACTGATGTTCCACCATAACTGATAAAAGGCAGCGTAATACCGGTATTCGGCATCGTGTTCGTCACAACGGCTATATTGAGCAGCACCTGCAGGGAAATATGAGCCATAATACCGATTACCACCAAAGAGCCGTACAGATCCGCCGCATTGTTTGCGATGACCATAAAACGCCAGATCATCAGAATAAACAGCACGATGACACAAATACCGCCAAACAGGCCCAATTCTTCACAGATAATAGAAAATACCATATCATTCTGGGCTTCAGGCACAAATCCCAATTTCTGCATACTGGCTCCCAGACCTTTTCCAAAAAGTCCGCCGGAACCAATGGCATACAGTCCCTGCAGCGTCTGATACGCATCATCCGGATACTGTTCCGGATGAAGCCATGCCAGAATTCGCACGGAACGATAATTGGACTGCAGCAGCGTCACGCCAAGGATTCCCACCGCGGCCACTATGATCATGATTATAAAATGCGAATATTTCGGGCTTACCACAAATACCATAATAAATGCAATTCCCGCAATAATAATCGCCGTACTTAAATTGTTGTAGGCAATTACAAGAATAACAGGAGCCGCAAAGCAAAATACTTTTATGACATTAACAAACTTGCCGATCTGTCTGGCTGTTTTGCAAAGCAATGCTGCCAGAAAAATAATGATACCTACTTTGGCAAGCTCGGAAGGCTGCAAAGAAATACCGCCGATCTTCAGCCAGCGACTCTGTCCATTGGCATCTTCGCCCACAAAAATAACGGCAAGACACAGCAAAAAAGCGATCCCATACAATGGCAGGCTGAATTTCTGCCATACATGATAATCGATTCTGGATATGATCAGCATGACAATAAATCCACCCATCATAGCCGTTGCCTGCTTTTTCAAATAGAAAAAAGAATTTCCAAAGGTACTCTGCGCCTCATAGGAACTTACACTATAAAGCATGATCAGACCGAATCCCAGCAGGAAAATGATAATAAACAATAGTGTGTAGTCAAAATATTTTGTTTTCTCCGGCGTTTTGCTGTTACGCTTTCTGCCCATTCTCCTACCTGCTAGTGCTAAAGGATACACAAACTCTTTAAACATTTTTCCCCTTACTTCATAGTTCGGGAACATCCCCCAGCTCGCACAGGCAGGGGACAACAGTACGGCGTCTCCGCTGACTGCTTCTTCATAACAGATCGCAACAGCCTCTTCCAGACTGTCTGCAAATACATAGTCCGTAAATCCATGTCGTTTTGCTGTCTCTGCTATCTTTTCTCTCGTCTGACCGATCAAAACCAGTTTTTTAACCTTTCCGTCAAAGCTGTCGATCCACTCATCATATTCAGACTGTTTATCATAGCCGCCGCCGATCAGATATGTGGGCCGGTTCATCGCCTGAATACCTTTTATGGCCGCATCCGGATTCGTCCCCTTGGAATCATTGTAAAACCGGATCCCCCGTTTTTCTGTCACATACTCTATTCTATGCTCCACTGCCTGAAACTGTCTTAAAACCGTTCTGATTTTTTCTATTTCCACACCGTAGCTCAATGCCATGGCGGATGCTGCCATCACATTTTCATAATTATGTACGCCAAGAATATTCAGTTCATCCACGCAGATCAGCTTCTGCACGTTTTTACCGTCTGCATACATGATCATATCTCCATCCAGATAAAAGCCTTTCTCCAGCGCTCTGGCGCTGCTGAAATATACAACAGACACATTTGCGCTGTCTCCAAATCTGCGGAGCACCTCGTCTTCATAATTCAGGATACAGGTTTCCTTCTCAGTCTGATTCTTTGTAATATCCAATTTGGCTGCTATGTAATTTTCCATAGTATGATGCCGGTTCAAATGATCCGGAGTGATATTCAAAACTGCTGACACCTTTGGTCGGAAGGCTTCGATCGTCTCAAGCTGAAAGCTGCTGATCTCTGCCACTGTCACAGTATCCTCCGTCATTTCTGCCGCCACACTTGTGTAAGGAATACCAATATTTCCGACAACCTTTACATCTTCATAGCTGCTTGCCATGATTTCGCCGAGCAGCGCTGTGGTGGTAGTCTTTCCATTGGTTCCTGTAATGGCAAGTACGTCTCCTTTTCCACACTGATAAGCCAGCTCTACTTCTCCCCAGATGGGCACACCGGCTCTCCTCATCGCCTCAACCAAAGGCAGATCCGTAGGCACACCCGGGCTTAACACTGCCAGATCCAGCGACTCTATGATCTCCTTATCCAGGTCCCCAAGCTTGATTGCCACATTTGAAATACCAGTAAGACTTTCTCTGACCTGATTAATATCCAGTTTTATATTTCCATCAAACAAAATAATATCTGCCTGATATCCTCCGAGAAGCTTTACGGCTGCGATTCCGCTTTTTCCGCTTCCGAATACCAGTACCTTTTTTCCTTTTAAATCCATATCGTTCCCCTTTTTCTACTCCTGTTCATTAGACTGCATCATATCGGATCTACATTCCCACAAATGCCACCAGACAGAGAATCGCCGTTATAATAGAAAATACTGCCACAACTCTCGTCTCTGACCAGCCTCCCAGCTCAAAATGATGATGTATCGGCGCCATACGGAAAATTCGTTTTCCACCGGTTTTCTTAAAATATGTTACCTGTATCATAACAGAAAGTATTTCGATCCAGTAAATAAAACCTACGATCAGGATAAAGATCGGCATCTGCAACATATAGGCTGTGGACGCCACAAAGCCGCCCAATGCCAAGGAACCCGTATCGCCCATAAATACACTTGCCGGATATACATTAAAAAGCAGGAAGCCCAAAAGCGCTCCTACGACGGCACAGGTAATTGGAGCAATACCGGCAGAAGTTCCTACGGCTACTACAGAAAAAAAGGTAGCTACCAGCACAGTCACACTGGATGCCAAACCGTCCAGACCATCTGTAAAATTCACACCATTTACCGTACCGATCATAGCCGGGAATAAAATGATAACAGCGATCCATCCAAGTTCTAAATATTTTCCGCCGGAAAACGGAATCAGCATGGAAAGCGGAATATTCGCTTTGATCAGATATACTGCAAAAATAGCTGTAACCACGATCTGACAGAGCATTTTCTGCCATGCCAGCAGTCCGTCGGAACGTCTTAAGACAACCTTTAAATAATCATCCAGAAATCCTATAATACCAAATCCCACCGTAACAAACAAGATCGGTATGATCTTCGGATAATCCTTCGCAAAGATCAGGGCCGTGACGATGACCGCAATCAGGATCATGATACCGCCCATGGTAGGAGTACCATTTTTCTTCTGATGCGATTCCAACTCCTCCCGCTCAGTATTTCCAATTTTTAATTTCCGTAAAAAGGGAATCATTACAGGTCCTAAAATAGCACTGACTGCAAATGATATCAATACGGGAACAATTACCTCAAATGTCATTTTTTACACCTCTTCTATACTCAGTGGTGCGCTCCACCACCGTATTGTATTTTTATCGACGCTGTACCAGCCTAAGTAGTATACGTCTTTTTTTCTCAGTTCGCAACTGCTTCCTGATCATTTTCTTGCGCTTCTTCCTCATTCGGGATCTCCGATTTTTCGATTCCCAGATACGGAAGCACATTTTCAAAAATCTCCTTCATAACCGGCGCCGCTATGGTTCCGCCATAATAAATTCCCTGGGGATCGTGGATAACCACCAGGCCGATGACCTGAGGATCCTCCGCCGGCGCAAACCCGATAAAGGACGAGA
>CAZLZX010000181.1:0-5423 GCA_964564095.1 uncultured Eubacterium sp. | reverse complement strand
CTGCGATAAGGAAATCATCACAGCGCTCTATGAGGCATCTGCCGCCGGAGTTAAAATCGATCTGATCATCCGAGGAATCTGCTGTCTTCGCACAGGAATCCCGGGAATCAGCGAAAACATTACGGTGCATTCCATTGTAGGAAATTTCCTGGAGCACAGCCGTATTTTCTATTTCAGAAATGATGGATTTGAAGAATACTATATGGGAAGTGCGGACTGGAGGCCGAGAAATCTGGATCGGAGAGTGGAGATCACATTCCCGGTGGAGGATGAAGAACTTCAGAAGAAAGTACGTCACATTTTGGATGTACAGTTGGCTGATAATACGAAAGCTCATATTATGCAGCCAAATGGAAGCTATGAAAAAATTGATAAACGTGGTAAAATATTAGTAGGAAGCCAGAATCAGTTCTGTCAGGAAGCGATGATGGCTTCACAAAAGAAAAATGAAGACGTACAGGAACGGGTATTTATTCCTGCGGAGCCGATATAATTTTTATTGGGGGGATAAATGATTATATCGTGTTAAGAAAATGGGAGGTGGTGTTTTGTGAGCAGAAAGATAATTTTTATTGACTTGGACGGAACTTTATTAAAGAATGATAAGACCATATCTCCTGCGAACAAAAATGCCCTTCAAAAAACGTTGGAGAAGGGGCATTATATTGTATTTGCAACGGGACGAGCCGTATCAAGCGGGCGAAAAATCGCTAAAGATTTGGAGCTCACAAAACCGGGATGCTATCTGATCGCTTACAACGGAGCTTTGATCTATGACTGTGCAGCAGATTACCTTCTGGCTGAGAAACGGCTTCCCATCGAGTATGCGGAATATCTGATCTCAGAAGCGGAAAAAGCCGGCTTGTACATTCAATCCTATTCGGAGTCTCAGGTATTATCTACGAAGCGCTCCAAAGAATTGGACGTTTACGTAAAACGAACCGGTATGTCGTACCGCATCGAAAGGGATATTTGGTCCATGCTTGATAAGGAGCCGCCGAAAATGCTTTTGATCAGTCTGGATGATAAGGAAAAGCTGATCCGGTTTCGGGAAAAACACAGGGAATGGGAAAAGGGAAAATGCAGCAGCTTCTTTTCCTGTGAGGAATATCTGGAATACTGTCCTTATCAGGTAACAAAGGGATGGGGCGTGAAGTATTTGAGAGAATTTCTGAATATCCCTTTGGAGAATACGATTGCGGTGGGAGATCATGAAAATGATATTCCGATGCTTCAGAATGTGTATATAGGCGCCGCAATGAAAAATGCCCAAAAGCATGTAAAGGAAATTGCTGACTACATAACAGTGGCAGACAATGAGCATGATGGTGTGGCGGAAGTAATAAATAAATTTATTTTGTAGTTTAATATGTAAATATGATTTATAATAAAAAGAGATCTTTTATCTGATGATTCAGATAAAGGATCTCTTTTTTCTTTCATGAAGTATAACACTCAATTCAAAGAAAATTAAAGTTTTAAAGAACTTTAATCAAGAGAATTATAAGCCTCAATTGCCGAAAAGTCAACATTTGCATGATATTTTGCAGGTGCAAATAGTTGTTTTACAATATAATAATTAGATTTTCGGGAGAAATATCAGATGAATGAGAAGCGTATAGGTGGTCAAAATAGTGGGCTGTTCAAAAAGGATACAGGGGTAAAATTTATCTGCAGAGAAAGGAAAAAATAAATGGCAAGACACGGAGAAAATATTCATAAGAGAGTAGACGGGCGATGGGAGGCGAGGATCATCATTGCCCGCGACAGGGGAGGAAGAGCCCGTTACAAATATTTGTATGGGAAAACCTATGGGGAGGTAAAGGAAAAGCGAAATGCATTGCTGGCTGAAAACAAGCTTCATGAAAAGACTGTTATTTGTGCAAAAACCACCTTTAGCGAATTATTAAATGACTGGCTCTTTTTCATTCAGCCGGATGTAAAAGAATCCACTTTTGCAAAATATGTGTTTGGCGTCCGCAAACATATTGAGCCGGAGATCGGGAGCTGTTATATCCAGGATTTAAACAGCGATGTGATTGCTCGTTTTACGAGACAGAAGCTTACCAATGGTCAGCTTTCTGGGAAGGGCGGTCTGGCGCCAAAAACGGTATCCGATTTACTGTCCGTCATTAAGCTGGCGCTGGACTTTGGGCAGGAACGGAATTATGGCTGTCCGGATCATATTGTGATTCATAATCCGAGGCAGAATATTTCATGTATAAAGGTGTTAAAGCAGGCGGAACAGGAGCGATTGGAACGTTATATTGTGAATGAGGCTGATCCGGTATGCACCGGCATACTTTTAAGTTTGTACACGGGTTTGAGAATTGGAGAAATATGCGCATTGTGTTGGGGAGATATTCATTTTGAAGACAAAATTCTCTGTGTGCAGCGGACAATAACGAGAATCCAGAATGTGATTTCTGATCTGGAAGAAAAAACAAAGATCATAATAGGTCCGCCGAAGACCGGATGCTCTAACCGCCAGATACCAATACCGGAATTTATATGTTCATTTTTGCAGAATCAGCGCAAAGTTCCTTCAGCTTATGTATTAACAGGTACAACCAGTTACATGGAACCAAGAACGTATTATACAAAGTACAAAAAAATCATGAGTAAATGCGGCCTTTCGCAGTATAACTATCATGCCCTGAGACATACATTTGCCACCCGTTGCGTGGAAAAAGAGTTCGATATTAAATCATTATCTGAAATATTGGGACATGCAGATATCAGTACAACATTGCGCAGATATATACATCCGTCCATGGATATGAAACGCCAGCAAATGGAACGGCTGCAAACGCTTGCGATTTGTGGTCAGAATTATGGTCAGGAAACAGGAGGAATCCTGTAATTTCACATCATTTTTAAATGATTATCTTTGAGTGTTATACTTTATGATTTTTTAATGGCATATTGGGGCGTCTGAAAGGCATGCCTTTCAGTTGTAAAACGCAGGAAAAAGAGATAATTCTGATATTTCATTATAACCGATTTTTTTCATGTTATGCGTATGACATTTCTTTTCAAAAGAATAAAAAAATTGGAGTTGATAAAGGAATGCCAAAAAAGTGTGAATTGACCGGGCGGAAATTTGGGATGCTGACCGTGGTGGAGAAAGCAGAAGGAACGCAGGAACGCTATGCTTTATGGAAATGTCGTTGTGACTGTGGAAACGAAGCGCTTGTAAATACAAAGCGGCTTCTTCGGGGGACCACCGTTAACTGCGGATGTATTCCAAAAAATAACGCGAAAAACGGAACGATCGCGGAAGATCTTTCCAATCAGAGATTTGGAAATCTGACTGCATTATATCGCGCGGAAAGTAAAAAAGGCAGAACCCGCTGGGTATGCCGTTGTGACTGCGGAACGATAAAAACAATCAATTCCCATGAGCTAAAAGCCGGAAAGGTAAAAAGCTGTGGATGTAAGCAGTACAGCTATGCACATCATATGGATGATCTTACGAACCGGCGTTTTGGACGTCTTGTGGCGTTGTATCCAACAGAATTTCGGGATAAAAAGTCATCTGTGTTCTGGCATTGTCGTTGTGATTGCGGAAAAGAGCTTAATGTGACGCAAAACAATCTGGTTTATGGTCAATATAGAAGCTGCGGCTGTCTGCGGGAGGAGAACTGGCAGAATTTACCGAAGCAGCTTCATTATATTGATGGAACCTGTATCGAATGGCTGGAAAAACGAAAATCCCGCAGTGACAATACCAGTGGATTTCGAGGCGTTTATAAGGGAAAGCAGGGGAAATTCAGAGTTTCCATTGGATTTAAGGGGAAAAGATATAATCTGGGAACATATTCGGATTTTGATGACGCCGTACAGGCACGCATGGAAGCGGAAAAGACACTGCATGACGGTTTTGTAAATGCTTATTATCAATGGCAGGAAAAGGCACAGGAGAATCCTGTCTGGGCAGAGAATAATCCATTGATCTATGACGTAGAACGGATCAACGGATCCTTTCACATTCATACCAATGTGGATATGAAACAATAGATTGCGCTCTTTGCGTGCCAATCTGTTGTTATGAATAGTGTGCAGCAGAACAATGGCATTTTAACCTGGCAATCATAGGTTATCAAATGCTTTTGTTTTGTTCGCATATATTTTACGTTAGAGGGAGTGCGTAAATGCATGGAAAATTACTTGCAATAAAATCTACAACAGTATTATTGATTATCTTTGACATACTTGCAGTTTTGGTCGTATCCGGCTTTTCTTTACTGTTGAGATTTGAGTTTCACTGGTCTGACGTGCCGGTGGAGTTTTGGAACAATATGCTGGAATACAGCATTATAAATATCGCAACAACGATTATCGTATTTTCCATTTTTCATTTGTATTCCAATTTATGGCGGTACGCAGGAGAAATGGAACTTATGTCGGTAGTGCTGGCAGTAGCTCTTACGGATGTGATTCAGTACATAGGTTTACACATTTTAAAATTGGCTATGCCAAGGAGTTACTACATTATTTATCTTTTTGCAATGGTTATCGCTACCCTGATCAGCAGATTTTCCTATCGCATCAGAAATGCGGCAAGAGAATTTGTACAGGAGCGCAGACCGGTAAAAATAAATATGGAAAATGTGCTGATCTTTGGAGCAGGCAAAGCCGGCCAGATGCTTTTGCGTGAAATCAAAGAAAGCGCTCATGTAGAAGAAAAAAACGTAGCATGTATTCTGGATGACAATCCGGATAAAAAGGGATCTTATCTGATGGGCGTCCCCGTGCTGGGCGGCAGAGAAATGCTGGAAAGCGCAGTGCAAAATTTTGATATTAAGGAAATTATGATCGCCATACCGTCTATGGAGGAACGGGACAGAAGAAGTCTTGTACAGACATGTACCCTTATGAATTGTAAGGTCAAGATCCTTCCCGGCATTTATCAGCTTATCAATGATGAATCCAAAATGATGAATTTGAAAAGATCACTTCGGAATGTGGAGCTGGAGGATCTTCTGGGCCGGGAACCGGTAAAGACAGATATTGATGCAGTGACAGGTTATTTAAAGGGAAAAGCAGTGATGGTCACAGGGGGAGGCGGCTCCATAGGCAGCGAACTGTGCAGGCAGATTGCAGCAGCCGAACCGGAACAGCTGATCATTTTAGACATATATGAAAATAATGCATACAATCTTCAGATGGAATTGCAAAAAAGATATCCCGAATTAAATCTTCGGGTAGTCATTGCCAGTGTGCGTGACCGGAAACGGCTGCACAAAGTGTTTGAGACATTCCGTCCGGAAATCGTATATCATGCTGCAGCTCATAAGCATGTGCCATTGATGGAGGACAACCCATGGGAGGCAATTAAAAATAATATCATGGGAACCGATATCGTGGCGGATGAGGCGGATAAGAGCAATGTGAAAAAATTTGTCATGATATCCACCGAT
>CAZLZX010000180.1:0-5426 GCA_964564095.1 uncultured Eubacterium sp. | reverse complement strand
CTAACTATATTTTTTTCAGAGAGGAGAGATATCATGTACAAATTTAGTTCTGTAACCTCCAGGGTACAGATGGCCCGCGATCGTATGCGAAATATGATTCCTTATGTCGATATTACACGTTATAAAATCGTAACGGATTTTTACAGAAATCATCCGGATCTTTCCGGAAACTTGAGAAGGGCGCTGAATTTTAAAAATTTGTGTGAAAAAATGCCCTGTACCATATTTGACGGAGAGCTTATCGTAGGCTCTTACGTTCAAAAATGCCGTGCTTCTGCACTGTACCCTGAAAATTCTATTGACTTCATTATCGATGAATTTAAAAGCGGTCTCATTTCTTCACGGGAATCTGACCCCTATCTTGTAACGGAGGAAGATAAAGAATATGTATTAGCAACCGCCGATTTCTGGATGGGCGAGTGTATGAATGCAAAATTAAATCCATATATTCCTCCAAAATTTTCTGAAATCTGCGGGGGCGGCCCGCTGTTTTTTACCCCTATCAATATCTGTCCCCAGCCTGTAGGTCATTTTGTGCCCAACCATGATAAGGCTGTCAATGTCGGTTTTTCCGCTGTAAAAGCAGAAGCTGAATCTAAAATGAAAGAACTGGAAGAAAACGGTTTTTCGGGAAATCTTGCCGAAAAATATATGTTTTATAAAGGTATCTCTATTGTATGCGAAGGAATCATTACATTTGCCAAGCGATACAGCAAAGCCTGCGCAGATCTGGCAGCTGAAACGCCAGATGCCAAAAGAAAAAAAGAACTGTTGGAAATGTCCCGGACCCTTGGATGGATCATGGAAAACCCGGCACGCAATTATAAAGAAGCACTACAGGCCGTATGGTTTTATCAGATGTGCGTTCTGATGGATGCAAACCTGCACGGTACCAGCCTGGGCCGCGTAGACCAATTTGTTGGAAAATTTCTGGAAAAAGATCTGGCAGAAGGAAGCATTACCAGAGAAGAAGCCCAAGAATACATGGACATGTTTTACATAAAGGCTGCAGAGATGAATAAAGTGTGGTCAGAACGCACTTCCCGTTCCGGCCCGGGTTATAATTCCGGAATGCTCATTACGATGGGCGGTAAGGACAAGGATGAAAAAGATGCCACAAATACTGCTACCTTCCTTTGTTTGGAGTCTGCCGGACGCTTAAAACTCCATACGCCGCCTCAGGGAATCCGAATGCATGAAGGAACCCCAAAAGAGGTCTGGGACTGTGCCCTTGCAGTCAACAAGCGTGCCGGAGGACTTATGGCATATTTCTCTGATAAAGTAATAGAAGAAGCTCTGATCAAACGCGGCATCAATAAAGAAGATGTCTGGAACTATTGCCCGGTAGGATGTGTGGAACCTTCTTTGGGCGGCTCTGAATGGCCTGCTTGCGGAGGCATAGGCATCAGCTCATATATAAATATTGTAAATGTACTCTTACTGGCCATTAATAATGGCAAAAATTATCGTATCGGACTGAATGGAAAAGTAAACGATACACAATTCGGTCCGCAAACCGGTTATCTCTATGAGATGAAAAATATGGAAGATGTTAAAAAAGCATATCTTACCCAGCTTCGTTTCTGGATACGCTGGCATGTAAATGTCATCAACCTGTATGAGACCGTTGCCCGCAATTTCCTTCCTCAGCCCCTTGTATCCGCCATGATGGAGGGCTGTATGGAATCAGGCAAGGATGTAACCGCCGGCGGTTCCAAATACAATTCTACCGGACATTCCTCCATCGGTCTCGGCAATGTGGTGGACTGTTTAAATGTGTTGGATCATGTATGTTTTCAGAAAAAGATCTGCTCTACAGAAGAACTGTATCAGGCTCTGATCGATAATTGGGAAGGACATAAGGAATTACACGATTACATTCTCCATAAAATGCCTCATTACGGTAACGGAGACGCAGAATATGATAAGTACTGTTCCTGGATAACAAAAACATATGCCGATGAAGTAAATTCTATGACCGGTCCAAGAGGCCGCTATGCTGCCGGACTCTTCCCGGTTACCATGAATGTTGTCTATGGTTCATTGACCGCTGCATCTCCGGACGGACGCTATTCCGGCGCTCCTCTCTCAGATGGTATATCAGCAGTACAGGGACTGGATACAAGCGGACCGACAGCGATTTTACGTTCCGTATCCAGTTTCGACCACACAGATTACTCAAATGGAACACTTTTAAATATGAAATTTCATCCAACCGTACTATCCAATGAGGACGGCTATACAAAACTAAGCAATTTGATGAAAACCTATTTCTTTGAGCTTGGCGGTATGGAAATGCAGTTTAACATTGTTTCAGCAGAAACTTTAAAAGATGCACAGCTTCATCCGGAAAACTATAAAGATCTGGTTGTTCGTATCGCCGGATTTGCTGCTTTCTTTGTAGATGTATTCAAAAATGCACAGGATGATCTGATTCGGAGAACGGAATTAGGATTGTAGTCAAAAGATATATAATGAAGAATACCGTCGCATCTTAGATTCACAAAACCTTTGATGCGGCGGATCCAAATTTTACACAGGAGATCTTACATCATGAATCATAAACAACCAAAAGGTATAATTTACGATATCCAACCCTTTTCCGTTCAAGATGGTCCGGGGATCCGTACCACAGTTTTTTTAAAGGGGTGTCCACTGCGCTGCCCCTGGTGCCACAGCCCGGAATCTCAGGAATTTTATCCGCAGTTAAGCTGGATCCAAATGCGCTGTGTGGGATGCGGAAAATGCATTTCCCTATGTCCCAATAATGCGATTTCCTTTTGCCCGGAAGAATACGAAACAATAACTAACGGAAAGATCCACCAGATCATCATAGACAGGGATAAATGTATCAATTGCGGAACATGTACACAAAAATGTTATGCGCGGGCATTGTTTATATCCGGAACTGAATATACTATTGATCAGGTGCTTGAGAAAGTCAAAGGCGATATTCCTTTCTATAACACCTCAGGCGGTGGCGTAACCATTTCCGGCGGAGAGGCTCTGAGCCAGCCTGAATTCACATTGGAGTTATTAAAAGCGCTGAAAGAGCTGAACATTCACACCGCAGTAGACACAACAGGATTTACTGCTCAATCAAATATACAAAAGGTAATTCCTTATACGGATCTGTTTTTATACGACCTAAAACTCATGGATTCTAAAAAGCATCTGGATGTCGTAGGAGTTCCCAACGAGATCATATTGGATAACGCCCGGTTTATTGCAGAATCAGACGGACAAATGCAAATTCGTATTCCTCTGATTACCGGAATCAATGACGATGAAAACAACATCCGTGCCACAGCCCAATTCTGCAAGTCCATACAAAAGGCAGTTACAACGATACAGCTTCTTCCCTTTCATGATCTGGGTTCTGCCAAATATCCAAGAATCGGACGTGAACAAGACATATTTACAGTACCTGCAGTATCTGACGACCGCATCGAGCATTGTAAAAAAATATTTGAGGAATATGGATTATCCGTTACGGTTCACTAATTTAATACAATTTTACAGCATAAAAAGAGAAGGACCGATGGGTTGATTTACCTGTCGATCTTCTCTTTATGGCTCTCTATCATACATTTTCTTGTTAATATTATACCTTTTTATTTATTATCCTCTGCCATATACTGATCCACCCATTGCTCATAACCATCCTGATAAAAATCACAGATAAGTTTTATGAAATAATTTAACGGATAATGATCGTTTGATTTTTTCCATCCAATACTAACATGACTCATTTGTTTACTGTCGCTAATATGAAGCATCGTACATCTCCTGTGATCATAAATAGCAATTCGTTCCGGCAAAAACGCACATCCCCGTCCCATTGACACAAGCATAGTAAAAATAGTGGCGGAAGACGCTTCCTCAACAATATTTGGCACAAATCCGTCTTCCTTACAGCGCTGCATCAGGTTATCATAAGATGTTCCCGCCCATCGCGGTTCCGTCATGATAATCTCTTCATCTTTTATCTCCGCAATCGTGACACTTTTCTTTTTAGCCAATGGATGATTAACGTTTACCAACAGTCCCATTTTCTCATGTGCAAGCGCCTTTAATTTTATAGTAGATATCCCCTTCAGATTGAAATCCGGACAGATATCCGCATCCAAAACCCCCTGTTCCATTTGATATCTTAATTCCCGAAAAGAACCCTGAGAAAGCTTGATCTGAATATTGGGATATCTCTCATTAAATCGTTTTCGAATAATCTCCAAGTATTCTACTGACGAAGAAGTCAAAATACCTACCACTATACTTCCTCTTTCATTCTGTATACCGTATGTTTCTTTTGTGATCCGCACTGCATTCTCATAATCGTCCAATACCTTCAGACATCCCTCATAAAATTTTTGTCCAGCCGGAGTCAAATAAATCCTTCTTTTTTCCCTATAAAATAATTTTACTTCCAATTCGTTTTCAATATTGGCAATCTGTTGGCTCATTGCTGTCTGAGAAATAAAATTCTTCTGTGCAGCTTTGGTTACATTTTCCACTCTCGCAACATCAACAAAATACTGCATTCGTAAAATATTCATACCAATTCTCCATTATATTTATTCCCAAGGTTATTGCCAATAATAGAGAAGTATGTGATAGTTAAAATTTATCACTTATTTATGGCAAATGCAAGATTTCAAGGACATTATAGATATATCATTTTTTTCAAACAATATAAGTATTTCCCTATAATATCACTTAAATGTCATGTTGGAAAATCAGAATACAACATTTTATAATTAAAACATCCAAGGGAGATGCCAATCAGGAGAAGGCAAAATAGAATCAGGAGGAAAATGCAGACAAAACGACAAGAAAAAATATCTATATATCATGATTACGATCCTCATAGGTATTCTTTTATTAAATTTAATACCTGCTGTAAACGGGTTAACTGACATTGGTGTAAAGTAATCGCTGTCTTTTTTCCATGTTATACTTATGGCGACTGTACAAGCTGGCCGCCATTAGCATGGTTCTTTATAAAGGGGGTATCTATAATCGTACATTAGTTTTATCTTATATATGCTTATTCTTTTTTAATTTTTATGTATAAATCTACTCAAAAGCAAAAGGCCGGTCTTTGATTGACCGGTCTTTTGCTTATTTTCCAAATTACTTAAAATCTATTCCTTCTATTATATTATCAACAATAAATCATTACAGCCCCAGCTCTGTCCGCCGAATCAGATCATCCTGCGCCGTCTTATATACCTCCACAAAATATGCGGAAAATCCTGCGATACGTACGATCAGATCTTTATAATTTTCCGGCTGCTCCTGCGCAGTGCGCAAGGTATCCGCAGATACAACATTCAGCTGCATTTCCATTCCGCCCATATCCAGAAAATATGCGCGCATCAGCTGCTGCAATTTTTCAAATCCATCTTCATTTGACAATACCGTAG
>CAZLZX010000179.1:0-5449 GCA_964564095.1 uncultured Eubacterium sp. | reverse complement strand
GTATAGCACTGAATGGACAAAAATTAAATAATGATAATTATTAAAAATTGATTAAAATTAATAAATAATATATGTCAATAGTTGATAAAAATCAAATAAATGTTATAATGTAGCATAACGATTGGGAATAATTTAACGAAAAAATGTTGGGGCATTCTTAAATTTTTGAAATAGTAATTTGATATATTTAAGTAATTGAGAAAAGAGAGGAGAAAACAGATGGAACCTATTTATCGCTATATGGAAAAACAGGCTGAAATCATTCGGGGCCAGGATCTGATAAAAAATGATTTGTATACAAAATATAATGTAAAACGCGGTCTCAGGGATATCAATGGGGACGGCGTGGTAGCGGGACTGACCCGCGTATCTACCATTCAGTCGAAGAAAAATGCAGGTGGCGAGATGAAACCCTGCCGCGGTAAATTATTCTATCGCGGATATGATATACATGAGCTTGTCCGCGGTATCTTTGCGGATCAAAGACCGGGTTTTGAAGAAACGGCATATCTGCTCTTGTTTGGGGAGCTTCCGGATAAAAGGCAGTTGGATGATTTTTCAGCTATGATTGGCGAGATGCGTTGTCTGCCGACCAATTTTGTGAGAGATGTTATTATGAAGGCGCCGAGTAAGGACATTATGAATTCTATGACCCGAAGTGTGCTGACATTGGCCTCTTATGATCTGAATCCATCGGATCTGAGTATTGAGAATGTATTGAAGCAGTGCATGATGCTGATCAGTGTATTTCCTATGTTAGCGGTCTATGGCTATCACGCATATAATCACTATGAGAAAAATGACAGTATGTATATTCATCGACCCGACCCCAAATTGACTACCGCAGAAAATATTTTGCGTCTGCTTCGGCCGGATATGAAATACACACAATTGGAGGCAAAGGTACTTGATGTTGCCCTGATGCTGCATATGGAGCATGGCGGTGGAAATAACTCTACCTTTACTACCAGGGTAGTAACTTCTTCCGGCTCTGATACTTATGCGGTTATGGCAGCGGCTTTGTCATCCTTAAAGGGTCCGAAGCATGGCGGCGCTAATATAAAAGTAGTAGAAATGATGAACGATCTGAAGGAACATGTGTCTGATTATAGTGATGAACAGCAGGTGGAGGAATATCTTCAGAACGTGTTGTCCGGTCAGGCATTTGATCGCAGAGGTCTGATCTATGGCATGGGACATGCGATTTATACCATATCTGATCCCAGAGCAGAGGTGTTTAAAAGCTTTGTGGAGAAGCTGGCACGGGAAAAGGGATGCATGGAAGAGTTTGCATTGTATTCTATGGTGGAGAGTCTGGCGCCGAAGGTTATTGAAAAGAATCGGAGAATGTATAAAGGCGTCAGCGCGAATGTAGATTTTTATAGTGGATTCGTATATAGTATGCTGAATATCCCATTGGAATTGTATACTCCTATTTTTGCGATTGCCAGAGTGGTTGGCTGGAGCGCGCACCGCCTGGAAGAGCTGATCAATACGGATAAGATCATACGGCCGGCTTACAAGAGCGTAGCGGAGAACAGACAGTACGTTTCCCTGGAAAACAGAAATCCATATGAGATCGACGGAGAAGATTATAAAGATTTTACGCTGGAGGACAAAGCCTCCAGGTAAAAGGTTATTATGAATGTGCTCTTTCAAATAAACCCGGCACATCGTCTGCGGAAGAAACAACGGCAGCCGCTTTCTCAAGCACAAAAGCTTTGGGTACTGCCATGTCCGGAATGCAGATGGCGGGGATACCGCCATTGATGGCTGCCAGCACGCCGTTTTGGGAATCTTCCAGAACCAGAGCATGTTCCGGCTGGATGTTCATCCGTTTACATGCTTTTAAAAAAATTTCGGGATCGGGCTTGGAGGCAGATACCTGATCGCCGCCGATCACATAAGAAAAATATGGTTCCAAAGCGCCGCATTTCACATAATTACAGACAATATCTGTACGGGTGGAAGAAGCCACACAGCAGGGAATATTTCGTTCTTTCAGCCATATTAACAATTTTCTGATACCGGGCTTGATCGGCGGACCGTCAGACATGATCTGCCGGTTGACGATCTCCCGCGTCTCACTGCTGATCTTTTCGGCCGGATAATCCGGCCCGTACAGCTCTGCCAAAATATCCAGCAGAGCCTGTCCGCAGGTTCCCAGTGTTTTTTCGTAGTCCCCTTCTCCCTGCTGATAACCGTATTTTTGCATGACGGCAGCCTTTTTTTGTTGGAATAAACGTTCCGTATCAAACAGGAGCCCGTCCATATCGAAGATAACAAGTTGTGGAAGCGGTAATTTCTTATTTTGCATTGATTGACTCAAATTCCTCCACGATTTCTTTGTCCGGCGCTTTCGTCGCCAGACTTACGATGATGATTGCCGCACATGCTATCAGGAATGCCGGAAGCAGTTCGTAAATATCCCATGCTCCGCCTAACGGGCGAATCAGGAACTTCCATACAAAGACCATGACGCCGCCGGCGATAATGCCTGCCAGAGCGCCGTTTCTGTTGGAACGTTTCCAGAACAGGGCAAACAGCATAACCGGTCCGAATGCAGCGCCAAAGCCTGCCCAGGCAAAGGAAACGATTCTGAATACGGAGCTGTCAGGATTTTTTGCCAGGAAGACTGCAATGACAGCGATAATGATGACCGTGATTCTTGCAAAGATCATGTTGTTTTTGTTTGAAATCTTAAGCTTCAGGGTATCCTTCAGAATATTCTGTGACATACTGGAGGATGCAGCCAGAAGCTGGGAATCCGCTGTCGACATGGTGGATGCCAGTATGCCGGACAGGATAATTCCGGCTGCGAGTACGGCAAATGCGCCATGTGTGCTTAACAGGGAAGCGATTTTAATAATAATTGTTTCCGCACTGGAGCTGTCGCTTAACATTTCAATAGCGCCGGCTTTCGTCATTGCCCGGCCGATGACTCCGATGGCGATGGCAACGAACATGGCAATCACTACCCAAACCGAAGCAACACGACGGGAAAGCTTTAATTTGTTTTCGTTTTCGATTGCCATAAAACGAAGAAGGATATGCGGCATACCAAAATATCCAAGTCCCCATGCTAAGGTTGAGAAAATGGTCAGACCCGTATATGGAGAGGAGGTATTGGTAGCAGCATCATGAACGCCGAACAGCGTAAAATATCCCTTCAGGGAATGCGCATTGTCTATAACGGCGTCTACACCGCCTGCTACGTGAACCCCGAATCCCAGCACGATTAACAGCGCGAACGTCATGATAATGCTCTGAATAAAGTCTGTAGTGCTGGCAGCCAGGAAACCACCCAGGGTCGTGTAGGCTACGATAACAATTGCAGCTACAATCATTGCCGGCATATAATTCACACCAAATAAGGTGGAGAAAAGCTTTCCGCAGGCAGCAAAGCCGGATGCCGTATACGGAACAAAAAATACTACAATGATAATCGCTGAGATACAAAGTAATGAGTTGCTTTTGTCATGATAACGGTTAGCAAAGAAATCGGGTATCGTGATGGCATTTGTTTTCGCAGAATAGCGGCGAAGCCGTTTTGCTACGATGAGCCAGTTCACATATGTGCCGATAGCCAGACCGATAGCCGTCCATCCGGCTTCCGCAATACCAACCAGAAATCCAAGGCCGGGAAGTCCCATCAGGAGCCAGCCGCTCATATCGGAAGCTTCTGCACTCATGGCAGTTACAAATGGCCCAAGTTTTCGACCGCCAAGATAAAAATCACTGGCATCTGAATTTTTCTTGGAAAAGAATGCACCGATCAAAATCATGATTGCCAGATAGACGATCATGATAATGAGAATACCAATAGATTGTGCCGTCATAATAATCTCCTTTTTACAACACATACTTATAAAATATTTGATAATTTATAAATATGCACATTTTATAAAATTTTTATATCTATACATATTACCATATGTTATATAAAACTGCAAAACTATTTTATCCAAACAGGCAGATTGCAGGCTAATTTTTTACTTTTGTTACAAACAAAATGCGCCGGTAAAGGACTCGGCGCATCTTTGCAAATTATGTTTAAATATTCATTTTTTATGCCAGCTTAATACACCATGTATTGCCGTATGCTTTTCCCTCCCCAAGGCGGATCATATCACATTTGCACTGAAAATCCTCCACGACATCCTGTCTGGAAGGAAGAGAGGTCCAGGGTTCGATACAGATATAAGGCGCATCCGTCTTTGGCGCATGCCACAGTCCAAGATATGGCAGGTCGGGATAGGATACGGTTACGGAGCGAGCGCCCTTATCCGATTTCAGGATCACTTCATCCGCCACATTTTTCAGTACGATGGCATCGTCATCGAACATATTGTGGGTAAGCGGAAGTTTTCTTCCCTCTTCCAGTGGAAAGTCCGTATCTACGCCGCTTAAAAAGCAGGCAGGGGTATGTCCGACTCTTGCCGGCATATGTGCCTGGGCAAATTCCAGGTAATAATCGGTAAAGGATAAACCATCCTCCAGCGGAACATTGAAGCCCGGATGTCCGCCGATACCGAAATACATCGTGCCGTCTGTCAGGTTTTGCACCCCATAGGAAACCCAAATCTGATTACCGGATACGGTATAAGAGACATTCAGTACAAAATGAAACGGATAGATCTCAAAGGTCGCAGGAGTATCCGTCAGCATTAACGTTACCGTTGTGCGGGAGATTTCCTTTAAAGAAAATTCACTGAGTTTAGCAAAACCATGGATGGCCATATCGTAATGAGTCCCCTGAAAGGTGTACTGCCCGTCGGTAAAACGGCCTACATAGGGGAACAATACCGGAGAATGCTCTTTCCAGTAAGCCGGGTCTCCCTGCCACAGATATTCTCTTCCCTGATATTGTATGGAGAGCATTTCAGCGCCATGGGATGACACTACGACAGTTAAGTCGTTGTTTTTGATCGTATAATTCATAGGGGTATCTCCTGTTACTTTGCTTCCGGATATTCATTGCAGAGCAGACGGTAAGCCGGTTCATCTTCTTCAATTGCAGGGAAGCGTCCGATCGGCTCATAGAAACGGTTGTCCGTGTTATCATCATTGCACATGGAAACCTCGCCCAGCAATACGTCGCCGGAACCCGGCTCTACATTAAAATCATGATACATGTACTGATAGATCGTGATGCTTTCGCCCGGCTCCAGTTTTACAGCAGTGCCGGCAGGAACATAGAAGGTGCGTCCGTCTTTGGTTATTTTTACATCCGTATCGGCAAATTCGCCGTCTTCTGTGGAATTGTATACGGTAATCAATATATTTCCGCCGCCTCTGTTGATGATATCTTCCATTTTATAAAAGTGGAAATGCATTGGCGCATGCTGGCCGTCTCTTACCATGAGAAGCTTTTCAGCGTATGGTTTTGCATATTTTTCTTTTAACTGCTGGTTGCCGTTTCTTATTGTAATAAGAGAAAATCCTGTTT
>CAZLZX010000178.1:0-5459 GCA_964564095.1 uncultured Eubacterium sp. | reverse complement strand
GTTGCCAGTCCTCTTCTTGAGACAAGCATTACGGGAGCATCTCATGTAATCATCAATATTTCAGGGGATATCTCTCTGATGGATGCCAATGACGCGGCAAGCTATGTACAGGATCTTGCCGGAGATGATGCAAATATCATTTTTGGCGCTATGTTTGATGAGACGTGTCAGGATTCCGCAAAGATTACCGTTATTGCTACCGGACTGGAAAGCCCGACAGCAGCTCCGAAGATCTTATCCGGGCTGAATTATTCAGGCACCGCGCAGCAGGGCGGCCTTGGTATCAATCGTACCGCAGGCACACAGTCTGCAGGCACACCGGTTACGCCTGTGACAACTGGTATTAAAGCGCCAAAACCACCGGTAAGCTCTGTTCCCCAGAAGGATATTAAGATTCCGGATTTCCTGAAAAACACAAAAAGATAAAAATATTAAAAAAATATAGTTGAGGACCGCGATTTTGACAAAAAAATCGCGGTTCTTTTTTTATAATCTAGGAAGAGGAGGTGGACAGTGAAGTATGAATGGTATCTCGATACATTTTTGCTCATGGTATTTCTGGTTGACCTGACTGCTTTTCTTACAACGCTTTGTGTTTTAAAGCAAAAAATCAAAATTGGCAGATGTCTGGCTTTGGCTCTGCTGTCGGCTGTCCTGGAAACGCTTCTGTTCCTTTTTATGAAGAATTTTCTTTTGTACCGTCTGCTCATACTGTGTATCATAAATCCACTGTTGATTTATTTGCTGGCCAGACCGAAAAGAGTGTCAGAGCTGATACGTGCTTATCTTACTGTGACGGGGATAATTTTATTTGCGGGAGGTATGCAGAACTTCTTTTTTCAGTTGTTTTCGTCAAAGCAGGGGAAGCTGGCATGGTGTTTGGGGTTGGCGGTTATTTCAGGGGGAATCTGCTGTGTAGAAAAGATAAGTAGGCATAGCAGACAGCATATTTTAGAGGCAAGACTGGTATATCAGGACCAGACACTAATACTTCAGTCCCTGCTGGACACCGGAAATTTGCTGAGAGATCCTTTTACCGGAAAGCCGGTCAGCGTAGTGGCTGAGACAGCATTAAAAGCCGTATTCAGACTTCCGGAGGAAAAAATCAGATATATCCCTTATCATACGGTTGGAATGGATCAGGGGTTGATGAAGGCATTTACAGTAGATAAAATGTATCTGCTTCTGTCTGGTAGAGAAGTTGAGATTCAAGATCCGGTCATTGGAATTTCGGACAGAGAACTGTTTTCGGATCATAGTATACAGATGATATTAAATGGCGCGCTGCTGGAGGGCAGACAGTAAAAGAGAAAGGAAACGCATTTGTTTATGGGTAAAAATCATGTATATTAAAGTGTCGGTGCCGGAACGATTTCAATTTCGGATAGTACCAACGATCCAGAATCTTTTGTTTCAGAATACGAAGGAGCTGCATTACATAGGAGGGGCGGAAATTTTACCGCCGCCGCTGGAAGCAGAGCGGGAAAGCGCATGTATCGAGCAGCTTCAGACAGAGGACTGTGAAAAGGCAAAAAGTACACTAATCGAACATAATCTTCGGCTGGTAGTATATATTGCAAAAAAATTTGACAATACCGGCGTAGGGGTGGAGGATCTCATATCTATTGGAACGATAGGTCTGATCAAGTCTATCAATACATATAATCCAACAAAAAATATCAAGCTTGCCACCTATGCGTCCCGGTGTATAGAAAATGAAATCTTAATGTATTTGAGAAGGACCAGTAAGATGAAGCTGGAGGTTTCGATTGATGAACCATTGAATGTGGATTGGGATGGAAACGAACTGCTGTTATCGGATATTCTTGGGACAGAGGAAGATCTGATCTATAAGGATATGGAGCTGGAGGTAGAAAAAAAGCTGTTAAAAAAAGCTGTGGATAAGCTGCCGCCCAGAGAGAAAAAGATCATTGAACTGCGTTATGGTTTAAAAACAAAGGATGAGAAAGAACTGACACAAAAGGAGGTCGCCGATCTGATGGGAATTTCCCAGTCCTACATATCCAGATTGGAAAAAAAGATCATGAAACGGCTGCGAAAGGAAATCGTCAAATATGAATAGATAAAAATGGATTTTATGTATCCGAATCGTTACATGAATCTTACAATATCATTAATTTTTGATGCAGGGGGTTGATGATTTTAAAAAAGAGTATTAGATTAATAGCTGAACACATAAATTTAAAAAGTTGAGGGTGTGAAAGAGTGGGAAATGACAAAAGAAAAAAAGGGGCACGGACCAGACAGCGAAGGAGAGAGCAGCGGAGAGCGGTATTTTTCCTTGTTTTGATTATTATTGTAGCGATTTATATTATCGGTGCGGTATTTTATTCCAAACATTTTTATGGAAAGGATATGGTTTTTGGTATCAAGGTATCAAATCAAACGGTGGAATCCCTGAAAGAAAAAATAAAAGAAAAGGTTGGCGAGTACCAGCTTACTGTTACATCCAGAACCGGAGACGAGATCATTACGGCGGCTGATATTGATCTCGCATTTGATGATAAAGGAATTGTGGATGATCTGAAAGCAGAGCAGAGCGCTTTGCTGTGGTTTACCGGACTTTTCTCTAAAGGAGAGGATATTGATGTGGATGTGACATTGGATGAGACTCTTTTGCAGAGTAAAACCGATAGCTTTTCCTTTATGCAGGATGACAATATGCAGGAGCCGGTAGATGCCCATTTGGAGTATAGCGACGGGAAATTCCAGATCATAAAAGAGGATTTAGGAACCCAGCTTGATACGGAACGTGTACATACAAAAGTCTCAGAGGCGGTAATGGAAGGCGAGTCCAGTTTGGATCTGGATGCAGTCGGATGTTATACAGAACCGGATATTTATGAGGATTCGGAAGAGCTTGCGGCAGAGCAGACACAGGTTAATGATATGCTGGATGTGGAAATCATTTATGATTTCTCAGACCGACAGGAAGTGGTAAACAGTGATCTGATCTCGCAGTGGATCACATTCGGAGAGGATTTTACCTTTGAGCTGGATCAGGAAAAAGTGGAAGAGTACATGCATGAGCTTGGGCTTAAGTACGATACCTTCGGGCTGAGCCGTGAATTTACTACCAGCCTGGGAGAGACGATCACGTTAAAGGGCGGCGACTATGGCTGGCTGATCGGAAAGACAAAATCGGCAGAAGTCCTGATTGAGAAAATAAAAGCCGGAGAGTCAGGTACGATTGAGCCGGAATACAGATATACAGGTAAATGCAGAGATACCAATGATATAGGCGATACGTACATAGAGGTTTCTATCGCAAATCAGAGAATGTGGTGTTATGTGGACGGAGAATGTATCGTAGATACGCCGGTGGTAACCGGAAATATCAATATAGAAGGCCGGGCCACACCGTCTGGCGGCGTTTGGGCCATCGACGCAAAAATGACAGATTACAATCTGGTGGGAGAGGGATACAATTCTCATGTTAATTACTGGATGCCCTTTAACGGAAATGTCGGCGTTCATGATGCTACATGGAGAGACAGTTTTGGAGGCAGTATTTACAAGACCAATGGTTCCCATGGATGTGTGAATACACCTTTGAGCAATGCGAAAAAGATATATGAAAATGTATCCATAGGAACGCCGGTTGTCGTATATTAAAATACCGGACAAGAAGAATGGTTTTACCGTAATGCAGGGTGTCAGATTTTGACACCCTGTTTTTGCTGCCAGGCATTCGAAGGGAGCTGCCAGTGGCAGGTCCTGTAGATGGATGAAACAGAAACATCAGATGAATAGTTTCTCTTATGAAATGGACAGGTATTGTTTCATGTTTTTTAGAGCGCACTTTTCCAGACGGCTGACCTGTGCCTGGGAAATATGAATCTCATTGGCTACCTCCATTTGGGTTTTTCCTTCAAAAAAACGAAGCTGTATGATCCGGTGTTCTCTTTCATTTAAGCGTTTCATAGCATCGGACAGCGATAATTCCTCGATCCATTTTTCTTCTTTATTTTTCTTGTCGCTGATCTGGTCCATAACATAGAGGGTATCTCCGCCGTCTGTGTAGATGGGATCATAGAGGCTGACGGGACTTTGGATGGCATCCAGAGCAAATACGATGTCCTCCTCAGGTATCCCGATCTCTTCGGCAACCTCTGACAGCGTTGGGTCCTGATTATTTCTGCGTGTCATCAGTTCCTGGGCATGGAGCGCTTTGTAAGCGGTGTCGCGCATGGAACGGCTGACACGGACACTGTTGTTGTCGCGCAGATAGCGTCGGATCTCGCCGATGATCATCGGAACGGCGTAGGTAGAAAATTTCACATTCATCGTCGGATCGAAGTTATCAATAGATTTGATGAGACCGATGCATCCGATCTGAAACAGATCGTCTACATTTTCGTTACTGCCGGAAAAACGGCGGATCACGCTTAAGACTAATCTTAAATTCCCTTTTATATATTCTTCCCGGGCGGCCTGGTCGCCGGATTTAATGCGGTCAAACAAAGAAGCCTTTTCCTCCTCTTTCAGAATGGGAAGGGTGGATGTGTTTACCCCGCAGATTTCAACTTTGTAAGAAGCCATATTTTCTACCTCCGGAACCATATTGTGATAAAAATGCACTTCGCCTGTGTTTGAAAATGGTGCGATGTAAAGTGAGCAAAGTGACTACTAAGAGAATGCACGGATTTTGATAAATCTATACATCGGTTAAAAGAAAAAAATACATGCTTGCGTCAGGCAAAGAAAAGCATTATACTATGTCAGATGGCATGAAAAATTGTGGTCTGGTTTTGGTCTGCATTTTTTGTGCGGAAATGGTTTTAACGGTCTTTTAAACTGGAAAAATGATAGAGAGGAATGACATATGAAGAAAATCCTTGATCTGATTACAGAGGAAGTAACAAAAGCATTTGTACAGGCGGGTTATGAAGAAAAATACGGAAAAGTAACGCTTTCTAACCGGCCGGATCTGTGTGAATATCAGTGTAATGGCGCTATGGCTGCCGCCAAGCAGTATAAGAAGGCTCCGTTTATGATCGCAGATGCGGTGGCAGAACAGCTTGAGGGAAATGAGATGTTCTCTTCCGTGGATTCCGTAAAACCCGGGTTTTTGAATCTCAAAATAGATGAAGAATATCTGGCGGCATTTTTAAGACAGATGCAGGCAGATGAGCGTTTTGGCGCAGAGTTTACGAAAGATCCGCAGACGATCATGATCGATTATGGCGGACCAAATGTGGCAAAGCCTTTACATGTAGGACATCTTCGTTCCGCAGTGATCGGCGAAGCTATCAAGAGAATCGGTAAATTCATGGGACATCATATGATCGGAGATGTGCATCTGGGAGACTGGGGACTTCAGATGGGACTGATCATTACGGAGCTAAAGCTGCGCAAACCGGAGCTGGTTTATTTCGATGAGTCCTACGAGGGAGAATACCCGGCAGAGGCGCCCTTTGTAATATCCGAGCTGGAAG
>CAZLZX010000177.1:0-5478 GCA_964564095.1 uncultured Eubacterium sp. | reverse complement strand
ATTATCTGGCACAGTTTGGCGGATGGAACGGCGTTCTGGAAGTTTATAAATCAGTAGGTTACAGTGACTTCCTGACACAGACAGGTACACTTGGATTGCCTTCAGTATGGCTCGGCGTTATCATCCCGGTTATTGTATTACATACAACTGCAGGCGCTGTTTCCCAGACAATGATGCAGCCATTCTTTGCAGCTAAAGATGAGAGCGCATGCCGTAAAGGTGTATTCCTTGGATGCTCTTTGAACATTATGTCATCCTTACCATGGATCTTCCTTGGTATTGCAGCTATGTCAATTCCGGCAATCTCTTCTGTAGTAGGGCCAAACGGTTTGGAAGCAGTTCCGACTATCGCACAGGAAGGACTTCCAGTACCGGCTATCGGATTACTGATGGTGGCATTACTTTCCGCTACACTGTCAACAGGCGGCGGTGTTGTACTGGCAAACTCCAACGTTATCGCAAACGATATCGTTATCGGATGTGCTTGCCCGCAGGCGGATGAGAAGACAAAACTTCGCATCAACAAAATTTGTATCATTATCGCAGCAGCTTTATTATTACCAGGCGCTTTGATCATGGCACATGAGTTCGTGTTCAACTTGTTCTTGTGGGTATTCTCCTTTGGTATGCCAATCTTCATTGTGTTTATCATTGGTTACAACTTCAAGATCAGCAAGTCGGCAGCTTGGGCTACGGTTATTATCTCATATGTGGTTGACTGTATCTGGACATTCTGCCCGATGGGCAAGATCTTCGGCGATGGAAGCATTTGGGCAATGAACCTGTACGCTACGATCGTTGTATCATTGGTACTTGGTATTGTTCTTCATCTTATTCTTCCGGGCAAACCGGCATGGAAGAAAACTCATGCAGATGAGATTAAGGCTAACACAGCAGCTCAGGCATCATAAAGGAGGTAAGAATTATGTGGGTTCTTCAGGATATTGTTACTCAGTATGTAATGGGAATCGTCCTTTGTGCAATTATTTTCGCTATCTGGAAAGTAACACATAAAGGTGAGAAATTATAAGGAGGATTTTGCTTTATGGCAATTACAATCGTATCAGTATATCTTCTTTGTGTAGCTATCGTGCTTCTTGCAATCTGCCTGTCAGGTGCAAAAAAGAACGGAATTAAAGACGAAGAGGAATAAAACGAAAGTATATACAGGAATCGTTTTGAGATCTTGTGATTGAACTTTGAAAAAGTTGATGGCACCCGCGTGATGGGATTCACGCGGGTGTTTTGATGCCGCATTGGATCCGGAGAGAAGCTCCCGGGGAGATCCCTGCAGTAGACAACAATAGAGTGCAGATGATTTCTAAATGGAAATCAGTTATGCGGAATATAAATAGATATATATGGTTTTTAAATAACAGAATGTGGAATACAATGGTATAATTTAAATATAAACAAGGAATACCTGCAAAAGTCGAAAATAGGTAAATATACTGCAAATTCCTCTGTAAATTTCTCCACAAATTTGTTATAGTTATAGTAATGGTTTAATGGGAAAATATAATATATGGGAAAGATTTCGGAGGAAGCACTATGACAGATTTACAGGTAAAATGTTTTTTGGAAGTGGCCAGATGTTTGAATTTCACAAAAGCCGCTAAAAATTTGTTTATATCACAATCCAATATTAGCAGGCAGATTGCTTCTTTTGAAGAAGAACTGGGACTGGCTCTTTTTGATAGAAACACAAAAGGCGTTAAGCTGACTGTACAGGGACAGATGATGGCGGAAACATTGTCAGAAATGGTAACGGAGTGGGAGATGGTGCTTACCCGGGCCAAAAATTCTGTTAAGAAATTTAACGGATGTATTACTGTAGGATGTCAGCAGCATATTAAATGTAACAGTTATCTGTCGCAGGTTCTTTCCGGTTTTCGGGAGATCCGGCCGGAGATTCAGATTATTAAGGAACGCTGCACGCAAAAGAAATTGCTGGAAGGATTGAAAAATGATTATTATGATGCGATTCTGATTGCGGATCATGATGTCAAGAGTTTGCAGGATGTTGAGAGACAGACTCTGTTTTATTCCAGGGTTGGGATTGTGGTTCACAAGAGCCATCCGCTTTTTTATAAGAAAAAAGTGAGTCTGATTGATTTTAAAGATAGTGTGTTCTTGAGATATCGATCTACTGACATTAAAAAAGAGGATGATTTTTTGTACAACATCTGCAATTATTTTGGATTTGATCCTAAAATAGCCGCAGAGTTTGATGATTTTGAGGAATTTCTTTTTTCAATTGAAATGGGGGAAGGAATCTCTCTTGTATTTGAAGAAACGGAAGTAATTTCTAATATGAATCTGAGATTTATTCCAATCGAAGAAGATGTGCCGCAGAAGTATCTGCCAATGCAGCTTACCCGCAAAGTAAAGAATCATAATCCGGCATTGAAGGACCTTTATGCATATGCACAGAAATATTCGAACCTTCATGAAAAAAAAGATTTCTAAAAAATAAAAAAGTGATTGACTGTATAATCACAATACACGTTATAGTGTATATTAAGAAGAGAACTACGACAAATCACTTACTCTTCTGCAAAAAACATTTTAAAATATGAAGCGGCTTTTTATTCCTCTACTCACGCTGCAGAATATTGAAAAATGTTGGGAAAGATTAACAAAAAATCAAGGAGGTATATTCATGGAAGGCGAAATTCGTTTGACTAACTCCAGTACCGGAGGTCCTGTGTTCGTATACGTGAAGGATGGAAAAATCGTTCGTATTACACCGATGGACTTTGATGAGACAGATCCGGAAGGCTGGAAAATTGAAGCAAGGGGCAGAGTGTTTGAAGCACCAAGATACACTACGATTGCACCGTTTACAGCTGGTCAGAAATCTATGATTTATTCTGACAGACGAATTCTTTATCCTATGAAACGTGTGGACTTTGATCCAAACGGCGAAAGAAATATTCAGAATCGTGGTATTTCCGGATATGAAAGAATCAGCTGGGATGAGGCAACAGATATCGTTGTAAGCGAAGTTAACAGAATTAAGAGAGAGAGTGGCCCGGCATCTATCATGTCAACACCATCATCTCACCACTTATGGGGTAACGTAGGTTACCGTCATTCTACATATTTCCGTTTCATGAACCTTATGGGATTCACATACGCAGATCATAACCCGGATAGCTGGGAAGGCTGGCACTGGGGCGGTATGCATATGTGGGGCTTCTCATGGAGACTTGGATGTCCTGAGCAGTACGATCTGTTAGAGGATGGTCTGAAATATGCAGAAATGATCGTATTCTGGTCATCTGATCCAGAAGTTAACAGCGGTATTTACGCTGCTTATGAATCACACATCAGACGTCGTTGGTTAGACGAGCTGGGTGTTAAGATGGTATTTATCGATCCGTTCTTTAACCATTCCGCAAATATGTGGGGAATTAAATGGTTCTCACCAAAGGTTGGTACAGACCATGCTCTTTCCTTCGCTATTGCTTATACATGGTTGACAGAAGGAACATACGACAAAGAGTACGTTGCAACTCATGCTTATGGATTTGAAGAGTGGGCTGATTACGTATTAGGTAAAGGCGAGGACGGAATTCCTAAGACTTGTGAATGGGCTGAGAAAGAATCAGGTATTCCAGCTTGCGATATCCGTGCACTTGCTCGTGAATGGGCTAAGAAGAACACATATCTTGCTGCCGGTGGTATGGGCGGCTGGGGTGGTGCTTGCCGTGCTACCCATGGTATTGAATGGACACGTGGTATGATCGCTCTTGCTACAATGCAGGGTCTTGGTAAACCAGGTTCCAATATCTGGTCCACCACACAGGGTGTTCCTACTGATTATGAATTCTACTTCCCAGGATACGCTGAGGGCGGTATTTCTGGTGACTGCGCTAACTCTGCAGCAGGATTCAAATTCGCATGGAGAATGTTCGACGGTAAGACAACATTCCCGGCTCCAGTAAAACTGAACTGGGAAGCTGGTCAGCATATTCCACGTCTGAAAATTCCGGAGTGTATCATGAACGGAAAATTCGAGTGGTATGGTAAAGGATTCTGCGGACCATCTATCGAAGCACAGATGCATCCGTATCAGTATCCGGCTCCAGGTTATGGCTCAATTAAAATGTACTGGAAATACGGCGGACCACATATTGGTACAATGACAGGTACAAACAGATATGCTAAGATGTATACAACTGAAAGCCTTGAGTTTGTAGTGTCTCAGTCAATCTGGTTCGAGGGCGAAGTAATGTTCGCTGACGTTATTCTTCCGGCTTGTACAAACTATGAGCGTTGGGATATTTCTGAGTTTGCTAACTGCTCCGGTTACATTCCAGATAACTTCCAGATGGCTAACAACCGTGTAATTTCCTTACAGGCTAAATGTATCGAGCCACTTGGCGAGTCTAAATCTGATTATGAGATTTACGCTTTACTTGCTAAGAAACTTGGTATTTATGATATCTTTACAGAAGGTAAAGATGAACTGAAATGGGTAGAGCAGTACTACAATGCAACAGATTGTCCGAAGCTGATGTCTTGGGAAGACTTCTTCAAGAAAGGATATCTGGTAGTACCTGACAATCCAAATAGAAAGAAAACACCTGCACTTCGTTGGTTCGCAGAAGATCGTGTACGCGATACTCCTGACTGGGGTCCGGCTCCGAACCAGTCTGTTGCACTGAAAGGTTTACAGACAACTACAGGTAAAGTAGAGTTTATCGCTACTTCTCTGAAACGTTTCGAGGAACAGGGATTTGTGGATGAATATCGTCCGGCAATGCACAAATACGTACCTGCTTGGGAAAGCTGGCACGCAGAAGTTGCTAAGAAATACCCTCTGGGTATGTTATCACCTCATCCAAGATTCTCTATGCATACCATGGGTGATGCAAAAGACTCCTTCATGATGGATATCAAGGACCACCGGGTATTAGTAGACGGATGGTATTACTGGATTATCCGTATGAACACTGTTGATGCAGAAGCACGTGGAATCAAAGATGGCGATTTAGTACGTGCATACAATGACAGAGGTTCTGTAATTCTTTGCGCTCAGGTTGGAGAACGTGTACAGCCAGGTACAGTTCATTCTTATGAATCCTGTGCAGAGTATGCTCCACTTGGTAAACCAGGATGCTCCGCAGACCGTGGCGGTTGTGTAAACATTCTTACACCAGATCGTTACATGTCTAAATATGCATGTGGTATGGCACCAAATAGTGCTCAGATTGAAGTAGAAAAATGGGATGGCGGTATTTACGAAATTTATTAATTTCTTAAATAAAGCCCGAAAGGAGAATTAGAGATGAAACAGTGGTATATGGTTATTGATGTCAGATGGTGCCATGATTGTAATAACTGCTTTATGTCTTGTAAAGACGAACATGTAGACAACGAGTGGCCAGGCTATACAAATGCTCAGCCACGTCATGGACATCGTTGGATGAATATTTTAAGAATAAAAAGAGGTAGATATTCACGTAATGA
>CAZLZX010000176.1:0-5482 GCA_964564095.1 uncultured Eubacterium sp. | reverse complement strand
CTTTAGAAATCATTTTTGTTTCCTCCTGATATTTTAAAATCGCCCGGACAAATGTGTGCTACTAAGTAACAGGTTGGAGATTCCAGTTACTGAGTATGGGCTGGCTCACACTGATTCACTATAACACAATTCAAGTGGGTTGTAAACAATATTTTTTAATATTTTTATAAGACAATTTTAAATATTTTTATAGGACAAACAGGACTGCCGCACCTGTTTCCTGCAGCAGCCCTGTTTATATTGCATCCATCTCTTCCACTTAGAATCAGATCAATTCTTCGTCCTTTAATAAGTTTCTGAAACGGTTTACTACTACGTTTGTGTTCGCACGTTCCTGATACATAGGCGCATCCGCTACTGGTGCAAGCACCGGATTCAGACTGCCTGCATCTGCGGCATGAACCTCTTTCATTTCCCGCGCGATCTCGCCGACAGCTTCAAATGCATAATGCTGTCCTGTCACATTTGCCAGACCCTGCAGAACTTTCCAGTTCGGAAGTCCCAAAGCCGGGATAGCAGGCTTCACTTCACTGACAGTTCCATCGCAGGACGTTACCGTTCCTTCACTCTCTACTAAAGATACAAGCGGAAGTACGGCATCTGCTTTCTTGGCTGTTTCTGTCAGATAGATATCTGCAACTGCTGCAAATTCCATACCGGAACGGTCAAACTCCGGTACGTCCTCTCCTACGATAAACATAGCCTGAACATGCTCCGCAGCATCTTCCACATCCGCATAAGCAGCAATACCCAGGTCGCTTAATCCTTGAGAGTTTGCATTCGCTTTAATCTGGATGAATCCATCTCTCGGCGCTCCGATATGTCCGCTCAATACAGCGATATCTGCCGCAGCTTTTGCAGCCTCTCCTGTCAGCCATGATTGCTCAGCTACAACGATTGCTTTCTTTGCAGCCATCAGCATATCTGCTGCAGCTTTTGCCGAATCATCCACAACAGTATCTGTCAGAGATGCCTGCAGTTCATCCATGCCCTCTGCTGTTTTTCCTGCCTCTGCCAGTGCTTTTAAAATTGCTTTCAATGGCTTTGTATCAGATGCCTGAATAAACAGATCTGCTTCCATTGCCTCCTGAGATTCCGGCAGATCGGAAATTACAATGGTTTTTGCTCCCCGTTCCTTTGCCTGACGCACTTTTACGCCCAGGGAAGCATGTTCTTCCATAAGATTTGTGCTGACAAGCAGAATCACATTTGCGGAAAGCAGCTCTTCAAGCTTGCAGGTAGAACCATCCATACCAAGCGCCTCAGATGCGCCGCCTGCAACTTTATTATAACTAAACAGATTCGGTGTATTTAAAATCTCCTCCGCATACTTCTTTACCATATAGATCTCTTCACTGGTAAGCTTATCGGATACGGATACAGCCACTGCATCTTTGCCGTAGCGCATTGCTACGCTCTGCAGTTTTTTCGCCACATACATCAAGGCCTCATCCCACTCTGCCTCGCACATCTGACCATCTTTGCGGATCAATGGTTTTGTAATACGATCTGCTTCTGTCTGTTTTCCATAGCCAAAACGTCCGTTTACGCACAATGTTCCTTTGACAGATTCATCCGGAGTAGATTTTACCAGCATATTTCCGGCGGTCTGAATCGTTGTCTTACATCCCACACTGCAGAATGCACAGGCGGTTGTGGTACAGGTTGTATCTGACGGAACACGCTTTCCATACGGATTTTTCTCTCCCAATGCTCCAACCGGGCAGAGATTGATACACTGACCACAGGAAACACAATCGGTTGCCTTCAGAGGAAGATCCAAAGCAGGTTTTACGATGGTATCAAATCCACGGCCAACCAGTCCCAATGCGGTACGGCCCATGACCTCATCACAAACTCTTACACAAAGTCCGCACAGAATACATTTATCCGGATTCCGGTCAATAAACGGATGGGAATTGTCAATAGTCCTTGCATGTTTGTCGCCGTCAAATTTTTCCGGATGTACGTCGTAATCATTTGCATAACGGATCAGCTTACATTCATAATAATCATGACATCCGCATTCCAGACAGCGGCTTGCCTCACATTTTGCCTCTTCCTCAGAAAAGCCGTGATTTACTTCATGGAAATTGTCTCTTCTTGCAGACGGAGACAAATGACGCATATGCGTACGAGGCTGTTTCTCACGATCTGCAAAGGTTTCCTCTGTCACATCCGTGCGTTCTACCACATATGGCGCATGATATGGAGTCGGAGTTCCTTTCAGATAGCTGTCCACTACATCTGCTGCTTTGATCGCATCGCCGATAGAAGCGATGGCAATGCCAGGCCCTTTATTGGTAGCTTCGCCGCAGGCAAATACATTGTCCAGATTGGTACGGTAAGTCGTCTCATCTGCAGCAATCGTTCCCTTCTTTGTGCGCTCCAGCTCTTCAAATCCGGTAATATCCAGCTTCTGGCCCAAAGCCATGATCAGACAGGATACGTCCAGTTCTTCTACGGCGCCCTCTACAGGAACCGGTCTTCTTCTTCCGCTGGCATCCGGCTCGCCCAGCTCCATCTTCTGAACCTTTACGCAAGCAATGCTTCCGTCAGCAGCAGACACCACTTCCAGAGGATTGTTCAAATATTTGAATACTACGCCTTCTTCCTCTGCTTCCTGTATCTCAAGATCGTCCGCCGGCATCTCTGCTCTGGTACGACGATAAATACAATATACATTTTTTGCTCCCAGACGAACTGCCGTACGGCAGGCGTCCATAGCCGTATTTCCGCCGCCTACAACTGCCACATTCTGTCCGATCAAAATATCTTCGCCCAATGCAGCTTTCCGCAGGAAGTCGATACCGCCGTATACAAATGCGTTATCTTCGCCCGGAATACCCATCTGAATACTTGTCCATGCACCTACGGACACTACTACCACATCATATTTTTCACGAAGAGAAACCAAAGAAACATCTTTTCCGATCTTCTGATTCGGATGCATTTCCACACCCATGTCTTCGATCAAAGCGATCTCTTCATCCAGGATCTCCTTTGGAAGACGGTACTGCGGAATACCGTAGCGAAGCATACCTCCCATCTTCGGCATAGCATCATAAACGGCTACCTCATGTCCTTTTCTGCGAAGCTGATAAGCAGCAGTTAAACCTGCCGGGCCGCCGCCCACAACAGCTACACGGTAGCCTGTCGGCGCTCCCGGTTCCGGCATATATGGCTCGCCGCTCTCTAAATCCTTATCTCCAAGGAAGCTTTTGATAAATGCGATAGATACCGGCTCTTCTACTAACTGACGGCGGCATGCTGTCTCACAGGGATGCGGACATACACGACCGATGGATGCCGGGAACGGGAATTTGTCCTTAATTAATTTTACTGCTTCTTTATATTCTCCGTTGGCAACCATGCCTACATATCCCTGACAATCGGTACCTGCCGGGCATGCCAGAGAACATGGAGGACGGCAGTCTCCGTTATGATCACTGAGCAAAAGCTCCAGAGCTGCTTTTCTGGAAGCGATTACCTTAGGTGTATTTGTTTTGATTACCATACCTTCGGAAATGACCGTAGCGCAGGCACGCATCAGCTTTGGACTTCCCTCTGCCTCAACAACGCACAGACCACAGGCGCCATATACAGCTACCCTCTCGTCATAGCAAAGAGTAGGAATCTCAATTCCATTCTCTCTCGCCACTTCCAAAATAGTCTGTCCATCATATCCGGTCACTTCTATGCCATTTATATTTAATCTTAATTTTGCCATATCAGTTTCCTCCTTAATCCACAATTACCGCGCCGAATTTACAGCTTGACGCACATTTTCCGCACTTGATACATGTATCTGTGTCGATCACATGCGGTTCTCTTACGCTTCCTGAAATCGCCTGAACCGGACAATTTCTTGCACACAAGGTACAGCCCTTACATTTGTCTGCATCCACAGAGTAAGTAACAAGAGCGCTGCACTGATGTGCGGTACATTTTTTACGGTAAATATGATCTTCGTACTCATTACGGAAATATTTCAGGGTAGTCAGTACCGGATTCGGCGCCGTCTGTCCCAATCCGCAAAGAGCGGAGTTTTTGATCTGAATTGCCAGCTCTTCTAAAAGCTCGATATCGCCGTCTCTTCCTTCGCCCTCGGTAATACGGGTAAGGATTTCCAGCATTCGTTTGGTTCCGAGACGACAATGGATACATTTTCCGCAGCTTTCTTTGCAGGTAAAGTCAAGGAAGAAACGCGCCATATCTACCATACAGGTGGTCTCATCCATAACAACCATACCGCCTGAGCCCATGATCGCACCGGTAGCTGACAGTTTTTTGTAATCAATCAGCGTATCTATTAAATCTGCCGGAATACATCCGCCAGACGGTCCGCCCATCTGTACCGCTTTAAATGCACGGTCATTTTTGATACCGCCGCCGATATCATAGATAACGTCACGAATGGTAGCTCCCATTGGAATTTCTACCAGACCGCCCTTTTTGATTTTTCCTGTCAAAGCAAATACCTTTGTTCCTTTGCTGTCCGGAGTTCCCAGCGCTGCAAAGGCTGCACCGCCGTTGGCAATGATCCATGCAACATTGGCATATGTTTCTACGTTATTAATATTGGAAGGCTTCTGCCAGTATCCCTTCTGAGCCGGGAATGGCGGTTTCAGACGGGGCATTCCGCGCTCGCCTTCCAGGGATGCGATCAGCGCAGTCTCCTCGCCGCAGACAAAAGCTCCTGCACCGGCTTTGATGCGCAGATCAAAGCTGAACCCTGATCCCAGAATATTTTTACCCAGATACCCTTTTTCACGAGCCTGCTCAATCGCATTATTCAAGCGCACGATTGCCAGAGGATACTCTGCACGTACATAAACAATACCCTCATCACTTCCCATGGCATATGCGCCGATCAACATACCTTCAATCAATGTATGGGGATCGCCCTCGATAACGGCACGATCCATAAATGCACCCGGATCGCCTTCATCCGCATTACAAATCGTATATTTTTTCTCTCCTTTGGCGCTGCGGGCCGCATTCCATTTAAACCAGGTAGGGAAACCGGCTCCTCCACGTCCTGCAAGACCGGAAATCTTGATTTCTTCAATTACCTCTTCCGGCGTCATCTCCCGGATACATTTTTCAATAGACTGATAACCGCCTGCAGCAATATATTCTTCAATTTCCTCCGGATTGATAATACCGCAGTTTCTAAGTGCGATACGCGTCTGCTTTTCTTTGATTTCCTTATCTTCCTGAGGAATCTCATAATCTGCACAGACATTTCCGGAAAGCTCTGCTTCCATGATCTTAGAAACCGCATCCGGCGTTACCTTTACATAGGTAGTCTTTGTGCCGTCATCACGAATCACATCCATGATGGGCTCAAGATAACACATTCCGATACATCCGGTTACACTTACAGAAATGTCAAGGTTTTTCTCTGCCAGATAGCTTTCTACCGCATCTGACACTTTATTAGCGCCTGCAGCAATGCCGCAGCTTCCTTTTCCTATGA
>CAZLZX010000175.1:0-5504 GCA_964564095.1 uncultured Eubacterium sp. | reverse complement strand
TCAGCCCCTGCTTCTTTGCGTAATAAGCCTGCGCAATCGCAGAATTTAACTTATGGCTGCCGCTGGTGTTATTCCCTTCAAATTTAAAATAGATCTTTGCCGGAGTATCCAGATATTTTTCCAGATTATAAGCACGTACTACCGGACTTGGACGGTAGGTCTTGTAATATTCACGAATTTCTTCCGGAATCTCAATAAATGGCGTAGTATCATCCAATTCCTGCTGTACCAGTTCCTCGCAGAAAATACCGCTCATCTCTTCCGCAGTCAATGGCTGGTGGGTTCCCGGATTCATGAGTGGAGCAGGTTTAACCTTCATATCAGCTCTAAGGTTATACCATTCCTTCGGCATCTCGCTCTCATCGATATAGATTTTGTAAGGGATTTTCTTTTCACTCATAATTCTTTTCTCCTTTTTGTTTATAAAATCCTTGCGAAACATTTTTACGCTACGAGATATTGCGAGCTTTTATGGCAAAAAAATAAACCCTCATCTCTGCATTGATGCAGGGACAAGAGCTTCTACTCCTGCGGTACCACCCGGCTTGACAAACAAATCGTCCTCTCTAGCGTACTTACATACACCGGCTTTTCTGATAACGGGCAGCCATCCCCGTCGCCCCTAATCAGGAAATCCTGTCTGAAAAATCTCCCTTTCAGTTTGCCCTCACAAGTCCATTCGCCTTGTATCCCGGTACCGCACTCACACCATCGGCGGCTCTCTGAAACCCTGATCATCAAAGCTACTTCTCTTGTTCATCGGTTTTATCAAATATATCATTATCTCTGGTGTATTGTCAAGCTAAAGTATGAAAGTCTTTTACATTTTTACCAAATGCAAAAACACTCTGATCTTTTTATAAATTCATCCATTTATTTTAAACCGACTCTTTTGATGACTCCGCATCCGATCATTTCTCCGGCATCTCCGGAGGGCTGCGTTGTAAAATCATCCCTTTGCAAATGGATAATAACTGCCCTGCCAATAATATCATTGATAGAAAAGCGTTCATCATAAAACGCCGACCAGGCATATCCTCTGTTATTCAACAATGGCAGCAGATCCCCGGAATGATAAGGATGCGGCTCATCCGTAGGATTATAGTGCGGCCCACCTTATCAAACGGCAATGCACAGTCGCCTACCTCATGAATATGCATGGCAAAGAATCCTCTCTGCTCATCCCAATTTCCTACGGGAAGTCCTGATATTTCCGCAGATACCAGCGCTCCCCGTAAAGGAATCTGATAAAATTCTACCATACCGCTTAAATTAGGATAGGAACTGTTTCCACCAATTTTTGCCGCTGCCACCGGCGTTTCATCTCTCAGAACTTTAAAAAATAGATTAGATAATTTCACGATAATACCTTCTGATACAATAAGTTACTTTTATCTTATTCAAAAGCTTATACTATGTTCCTATCCGCCTTTTCTGATTTTCAAAATACCAAAACATTATTGATCAAAACATTCCTTCACAGTAAGTACCAGCGCTGACCTCGGCGCCATGCGAATCATATGGCCCTCTAACATTTTATTCCCTTCTATCCCGGCAACACCATTTTCTAAGTACCACCCGGATGTATCTGCGTTTACCTGCCAGCCAAAAGTCAGCGGCAGCTCAGGTAAAATACATTCCTGCTCTTCCCAAAATACATTAACCGCCGCACAAACAATATCATCCTCTGTATTATCTTTATTCCTGCCCGCATATATGATCCGCAGAACCTTTGTCCGATCATCCGGTCTCAAGATCTGCACCTCAGGAAAGCCCAACGAACATTTTCCGGAAAATTTGCGTACCACATCATGTTCCCTGCGCAGCTTTATAATATGCCTTACATAATCAAAATGCTCCCTGTTCTTTTCCAGATCTCCCCAATTCAGCCATGATATTTCATTGTCCTGGCAATATGCATTATTATTTCCGTATTGTGTGTTGAGAAACTCGTCTCCCGCCAGAAACATAGGGGCGCCTCTGCTCATCATCAGTACCGTAAAGGCATTTTTTGCTAATTTTCTGCGAAGGGAAAGCACTTCTTCGCTGTCCGTCTCTCCTTCCGCTCCGCAGTTCCAGCTTCGATTATCATCGCTTCCGTCCGTGTTTCCCCATCCGTTGGCATCATTGTGCTTTCTGTTATAAGAATACATATCCCATAATGTAAAACCATCGTGACAATTCAGGAAATTGACAGATGCGTTATTTCCCCGGATATCAGGATCATAAAGATCCTGGGAACCGGTCATTCTCCGGGCGGCTATGTCAGCCATTCCGTAATCTCCCTTCAGATAATCCCGCATGTCATCGCGATATTTTCCGTTCCACTCCGCCCATCGCTTCCATGCCGGAAAGCTTCCTACCTGATACAGACCGCCCGCATCCCAGGCTTCCGCAATGAGCTTCACATTTCCCAGGATCGGGTCAAAAGCCAGGCTCCGGAGCAGCGGCGGATTATGCATAGGGGATCCATCCTGATTCCGCCCCAAAATACTGGCAAGATCAAACCGAAAGCCATTTACATGATAGGCTGTGGTCCAGTAACGCAGACACTCAAGGATCATCTGCTGTACCACGGGATGATTGCAGTTCATCGTATTCCCACAGCCGCTGAAGTTGTAATAGTATCCCTCCGGAGTCAGCATATAATAAATGTTATTGTCAAATCCCTTAAAGGAAAAACAGGAGCCATATTCATTGCCTTCTGCAGTATGATTAAAAACCACATCCAGAAAACATTCTATTCCATTTTCATTTAAAGCTTTTATTAAGGTTTTTAACTCATTTCCTTCTCTGTTATATTCCCTCTGTGCCGCATAGCTCGTATTCGGTGCAAAAAAGCTGACCGTATTATAGCCCCAGTAATCCAATACCTGTTTCCCATCCACGATCCTTCCGTCTCTCATCTCATCAAACTCAAAAACCGGCATCAGCTCAACGGCATTTACTCCCAATGCTTTTAAATAAGGGATCTTTTCCATGATACCGGAAAAGGTTCCCGGATCGGTAACCCCGGATGACTCATGCTTTGTAAAGCCTCTTACATGCATCTCATAAATAATTAAGTCCTCCATAGGGATTAGCGGAGCAGGCTCTTTCCCCCAATCAAAATTGTCTTCCACCACTCTTGCCTTGTAAAACCCCTTATTTTGGGTTCCCCAAACACTTTGACCGGTAACTGCTTTCGCATATATGTCCAGCAAAACATTATTTTTGTCAAACAGGAAACCTTTTTCTTTATCATAGGGGCCATCCAGGCGGTATGCATATTCAAAATCCTTTATGTTAAGGTCAAAAACAATCATGGAATAAACATCGCCGATCCGATAATGCTCCGGAAATCTTAGTACCGCATAGGGTTCCTCTTCCATGCGATGAAACAGCAAAAGCTCACAGGAAGTGGCTCCATGAGAATGTACCGTAAAATTTACTCCACCCGGTATCGCCATGGCTCCGTTCAGCTCATACAACCCCGGTCTTACCTTAAATCCCTCAATCTCGTCCATCGGCGTCATATGAATCAATCCCACAGGACTGCTGTAACTTAAATTCCCCATAGCATACTCCTTTCAAACACAGTGCCTCCGTCCGGTTTCCTATTGCTTCTTCAAAAACTGCTCAACTGCCCGGTTAAAGGCTGCCGGATTTTTATTTGCAATAAAATGGTCCCCCGGCAATATTACCAGTTCCGCATTTTGTCTCGCTTTATCGCTTCTTTTCGCAAACAGTGACGCTATTTTGTATCCCAATATGACAGGCATCTGCACAGAAGCTTTCACGCCCCTGCCGTTTAGATTTGCACCATTTAAAATAAGCCCTTTGATCCGCTCCGGATATTTTACAGCAAAAAGCAACGCAATATTGCCGCCATCTGAAAAGCCCAGGATATTCGCTTTCTCTATCTCCAACGCATTCATAAAATGATACAGATCCTCTACAAACTGGCGGATGGTAAATGAACTGTTTCCACGGGGCGATTAAAAGGTTTCCTGCGTCAGCTCCTCAGCCACATCACGGCTTTCCAGTTTGATTTTTTTATAACCCTGTTCCTTGACCCATTTTTCCGCTTCCTGTATCATTTTCTCAATCTAAGGCATTTTCTGGCTTCGCCGGTCTAATGCCGTGGCAATTCCACCCCAGACAATAATTGGTATACAAGCATAAATGCTTTTGATTCCCCACCATTTAATACAAAACCAGCAGAAAATCACTCCAATGTGAAAGCAAATAAGCGTACCGGCAAAAAATTTGAATCTTTCCAACTGTTTCGGATCACGATCACACATATATTCTGTCAATCCCGAAAAACATTGCCGTACATTGTTCGTTGAAAAGACCGTAGAACTGCTGAATCCGGATGCCTGCGTAAACGCCAGCCACTGAACAGCCGCCGCAAAAAACATCGGATAAAGCGCCAGTACAATGTCGGCCTCCGCCGGAATCTGCGCCAGTATCATACAGCATACGATATCTATCCCGACTGCAGCATACCGGAAATCCCTGTTTTTGCAGTGCCTTGCAATCAATGTTGCAAATACGATACCGCCAATATACACAAACATCGCCCCCAAACGGATCATAAAATCTTTCCTGGAGCCTGCCAGACCGGCAGCAATCATATATATTAAGTTTGCGGTTTCAGATGAACCAAAGGTTTCACTTCTGTTTAATAATGCATAGATTCCAAAAAATCCACCTACAATAGCCATACTATGATGTGCAACCACAGCCCTGCTTTCTTGTTTATCCATATGCGATCCTCAAATTGCCTTTCAGCAGGATAGTATAGCACATTTTTATAAAAAAGCAACCAAGTTTTCCAGCGGAAGCTCTACCTGAAAATACCTTTTTCCCAGCAGCACACTGATCAATACGCATATCATTTCCTTAATGATACGCATAATGTAATCTTTTTCTTCCTCATATAACATAGGCTACTCCTCATCTTCTTTCTCCAATTCGCGCTTTCTCTTTTTATAAGAAATCATCAATACCGTCAATACCACATAGCATATAATCACTATAAAAATAAAGAATACTACTCCCGAAGCGATTGCTCCCGGCAGAGAGCCATATTGTACATATTTTATAATCGCAATAACCACTGCAAAAATGGCTGACCATATGATACTCTGCACTAAATTTGTGATCGAAATGAAGATCTGGCGGGGCAGCGCCTGTCACGAACGGGGCTTTCTTGCGCATACCTTATAACGCAAAAACACCCTCTGTCGGGAAACGGTTTTTCTGATCCGCTTCTCATTCAGAGGGTGTTTTCCTGTCCCGTTCTGTCGCACCGCACCGTTACCCTGGCCTGTCCGCCGTAGGTACAGGTGTAGAGGGTCAGGTCATAGCCGCTTTCGATCATTTCTGTAATCTGGGTGGGCTGGAGCGTTTCCACTTCTTTCACTTCATAAGAGATGGCCGCGCCGTCCATGTCCGTAAAGAGAACCAGGTCCCCCTCCTGGAGGTTTTTCAGCGTTCCGAAGTGTCTTGTGTAATTA
>CAZLZX010000174.1:0-5529 GCA_964564095.1 uncultured Eubacterium sp. | reverse complement strand
AATATCCCCTTATAGGGGAAGAACATGCCACCCGCTTAGCGGGTGGTCATGACTATAAAAATATATGCTGACATTTATGTAGAAAATATCAGTTCATATTTAACTGGTAAGAGAGAATCAGATATTGCCGTTCCTCATAATCATCATAATCAATCGTAACCATACTATCAATTTTTTTCAGACGATATACCATCGTATTACGGTGAATGTACATCGCTTTTGCGGCTTCCATGCAGTTTCGTTCATGAATGAGATACATATAGAGTGTTTTGCTGAGCTGAGTGTCATTCTGCCGGTCGTATTCTATCAAATATTTTAACTTTGGATGGCAGAAAGTATCCGCGGATTCAATTTTGCGAAAAATATTTGCAATATGCTGCCGGTAGTAATTTTGGTAAATGAAAAGTCCGGGGGCATTTTTTTCGCAAATACCGATTTCAATGGCACGAAGGGCCTGCTTGTAATAGTCTTTTAATTGTGTAATGGATGCAAAACAATTGCTGATACCGGTATATATTCCATGTTTGGTACAGAGTTTGTCTAATTTCTCATATTCCTTTGATGACAGAGAGCCGGAATCACTTTTGGAGAGGATGATAATGATTTCTCCGTTGTAAATCAGCGTTTTTGCATTGGGATAAATCATCTCAAATTCATTGCAGATATGCCTCTGATTCAGAGGAATGGAATTGCGGGCCGTCTCCACCACAAGACAGTAGAGAGGACTGCGGAATTCTTCATTTGTATAATTCAGGCGATCCATATACTGGCTGTCTACAGCAATTTTGCCATCTAACAAATCCCTAAGGAAATATTCATAGTGAAATCCCTTTGTATTTCGGATAAATTCATCCTTTTTCATCTGCTGATCAATGGCTTTTTTCAACAGGTACAGCATGGTCTCATCCATGGGCTGGAAGGGGCGGTTGGTAGCGTTTATGACAATATGTCCCATGTCTTTTTCCGTATCAATATTACACAGAAGCTGTTCAAATCCATTGAATTCATGAAAGACACGCATAGGACGATCACTTTTCCTGAGCTTTTCATGGATGTGGGAAATTTTATTGATGATTTTAAAGTCTTTTTCAGAAAACCCGTTATTTTCAATCATATGTCTGCCGAATTCTGATTTTCCCAACTCATCCCAGGTAGCCGCAATGATCTGAAAACCGGCATCAAAGACTGTGATTGGATTTTCAAAGGCCGGGTAAACGTGTTCGATCATTGCCTGAATACCTGTCTCGGAAAACAGGCTGTCTAAAAGGCTGTCCGCAAAAATCCCAAGGCTGCATTTTTCAAAAAAGAAATCTTCTATTTTATGATAGATTTCATCCAAATTTTCCGCAAAGACAATCATGTAATTGATAGGAACGGAAAAAAGCGTTTCCAAAGGAGGCAGTTCGGCATCCGGTTTTTCAATGATCAGGAGATACATATCCGGGGTCAGCTTCATGTGCAGAACTTCTTCATAACCAAATACAATATAGAGAACATGCAGGTTATGGGGACTTTGGGATTTGTTTATTCGTGCATAACCGGAGAGGCAGGCATTATCTGTTTCTATATGGGTAATAAGCTTATTGTCGGGAAAAACGGTTTGAAAGGTTTTAAGATGAATAAACATATTTCGGCCTCCTCTGTATTTGTATAATTCGCACTCATAGCTGCAGTCTAATGTACTGACCTGTTCATATGCAGTATTTGTTTCTATGATCGTAATCATACAATATCATAAAACCTATGATTTGTCGATTCATGCACAAAAAGGAATGGGATTTTTGGCAGGGGAACGACACATAAAAGTGCGGGAACCTTTGATATGATATCAGTATCAAATCTGAAGGAAAAATATTGTAGCAGGAGGAGAAGGAATATGGAATACGTATTTGATGGACAACAGTTTGGAGTGAAACATATTGTTGCGACAGACCGCTGCTGCGGCTGCAGACGTTGTATCCGGGCTTGTGACGAAGGAGTATGGCGATGGGATAAGGAGAAAAACTGTGCCGTGCCGGAATACATTGAAGAGTGCGTGCATTGTTACAAATGTGAGATGGCCTGTCTCAATAATTGCATTGAAATCATTCCACTGTCAATTATCAAGAATGATCCATTGTTAGGTTAGGAGGAAAAGAAATGGCGAATATCAGTGATTTAGGAAAAGTGCATGAATCGGATGTGCTGGTTGCAGGCGGCGGATGGGCCGGTCTTGTTACGGCAATTCGCGCGAAGGAGAAAAATCCGGAACTGGATGTATTGATTGTGGAGCGGTGTTATGCAGGTTTTTCGGGACAGTCCACAAAGGCAGGAAACGGCATCGTGGCTCATGCTCCTGATCAGAGTCCGGTTACAGCTACAAAATGGATGGTTGAAAATCAGACTCCTTATTTGAATGATCAGGAGCTGCTTTTGGATTATCTGACAACAAATACAGAATCTGTACAGTGGTTAAAAGACTTTGCGGGTGCACAGCTTTCCTGTAATCCGGATGGAACCATCAAGATGTGGAAGCATCCGGACGGAGATCTGTCCGGTGTCGGCATAGAGATGAAAACTATTGAAAAATTGAGAAAAACCGCACTTGGAATGGGTGTCAGGATCTTAAATTGCGTCAATATTTTTGAGGTTCTGACAAATAACGGACAGGCAGTGGGAGCAGTTGGCTTTGACATGGACTATATGGAGTATCAGATTTTCCATGCAAAGGCGGTTGCAATCGCTACCCATGGAGCGCAGTTTAAAAAACTTGGACGGGAATTTATGGGATACGGAACCGGTATCGGCGCAGCATACCGGGCAGGAGCTCATATCCGGAATATTGAATTTTCCACACAGATCGAGATCGTGTTCAAGGGGACAAATGTGCCGGTATACGGCGGATATAATCTTATTTTCAATCAGGAGGGAGAAAATATTTCAAAGAAGTATGCTCCCAATGCGCCGGAGATCAGTATTCCGCTGGTAAAGGGGATGTTAAAGGAGATCCGGGAAGGAAGAGGACCTCTCTACTGCGATCTGCGGGTTCCGGATGACACCTTGATCAGTATTGGCTGGGAAGGTATGGAGGCGGCAGACGGGCGTCTGATGCCGGACAAGCTGGAGTGGGAAGCTTATGTGGCCGCCAAGGCAGAAAAGCACAGCACAATCGAATATGGCATGATGCCTGAAATTACCATCGATACGCGTCTTCAGGCAGAACCCTTAAAAGTAAATCATAACTTTAAGACGAATGTGGAAGGACTGTGGGCTCCGGGCAAGATCAGCTATCAGGGTTCTGCTTATTTCGGATGGCATAGAGGCGATGGCGTTGGAAATGCGACTCAGACCGGATTCAGAGCCGGAAAGGACATGGCTGAATTTGCATCCACACATGAAAAACTGGATCTTGACTACGAGCAGGTAAAAGCGTATAAAGAAAAGATTTATGCACCGTTACATAGAAATACAGGGCATAAACCAAGTGAGATTTTTGACCGGATTGAGCGTTATGGATTTGGTACGGACAAGCTGATCCTGAAATCAGAAAAGAGCATTCGGGAAGTATTAAGTGACGTGGAAGAAATGAAGAAGATAGTGCCGCAGCTTTCCGCTTCCAATCCTCATACGCTGGCAAAATGCCATGAGGCAGCAGATACCCTTCTTGCATTGGAGATGATTTTCCGCGCGGCGTTGACAAGAAAAGAATCCAGAGGTGTATATTATCCTCATTACCGGGAGGATTATCCGGAGCAGAATGATAAGGAATGGCTGAAATGGATTAACATCAGGCAGGGCGATCATGGCGAGATGGAAATATATCTTGAGGATGTTCCCTTATGGAAATATCCCTATCGGCCGAAGGGATATGAGATCCCGGAGGGACAAGTGGAAGAGTATTATGTTGATGATAAGGGGGTATCATGATGGCTACCGTAAATATAAATGTAAATAAAGTAGTAAATCTGGAAGTAAAAAAAGGAAGTTCTATTTTCGAGGCGGTTACACAGGCGCAATTTCCGTATCTGGATATATCCATTCCTTCTCTCTTCTATTTAAAGGGCGTTGTAGACGTGGATGACAGCGGAGTCTGCATTGTAGAGGCAGATGGCGAGATTGTAAATGCGTCAAGAACCCGTGTCAAAGAGGGCATGAAGATCATGACGGACACTCCGGAAGTGATCCGGCTGCAAAAAGAAGCTCTTGCCGGAATTCTGGAAAAACATGACAGAACCTGTATCTCCTGTGACCGCTCCAGCAACTGTGAGTTACAGGAGCTGCTTCACAAATTTGATTTTACAGACGAGCCTCAGCTGAAGGAAGAGGATCTCGAAGAGATCGATACTTCCTCTGTCGTACTGGTTCGTGACAATAATAAGTGTATTCGCTGCAAGAGATGTATCAATGTCTGTGCGAAGATGCAGGCAGTCTCAGCCATTGCCGCTACCGATGTGGATGGAGAAATTACCATTGCTCCCGCATCCCCTGCAGGTCTTGCGGCGGCCAGCTGTGTAAACTGCGGACAGTGCGTGGCGGTATGTCCGGTGGGCGCTCTCACGGAGAAAAAGCAGATTGATATCGTGAAGGAAGCTTTGAAGGATCCGAAAAAGTATGTGGTTGTACAGGTGGCGCCGGCAGTCCGGGCAGCCCTGGGCGAAAACTTTGAATTCAATATCGGCGTAGATGTGGAGGGGCGTATTGCCGATGCACTGCATCAGCTGGGATTTGACAAGGTGTTTGATACCAAATTTGGAGCAGACCTGACGATTATGGAGGAAGCAAATGAGCTGGTGGAGCGTATGGAAAACGATGGTGTGCTTCCAATGATTACTTCCTGCTGTCCGGGATGGATCAAATATGCAGAGCATTTTTATCCGGACATGCTTGAGAATATTTCCACCTGCAAATCTCCCCATCAAATGCAGGGCGCAATCATCAAATCCTACATAGCAGAGAAAGAAAATATTGCAAAAGGGGATATTGTTACCGTGAGCATTATGCCCTGTACGGCGAAGAAATTCGAGATTACGCGAGAGGATGAGGATGGAGCAGGAGTTCCGGATGTGGATGTGGTATTAACCACCAATGAACTGGCAAAACTGATCCGGGATGAAGAGGTTCCGTTTGAAGCTACCGACTACAGAACGAAATTCGATGTTCCCCTGGGCGTGGGTTCCGGCGCAGGGGTTATCTTTGGCGCAACAGGCGGCGTGATGGAGGCGGCTCTGCGTACCGCGGAAGAAAAGCTGTCCGGAGAGAGTCTCGATGAGATTGAGTATACCGCAGTTCGCGGCATGAAAGGAATCAAAGAAGCCAGCGTAACGGTGGCCGGAAAGGAAATGAAAGTGGCTGCCGTATCCGGCCTGGCAAATGCAAATGCGCTTTTGACAAGGGTAAAATCAGGCGAAGCGGAGTATGATTTTATAGAGATCATGGCTTGCCCGGGAGGCTGCGTAAACGGCGGCGGTCAGCCTCATCAGCCGGCACAGATTCGCATGATTACAGATGTTCCGGGGAAACGAGCGGAGACTTTATACAGAAATGATGCCG
>CAZLZX010000173.1:0-5531 GCA_964564095.1 uncultured Eubacterium sp. | reverse complement strand
GCAACTACCCATGTTGCAATAGCAAAATACATACCTCTCATTCTGAAAAGTATGAAGGAAAGTCCTAAAGAAACAACCACTCCAATTACGGCGCCAACTAAAATCCCCATTCCCAGAGACTGTTCAAACGTCGATGTCATAACAGCAATTGTATATCCCGCCAGACCGATATACGCCTGCTGACCCAAGCTTGTCATTCCGGTAAAACCGCTGAGAAGGTTCCACATTTCTCCAAGTGTAATATACAAGAATATCTTCAGCAAATACCTCATCAGGTTACTTGAAAAAATGTCCGCCGCACCTGCAAAATACAGAAAAGCTACAACTACCACACAGATGATAAGCATTGGAATGCCGTCAGCAACCTTCGTAGGTTTGCGGGTAGAGGCTAAAGTTTTATTATCCATCATTTTCCTCCTTCCTACTTACTGAACAAGCCCTGCGGACGGACAGCAAGCATAGCGATCAGGATGATATATCCAACCAGCGTACCATAGTTAGCGCCGCCGCATACCGTTGCTACGCCAAAGATAAAACCTGCAACGAGAGCGCCCGGGATACTTCCCATACCGCCGATAACAACGACGCCGAAGGATGTAAGAAGATAACCGCCGCCGCTGCTCGGGTAATAGGTCCATTTAAGGGCTATACACAAACCGGCGACTGCCGCTGTGGCCATTGCGATACCCATTGCGATACCGTACGTCCTGTTTACGCTTACGCCCATCAGGGATGCCGCCTGCGTATCATCGGAGGTAGCTCTGATAGACCGTCCCAGATAAGTCTTTCTGAGGAACCATGTCAGGATAAGGATCGTAGCCAGGCTGATAATCAGCAATATAATGTCCAGAAGAGCAATACTGATGCTGCCGATCCGGAATGTGGTGGAGCTGTATACGCCGCCCGCATGTCTTGCGTCAGCCGTGAACAGAAGGAGCATCGCATCCTGCAGGATGATAGACAGGCCAAATGTCACGAGCAGCGCAGGTTCGGAACCTTTAAGCATTACTCTGTTAATAAGTCCGCCCTGGAGTATCATACCGAATATGAACATAAGCGGTATGGTGATGATCAATGTAACGATCGGGTCAACTCCGAGCTTCGTAGCCAAAAGTGTTGATGCATAAGCACCAATGATAATAAATTCGCCATGTGCCAGGTTGGTAAGCTTTACAATACCAAAAATCATTGACATACCCACGCCCATCAAAGCATAGACACCGCCCAGCAACAGGCCGTTGATGATTAACTGTAATATCATATTCCCTACCTCCCCTACACACCGAAATATGCTTTCTTAATTTCATCCTCTCCCAGCTCCTTAGAACGTCCGGAAAGAACTACATTACCTTTCAGCATAACATGGCAGATCTCTGCCGTCTTAATTGCACGATGTGTGTCCTGCTCGACCAGCACAACCGTAGTTCCTGATGCGCTGATATCCTTAATTCGTACATAAATATCTTTAATAATCGTAGGCGCAAGACCAAGTGAGATCTCATCAAACAGGATAAGTTCCGGTTTGGTCATAAGAGCCCTTCCAACCGCTACCATCTGGCGTTGTCCTCCTGACAAGCTGCCCGACAGATCATTTCTTTTTTCTTTCAGTACCGGAAACAGATCATATACATACTCAAGTGTATCCTTGGCACATTTTCGTGCTGATTTCGGGAAGCTTCCCATCATAAGATTATCTTCTACAGTCATTCTGATAAAACAACGGCTTCCCTGCGGAACCAGCGAAAGTCCTCGAAGGACAATCTTCTCCGCAGGCAGTCCCGTAATATCTTCGCCTTTAAAATAAATTTTTCCGGCAGACGGTTTATGAAGACCTGCAATGGTATCCATAAGAGTGGATTTACCTGCACCGTTTGATCCTATAAGGGAAACGATCTGACCTTCCGGAACACTTAATGTGGCAGACTCAACCGCAATGAAATCGCCGTATTTTGCCTGAACACCTTCAACTTTTAAAATAGGCTCACTCATCTTCTTCCTCCACTCCCAGGTAAACTGCTTCAACTTCCTTTGAATTCATAACTGAACGAGGTTCGCCAATGATCAGCTCATGGCCTGTCTCCATACACATCAGATGATCAGTTGCCTCTACCATAGTCTGGATGACATGCTCGATCCAGATAATGGAATATTTAGCCGCTTTCAGATCCGCTACCATCTTAATAACATCCTGCACCTCTGCCTCTGTCAATCCGGCAGCTACCTCATCCAGCAACAACAGCTTTGGTTCCGTTCCAAGAGCTCTCGCTATCTCCATACGTTTACGGTCAAGCAAGGTAAGCTCGCCGGCGCGAATCTCTCTTTTATCATAAAGTCCTGTCAATTTCAGTGCTTCAATCGCAACGCCCCTGCCGCTCTTCTCAGAATGTTTTGCGCCATGAACGGCCGCCACAAGAACATTTTCATAAACGGTCATACCTTCAAAAGGCCGGGGCACCTGATAAGTCCGCCCGATACCCATAAGGCAGCGGTCATTCGGTTTCATCTTTGTAATATCATGCCCATCAAACATAATCTTACCGTGATTCGGAACGATAAGCCCAATCAGAGCATTAAACATCGTTGTTTTTCCACAACCATTCGGTCCGATTACACCGTAGACCTCTCCTTCTTCCACTGCGAATGATAAATCATGGAGTATCTGAACACGTCCATAACCAGCATCCACATGTTCAAACGTTAAAATATTTCCCATAAAGTCCTCCCTCTTGAGGTCTTTTATTCATAAAACGGAGAGCAAGTTACTCTCCGCTCTATGAAATATCAATCATTAATGATTCCACTATTTTTTTGTTGCATTTGCATCACTGTAGGATCCCTGAACCGGAATATCATAATCAGAATATACACTGTTGTCGATAATTACCAGCTTCTCGGTTCCATCATCCTGGAGCTGCCACTGACCACCTGCAATAACAGTATCGCCATATTTCAAACCACTCATTTCCTGATCATATTTGATCGGTCCTACGATGGTATCAATATCAGTAGCTGCAAGAGCATCACGAACAGCTTCTTTATCTGTTGTACCTGCTTCAATAAAGGCATTCAATGCGATCTCAAGAGATGCATATGCATAACCGGCCGGCTGAGGCATATCACGATTATTGTCGGCAGTATAAGCAGCACCGAGATCTGCGGAAGAAATACCTGTCAAACCGGATGAGAATGGATAATCAGGCGTCCACCAAACCTCAGTCATAATGCCGTTAGCAAGACCAACGGTATCATCTTCCAATGCCTGAACATCGCCAGCTAACAGACAGCATTTACCCATTGTCAAGCAATCAACCTGTACACCAGCTGCAAGGCAGGCTTTATAAAGTTTCAGGAAATCCGGAGGAATATTCGTTCCTGCAAGAATATCTATATCCTCAGATGCAAATGTAGCAGCAATAGATGTAAAGTCATCGGATCCCGAAGGATACATACCCGGATCAACAACTACGTATCCGTCTTCTGCAAGTTTATCAACGAACACTTCATGCCATGCCGTACCATCGGCATCATTTGCAAATGCAAGTCCGATCTTTGCACCAGAACCGGGACCAAAACCAGCCTGAGTCCAAAGAGCTTTATGGCATTCATAAACCTTTTCAATTGTCCAGAAAGCTTCAAACACCCATTCTGTTTCTGTTCCGCCTGCTACGTTAGCAGCAACAGGGTTAACCGGAGCCTGAATAGCCACGCAAGGAACGCCGTAACGCTCTGCAGTAGATGCAACCGGTATAACTGTTTCAGGAGTCTGGATTGCTACCATAAGATCCACATCATCCTCTTCAATCAGTTTCTGAGCAAGCTCAGAGCATTTAGCGGAATCGGACTCAGAGTCGTATACGATGACCTCAACACCTTTCTTTTCGCCGTCAACTTCAATGCCCCCAATGCTGTCAACATAATCTGTGATCTGATCTACGACCCACTGGCATCCTTCGCCGTTTCCGGCAAGAGAACCGGTGGTCGGATTTACGTAACCGATCTTGATCACATCGCCTGAGGATGCTTTCTTTTCATTTGATGCAGAGCCGCCATCTGTTCCATCGCCGCATCCGGCAAGAAGGCCTACACCCAGCGCCACAGTAAGTGCTGCAGCTAAAATTCGTTTCTTTTTCATAGTAATCTCCTTTCACGATAAAATTTCACAGATAATCATCAAATTTGTTCACAATTATCTGAGCTAAACATTTACGGGCCTCGCCGTAATTGGATAGTAAAATCATAGCAAACGAAATCTTAAAAAATCCTTAAACTTTGTTACAGCAAACCGTAAAAAATTTAAGGATTTTTTTGTGCATATTCTATAATTTTATCGTCTATAGAGACTTCCTATGAGAAATTGTTGCTATAAAAACCGTTCCTTTTGGCTTATTTAGCTCTGCAGTGATATTTCCCCCATGAGCCTGAACGACCAACCCTGCAATATAAAGCCCCAATCCGCTTCCATCTGACTTAGACTGTTGCCTTTCTTCTCTGTAAAATCTGGAAAACACCTTTTTCAGACTTTCTTCGCTAATACCTGCTCCCGAGTCTTCGACCCGTATAATGACAGAATTATTTTTATGATTGATCAAAAGCCTTATAGTATCGCCTTCTTCCGTATATTTTAATGCATTTTCCAAAAGGATAACCAGAAGCTCTGTGATCAATTGTCGATCAGCTACCATCGTAAGATTCGTTTCCACATCATATTGAAGTGTTTTGCCTGTAGCCTCTGCCTGATAGCAAAATGGCTCTATAAAGTCATCTACCATTTCTCTTACATTGATCACTTCCTCATGCAAGGGCATTTCTGACGCCTGCAGCCGTACCATTTCCAACAGATTGTTGGTCATTTTCCGCAGCCGGCTGCTCTCGCTTAAAGAATTGATAATAAGGTTGCTTCTGTCAATGATCTTTTCTCCGGGAGATTCCAATAAAAGCTCCAGCGATGAATGAATAACTGCCAATGGCGATCTGATTTCATGGGATGCGTAACTTATAAATTCATCCTGTCTCTCCCATGCTTCAACAACACCGCTTACCAAAGTCCGGCTGAGATACCATCCTCCAATCAAAACCATTGCCATAGCCGCAACCGTACAGATAAGCAGCACCCTATGGATGATGGCAAGAGACATCTCAATATCAGTCGTATCCGTCGCCAACTGCACATAGTATGTATGTCCCTGCAAATCCCGTACCTCTACTATATAAGTCCGATAATACAAAAATTCACTGTTTCTCTCTACCTTTTCCGTAATGAGTTTTCCCGCATTCTTTTGCGAAAAGCCTAAATTCATCATATAATCAAAAAAGAGCAAATACTCTGAATTCAGCAATTTCCCGCCTTCATCCCTTAACAGAAGAAATATCTTATAGCTTATGACATAGCTGGAACCATTGTCATAATATACAATCAATTTACCATTCAAAAAATTGTTGATCGCATTATCCGACTCTGCTAAAATATGTTCCTCTGCTTCCTTCATCTGCCCATCACATTCCTCATATAGCGCATTTCTCGTAATCGTAAA
>CAZLZX010000172.1:0-5536 GCA_964564095.1 uncultured Eubacterium sp. | reverse complement strand
CATACAGATTTTTCTCCGGATACTCTGCTGCTGCTACCGGACAGTCTGCTGTATATGCACAGATTTCAAATCCCGGCGCTGTTTTAGAAATATAATCAAAATGACTCATCCAGCAAATAGTAGATGGCTGTACATCCGTAAACAATTTTGATTTTGTATCTACAAATACTTCCGTTCTTCCATATTCACGTACTTCGGCCCGCTCTACCTTACCGCCCAGAATATGCTGCATCAACTGTGCACCATAGCAAAGTCCCAGAACCGGAATACCCAATTCAAACAGTTCTTTTGTATAAGTAGGTGCCCCCTCTTCATAACAACTATTTGGTCCACCTGTCAAAATGATACCTTTCGGATTCATCTCTTTAATTTTTTCAATATCCGTTTTATAGGAATAGATCTCACAGTATACGTTGCACTCACGCACACGCCGCGCTACCAGTTGGTTATACTGTCCGCCAAAATCTATTACAATGACAGTCTCTCTGTTCATTGAAATTCCTCCTTTGCAATAATAAAAAACTTGAGAAAATACAAAGTATTTTCTCTCGTCAATACGCTATCTCCTATTGGAGACAAGCAAATTAATAAACCAATTTCAATAAATTATATTATATAGCAAGCTCCCAAATCATAGCAAGTACTTTCTCATACTTTTATTTTCAGTTTAAGCCACACATGAAATACTACATATCTTAAAGGCTGTGCGCCTTTTATGAGTTTAAATATTTGTGCCTTAAATACTATGAGTTTTATATTTTAGTATTTTTAATATTTTAATTCTTAAATATTTCCTACTTTAAATATTCCACACATGAAATACCCCATTTTCAATACAGTACAGCTACAGAAGCTCCGCCAGTTTCCCCAATCTGCGTATTGCCTCTTCGAGAGTCGCTTCCTCTCTGGCAAAATGAAGCCGAATTAAATTATTAATATCCTCCCTGAAAAAGCTGGAGCCCGGCACTGCCGCCACGCCGATTTCTCTTATCATCCATTCACAAAACTCCAGATCTGTGTATCCCTCAAACTGAGGCAGCTCCAAAAATTCCTGTATATCAATCAAAACAAAATAGGTTCCCTGAGGTACATTATGTTTTAAACCAATGCGGTCCAGCCCATCCAGAAAATATTTCCGCTTCCGGGTATACTTTTTTAACAACTCTTCATAATAGGATTCCGGAAAATTAAGTCCCGTCACTGCCGCTTCCTGCAAGGGCGCCGCAGCACCCACAGTTAGGAAATCATGTACCTTCTTAGCAGCTTCAACCACTTCCTCCGGTCCGATCAGATATCCCAAACGCCAGCCGGTAATAGAATATGTCTTTGACAGAGAATTACATGTAATCGTATGCTCATACATCCCCGGCAAAGATGCCATGCACACATGTCGATTGGGTGCGTATACCATATGCTCATATACTTCATCCGTTACCACAAAAGCATCATATTGAACTGCAAGATTTCCAATCGCCAGCAATTCTTCTCTGGTAAATACTTTTCCGCAGGGGTTTGACGGATTGCAGACAATGATAGCTTTTGCCCCCTGTTTAAATCCGTCCTCAATCAGCCCGATATCAAAGTCATAGTCGGGCGGCACCAGCGGAATATAGATTGGATCTGCTCCGGATAAAATTGCATCCGCTCCGTAATTTTCATAAAAAGGCGAAAAAACCATGACTTTATCTCCCGGATTACAAATGGTCATCATTGCACACATCATTGCCTCTGTTCCGCCGCAGGTAACCACGATCTCTTTCTGGGGATCAATCGTTCTTCCAATAGCTTTTCCCTGCTTTCTTGCCAGCGCTTCTCTGAAATTCACTGCTCCGAAGGTTACCGAATACTGATGCGGACCGGCGTAAGCCGCCTTTGCCATGGCATCCAGCATTTCCTTGGGAGGATCAAAGTCAGGGAAGCCCTGAGATAAATTAATGGCTCCGTACGCATCGCTGATTCTTGTCATTCTACGGATTACAGAGTCCGTAAATGTTCCTACTCTATCACTTAGTCTTGGCATCTTCTTCACTCTTTTCTACTACTATTTGTATAGGGTATCATATAGGAAATACGATACGTCTTCTTATAACATTAACGCCAGAAAATAGAAAACATATTTCTGTGTCCTAATAAAAATTATCACAATTTCCCAGCGTTATAAATGCCCCGTCTGTTCATACATTTCCCTGCAAAAATCATCCCTTCATCCTATCCATGATCGCACTCCCATTTTCTTTCAGCCATCTCTTTTGCTTTCTATAATCTGGAAGCACTCTTTCCACCTCTGCCCAGAAACGGGGCGAATGATTCATTTCCTTACGATGACATAATTCATGTACCACCACATAATCCAGCACTTCAGACGGCGCCAGCATTAACAGGCAATTAAAATTCAGATTTCCCTTACTGCTGCAGCTTCCCCAGCGGGTCCGCTGATTTCGAATCGTAATGCGCCCATAGGAAACCCCTACTTTGGGTGCAAAACAGGCAACTCTCTTCGGAATGATCTCCAAAGCCCGGTCCGCCAGACATTGTATCTCTTCCTTCGTAAACGCCGGCATCTGAAGCTTCTGTTTTTGCCTTTCTTCCATGATCTGTAAATGTTTCATGATCCAATCAGATTTTTCCTGAACAAACTGCCGTATTTTCGCCTCCGAAACTCTATAAGGCGCTCTCACACGAACCTGACAGTCCGGCGAAATTTCGATCGCTATTGATTTTCGATTGCCTCGGATAATTTCCACCTGCATCTTACCGTTATCACACTCTCTGTACATCTATTATATTTCCTCCAACATCGCGGCGCAATCTATTGTTATCTGTATTTCACTGTGTCTGCTGTTAAAATGAAGTTTATCCAACAGCATATTCGATATGATAACAGGCTCCGTACCCAATGTAGAAAAGTTTTCTTCTAATACCTTCATAATATCCATTCTGGATAATAAATCAATCTGCATACAGGCAAAGCTTTGGGAACCCGAAGTACCCGCTCATCCCCCGGAGCAGGGTGCAGAACCTGAACAAAAAAGGAATATGATACCGGATCTGTTTCGAAATGAACTAAAACGCCAGCCGGAAAAACGGGAACCATTTGCCGCTCCTGTGCATAACGGAACAGTTCCATAGATGCCTTCTCCTTTTGAGAAGGATCTTTCCAGTCTCCGTAAAAGGGTTCTTCTATAAGAAAGCGTTCTTCTATTTCACGAATATAAACTCCCTGCTGACCACTGTACTGCTGATTCTGCTCAATGCTGTTCAGATTGTATTGTGTGGTCTCCAGTCCCCTCTGCATAATAGAAATCTTTTCCTGCATGGCTTTCTTGCCGTCTTCTAAAATACTTTTCTGGTCCAGATTTCCGTTTTGATCCACATACCGTTTCAGATTTTTCAGCGGCATACCCACTTCAATACAAAAGGCTATGGTATCCAATGCAAATACCTGTTCCGGAAGATAATAGCGGTATCTCGTTTCCGGATCTACCCATGCGGGCATAAGGATCTTCAATTTTTCATAATACCGAAGCGAATTAATATCAATATTTCTTAAACCTGCAAATTCGCTGATCGTCAAATATTTCTTCGACATAATATACCTGTTCCTTTTATCAAAATGCAAAAGATCTGTTACGCAGCACCTGCGAAATGTACTTTCGATCGCCTATTGACTCTATTATTATAACAGGGTTTATAATGCCCGTAAAGATTTTGATATCCATACTCATTTTATGAGTTCTGGCACAGGATTCAACTCTGTAAGGAAAACACATCTTAATCCAAATCCTGCGCTCTCATATATAATAAAAAAATGTAAGAGAGAAAAGAGAGAAAACACATGAAAGGAAAAAACAAAGAAGAAATTTCATTCATAGAAGGCCCTATATTTGGCCCTCTTATTCGATTTGCCCTGCCGGTACTGGGCGCCTTAATCCTCCAGGCCGCCTACGGTGCCGTAGATTTGCTGGTGGTCGGTCGATTTGGAGACGCCACCAGCATCTCAGCAGTCGGAACAGGAAGTGCATTCACGCAGATGATTACGTATATTATTACAAGTCTCGCGATGGGAGCCACTATAATGATCGGACATCATGTTGGGGAACAGCGTCCTAAAAAGACAGGAGACGCCGTCGGCACAACCATTATCTTATTTATCATATTAGGCATTGTACTTACTATCATACTGGAAATATTTGCAGGGAATATAGCAACGATCCTCCAAGTACCTGATGAAGCATTTGAAAAGGCCGTCCTTTATATCCGTATTTGCTCCGGAGGTATCATTGTTATTATCGCCTATAATGTTATCAGCAGTATCCTTCGGGGATTTGGAAATGCAAATCTGCCCTTTATTTTTGTAGGGATTGCCTGCTGTGTAAATATCGTAGGGGATCTTCTCCTAGTCGGCGTATTCCATTTAGATGTAGTCGGTGCAGCTATTGCCACCGTGTTTGCACAATTGGTATCGGTAATTATTTCATTGCTTGTGTTAGTCCGACAGGATCTGCCGATCTCGTTCTCTATGAAACAATGCAGGATATACGGCAAAGAATTAAAACTCATTTTAAGTGTCGGCGTCCCTATGGCAATCCAGGACACCATGGTACAGATATCTTTTCTGGTAATCAATTCTGTCATCAATAATATGGGACTGATGCCGTCAGCAGGATATGGTATCGCTCAGAAAATAGTAATGTTCATGGTATTGGTGCCTACCACCGTAATGCATACCGTATCGGCATTTGTGGCACAAAACGTTGGCGCCGGCCAGATGGAACGCGCCCGAAAAGGATTCCATACCGCAATTCTTACAAGCTGCATTGTAGGAGCAGTCATATTTTGTACAGGCTTCTTTGGCGGCGCACAGCTGTCCTCGCTCTTTACAACCGAGACGGCAGCGATTGCTCAAAGTGCCGCCTATTTGCGGGGATATTCTTTTGAATGTATTCTGGCCTGCATATTATTCAGCTTTTGCGGCTACTTCAATGGATGCAACAAAAGTCTTCCTGTAATGATACAGGGGATTACCGCAGCTTTACTTTTCCGTATTCCGGTTGCCATTATTATGTCACGGCTTCCAAATACCTCCCTGACGCTGGTAGGATTGGCATCCCCATTTGCTACCGCATACGGTATCATATTCTTTTTCATATGCTTCATTGTTATAAATCGAATGAAAAATAAAAATTCAGCTTTAAATATCAATTAAAGAAAAGTGCGGCAATCCCGCACTTTTTCTTATTCAGGGTTCCTATTATCAAAATAATTTTTACTTCTCTACCGGAAAAAATATTTCCGTCTCCCATTCCTCTGTCGGCAGCTTATTAAATGCATTTTTCCGATAAATCTCATACGGAGCTCCTATGATCTGATACCCGTTTTCCTGAATCCAGGCGGCAACTTTTCCATATGCATCCGGAAGTGAAGAATATGCCCCCTTATGGATCGTTGTCGCACACAATACGGCAGGCAGTACTTTATCGGCCTTCTCCTCCTAATATATAAGTGTAGGGTTTCAGTACCCAACAGCCAGTTGGGA
>CAZLZX010000171.1:0-5577 GCA_964564095.1 uncultured Eubacterium sp. | reverse complement strand
GAAACCAAATAAGGCGAAACCGGGATTTGTAGTATATTATACCAACTATTCCATGACGATTTCTCCGGATATTAGTGAAGTGAATTTGATATCTGAATAGCTTTATCTGTTCAAAAAATTGCATGAATTACTTTTTATATCATAGGAAGTTCGAAGCACCTTCCTATGATATAAAGAAAGCGCCAGAATGATCTCCGGCGCTTTCTCTATGGGATAGCTTTTCTATTATATGAGAAATTCACTGACGTCCACATCACTGAATTCGGCTCTTTTCATCTCTTCCTTCAAATCAAAAGGTACCGTACATTCATAAATGGCTTTCGTACCCAGCCCTTCTGTCCGAAGCATGGGATCATAAAACTTCTTTTGTGTGGGATCAGCCTTATGACATCGAATATTAGATATCATGCTTAAATCCATATCCGGTTTAAAACGTGTATTTAACGCCCACATTACATCGTCCGCATCATAAATATCCACATCTTCATCAACCAATATGATATTCTTTAATTCTAAATATGCTCCAAACGCCAGTAATGCTGCCTGTTTTTGTTTCCCCTCATCCATCTCAGATTCTTTTATACATTGCATAACAGCCATAAGCTTTCCGCCGCCTCCCGGAGGACAATAAACTTTCTTTACTTTCCCTGGTAAGGCTCTATTAACCATTTGGAGAATACTTGCTTCCAATGTAATGCCTGCCATATTGACATGCTCTTCGCTTGCTCCGATACAAATCTGCATAATAGGATGTTTTCTGCATGTAATACCTTTTACCTTCAATACGGAAAATCTTCGTGCTTCTCCGTTGTATCCGGAAAATTCCGGAAGTGACCATCCGGTATGTGTATGCTGATCTTCCTCAGCAGTTTTATCCGGACATAACTCTCCCTCGATGACATATTCCGCATTTGCAATGGCATACTCATCAATAAAAGAACATTTTATCAATTCCACAGCCTGATTACGGACAGCTCCCGCCACAGACAGTTCATCGAATCCATAAGGCGTGGCAGGCGCCTGAAAACAGGAAGCAATATAAATTGCCGGATCAACTCCGATATTGATAGATACCGGAAGAGATTCCCCTCTCTGTTTTGCCTTTTGAAAGAACTGACCGATATGTCTGGAACCGCCAAATCCCATTGTCAATTCATCTTTTCCCTGTACACATAAGCGGTGTACCGCAAGATTGGATTCTCCGGTTTCCGGATCATGGGAATGACACAGTCCCATTGTAATGTATGGCCCCGCATCCCTTTCCGTATTCAATGGCGCAGGTAAAATTTTGCGCAGATCAAAGTTCGGGTCCTCAGCGGAATATGTGATTTCTTTACACGGAGCAAAGTTATCTGTTAAAACAACAGGTTCCACGGGATGTTCAACCGCATTGCAAAAGGCTTTTCCAAGATCATCGGATTTCACGCCCAAGATTCGCGCAACGCGTGATCTTGTTCCAAATATACCAATTGCCACACTGGCATCGGGATATTCTTTAATATTATGAAAAAGCATTGCCGGTCCAAGCTTTGTAGGACGCATAACCGTTCCCCGCGCTCCCAGTTTACGATAGATTCCGGCAATCTCAGCCCTGGCATCTACCGGACGTTCTGTCTCAATCAATTCCTTATCCGCATTTTTCAGAATGTTCAATGCATATCGCAAATCAAATCCATTACTCATGATATAAACCTCTTTTACCTAAAATGTTATATCTTGCTTATTTTGCATTATATGCATTGATCTTGTCAATCAATTCCAGTCCCTTATCTGTGCAATTTGCAGAAATCTGATCATAGAGTTCATCTATGTTCTCAAAGAAGGCTGCTTCTTCTGTTTCAGACAGATCATAAATGATTGCATCATTTTCTTCGAATTCTGTGCGGTATTTTTCATAAAATTTCTGTCCTACAGCCGGACCGCCTTCAAGAAAGACTTTGGATGCTTCGGTAATATATCCCTGCTGTTCTTCGGTCAGACTATTCCATGTATCGCCGCTCATGATCATGGATGCCACATTATTCGTTGTACTGAAATATGTGATATATGGAGCCACTTCATACAGTTTATTGGAACCAACCACACCATATGCTGTCAATGTACCCTGTACCATATTTCTTTCAAGACCGGAAGTAAGGTCTGACATATCAAGACTTGTTGCGGATGCTCCCCAGCTCTCTAACAGTGTGCCAAGCCATTGTCCGGATGTACGCATTGCTTTTCCTTTTAGATCATCCGGACTTATGATCTGCTCATCCGTGGAAATAATAACCGCCTGACAAGGCTGATTCATTGCAAGATATTTCAGATTATAGTCAGCATAAATAGAGTCCAATGTATCATGGAGTTCTGCCTCAAATTCTATCAATGAAGTAGCATCATCTATGCTCTCATAGCTGAATACGCCCGGTACATCCAAGACTGCTATATCCGGAATCGTACCGCTTGCAGAGGACGGAGTTACATGCGCAATATCTACCGTGCCGTCCATCAAAGCCTGCAGCGCTTCCTGGTCGGTTGCCAGAGTACCGCTTGCATAAATTTTGACTGTCAGTGTGCCGCCGCTTAATTCATTAACGGCATCAGCAAATACACTATATTTTTCCCAGTTATCACTGCCTTCCGGATTGCCTATACTTAAGGTCAATTCCCGACTGTCTCCGGATGACTTAGAAGTTTCCTGCTCCTTTGAGGAATCTGCTGCTGGCTGATTATTCTCTGCTGAGGTACAACCTGCCAGGCACACAGCGCCCAAACATGCTACTAATACTGCGGATACAATTTTTCTTTTCATGGTTTTCTTTGCATAATGTAAGTTACAATATGCTCTCCTTTCCTGTTTTTTATACACTATATATTACATTTCACACAGAGCTCCCTCTCTCTGCGAAAATGTTTTCCTTCTTACATGGAATACGGAATTATCGTTGCTATTTGCGGAAATACATTTAAAATTGCAAGTCCGATCAACAAAACAACTACATACGGCAACGTTCCTTTAATGATAGTCTTTATCTCAGTACCGGTTACATTTTTTAAAACAAAGAGATTCAGTCCAACCGGAGGTGTGATCATACCAATTTCCACACATAAGGTAGATACAACTCCGATCCATAATGGATCAAAACCAAGAGCAACCAGCGTCGGAAATACAAACGGGATCGTCAAAACAACCATGCTGCCCGGAGACATAAGCATCCCAAGTATAAACCAGAGAATATAAAGTACCAGCATAACTATCCACTTATTTAATCCCAACTCAATAATCATGGATGCCAATGTGGATGCAATTCCTAATCTTGTAATTACCTGGCTGAGACACAATCCCGTAATAAGCATGAATAACATCATGGATGCTGTTTTGGTGGTATTCGTCATCGCAGTCATAAATATATTCAATTTAAACCGTTTTAACAGGAGCAATATGATCATTGCACCTATAACGCCGATACCAGCAGCCTCTGTAGGAGTTGCAACTCCGGTATACATACAGCCGATTACAATAATGATCAGCACAATAGCCGGCACTGAAAGTTTTAAATCCTGCCCGAAGGTAGTAACCTTCTGATCAGAGATGTTTTTCACATACTCACTTTCATCGTCCAGCTTTCCAAGCGCGCCTAACTTAGCAGTACGTTCATTCTGTTCTCCGATCAGACTCGGATTGAATCTTACTCGTATTAACACAGATACGCACATTAACACAGCCAGCATAATGCCCGGCAGCAATCCGGCCATCAAAAGCTTTACAATCGATGTCTCAGTCAAAATACCGAACTGTACGAAAGTAAGACTTGGCGGAATCATGATCCCCAGTGTACCGCCGCCTGCCACCGTACCGATAGCAAATGCTTTTTTGTATCTTCTCTTCGACATTTCACTGATGGATACCTTGCCTATTGCCGCTGCTGTCGCCGGCGAAGATCCGCACAACGCTGCAAAGATCGTACATGTGATAACTGTACTTAAAGCAAGTCCGCCCTTTAATTTTTTCAGATATTTGTTCAGAACATAGTAAATATCCTGTGCAATATTTCCTCCAACTAAAAATTCCGCCATCATAATAAATAACGGTGCTATCAACTGATTAGAGCTTGTAACCTGTCCAAACGCTGTATTTGCAAAGCTGGGAATAAAATTAACCCCAACGAACAATGCCATACAGATGACTGCTGTAAATCCCAGGGAACCGGAAACCGGAGCGCCTATGGCTAATGTAATCAGCAAAAGGACAACGATACATATAATCAAACCAACCATATCCATTTTCTTTTTCCCCCTTGTTACAAATAATCATCATTTCCAGTTAACAGGTCAATAATAATAAAGATAAGTGTGATCAACATTAATATCGTACCCAATATCATTCCGGCATATAGCCAGATCATTGGAATTGGATTTGTTGCAGTTGTCATCGTGTGATAGAGCAATGCTTTCTGTGCAAGACCGAATGCGCCATGCAAAATGACCATAAGAAAAATAAAGGTAATCACATATCCGATTATCGCCATAATACGGCGTGGAATGCGTTTTTTCCCTTTCCCTTTTTTATCCACCCAATCTTTTACCATGTCCACCCCGACATGAGAACCTTCCTGAAAGGCATAAGAGCTGCCAAGAAAAATAGACCAGACCAAAATGTAGCAACTTACATTCAAAGTCCACGAAGTCGGACTATGAAAACAGTATCTTACAATTGCCTCATACACCGACAAAAACGCAATCAATAAAGCCAAACATCCGGCAATCGTCGCTATTACTTTATTGATCTTTTTCCAAATTACAGGAAATTTCATTTCAACTTCTCCTTTCTATCACTGTTATGTATATTAATACGTTGATATATTTTATAAGTTTATTTTAGTTCAATCAGAGTTACATACAATTCAAAAAAGATTCCTGTATTCCATTTTGGAATCAAAATACGGAAATTTTCCTTTAAAAACAAAAAACTCTTTTACATAATGTAACAAGAGTTTTTGTCAAAAAATCATTCAAATTCAGTTTTCCTACAATGTATTTTGGATATTCATATTAAACGAAATTTTTCGTGCTATAGATTCTTTTATAAACTGTTCCGAAGAATGCTCTCGTAAAAATTTCAGATAATCTTTGGCTGCCAGAGAAAGCTTTTCCTTTTTCTTCCAAGCCAGCACATAGGAGCATTCTCCTAATCCCTTTAATGGAATCTGTCTGGTAAGTTCTCCCGGATACTTAAGCATTACTGTTTTTGGTGCAATATAGATACTGTCTGGTTCTGAAATCAAAATTTCAATAGCTGTAGCCGGATCATCTGTTTCAAAAGTAATATCAAGATCAATATTCTCCTTTGCCGCTATACGCTGGCAATGCTCTCCTTCACGACTCCCAAGAATCAAAGGCTTATTCTTTAAATCGGTTAAAAAAATGGTTTTTCTCCTGGAGAGTTCTAATTCAACAGGCACCACTGCCACAAACTGATCCTGCAGATAATATTGCCATGAAAACACAGTTGGATCTAACATGGTATTTTGGCAAAATGCCAGTTCATAATCTCCGGAACGCAATGCGAACAAAACACTTTTCGATTCAGCATCA
>CAZLZX010000170.1:2300-5713 GCA_964564095.1 uncultured Eubacterium sp. | reverse complement strand
ATTGACCTTTCAGGGCGGTAAGCTGGGAAAGACCAGCCCCATTGTGGGACGGGGGAGCTTTCAGAAGCTTTTGCGGGAGCTGGAACAGGTTTCTTTTGGAGGAAGTTCTGAAATCAATGAAGCGGTTCGGCGCAGCGGTCTTCAGGGAAAGGGAATCTGTATTCTGATTTCTGATTTTCTGGAAGATAAAGGGCTGGAGGATGCAGTGCGCTATTTGGCATATAAACGCCAGGAAATATATTTGATCCAGGTGCTTGCAAAGGAGGAAATTGATTTTGACGGCGAGGGAACGCTGGAGCTTCTTGACATGGAGGATGCCGGAAGTGTGCGCGTAACTGTGAATCGGCAGTCGATCCGTATGTATCAGGAGGCGTTGAAAAACCATAATTTCAGGCTTCAGCGTCTGGCCAAGCGTTACGGCTGCGTATATCAGCAGGTAATCTCAGACGAAGATCTGGAAAAAGTTGTATTTGAAGCATTAAGACAGAAAGGACTGTTCGGATAAGTGGGCGTGCAAGTATGGTGGCCGCTGGCGCTTCTGGTGCTGGTGCCTGTAATAATCCTGCTTTACTTTTTAAGGCAGAATGTAAAAAAGAAAGAGTTCTCTGCCATTATGCTGTGGAAAGAAGTTTACCGCACGACGGAGGCAACCAGACCATGGGAAAAGCTGCGCAATAATCTGCTTTTGATCCTGCAGATCATTACGATCCTGCTTTTTATTTTCGCTCTTATGGGACCATGGCTGTCTACCATGGGAAGTGAAAAAACGCTGACGGTGCTGGTGGTGGATAACAGTGCCAGTATGGGGACGCTTTATGACGATGAGCAGACCCGTCTGGAAGCGGCGAAGGATGCTGCCTGTGAATATGTGGACGGTCTGGCAAACGGAAGTACCATATATGTGATCAGCGGCAATCAACAGGCGGTACTTGAGTTTTCAAACAGCCAGGATAAAGCGGAGGCTAAAAAAACGATTCAGGATATTGAGCAGACTGCTCTGGCAGGAGATCTTTCCAATTCTCTAGGACTGGTGCAGTCGTGCGTCAGTCAGACAGAGGAGTCACAGGTCGTATTTTTTACGGATACGGTATTTGACAAAGGAGATCTGGAAGCTCGGGTAGAAAATTTTTACAGCGAGGTAGAAAATTGTTCGCTGGATGGCGCCAGTTACAGTGTAAAAGAAAATACATTGCTGGTATTGGTTCAGGCAACGAATTATGGCGGCGAGGAGCTTCACAGGGAAATCAATCTCTATGGACTGGATGCACAGGGCAAGGAAGAGCTGTTAGAGATCAAAGATGTGCAGATACCGGCGGGAGAAACGGTTTCCGTATATTTTGAAATGGATGCGGAGAAGGTTCTTCCATCATCAAGGGCTCTTCGGGCAGAATTAAATGAAGCGGATGCTCTGGCCGGAGATAATGAGGCATGGTGTGTTCTGGAGGAGGAGCATACCAGTCAGATACTTTTGGTTACGAAATCCAACCTGTTTGTGGAAAAGGCATTTGAGAATCTGCCGGGAACAGAGATCTACCGCACATCGGATCTGGGCGTATTTGAAACGACAGAAGCAGCGGGGTATGATCTGTATATTTTTGATGGAATGATTCCTGATGTATTGCCGCAGAATGGAAATTATATGTTTTTACACTGCACAGCTGAAGAGCTTTTTCAGTCTTCCGGAAGTGTAGAGGCGGCAAGGCTAAGCATTGTATCCAGTGATGTGACGAACTATACGGCGGATACATCGTTTGGGGTCAATAAAAGTGATGTGTATGCTGTGCCGACCTGGGGCACTGTATTTTTGCAGGCCGGCGATCAGGCGGCTGGTTTTTATGGGATTTATAATGGTCATCGTATGGCTGTTTTAGGATTTGATCTTCACGAAACAGATTTTGGACTGCAGGCTGAATTTCCGATTTTGGTGTCGGAATTGTCCGGTTATTTGCTGGACAGCTCTTTGACAGAAAAAACTTCTTATGTGGCAGGAGAGAGCATCCTGATTCATGGAAGCAGCGGAGGATCGGATTTGGACGTAGTATGCCCGGACGGAAGTACGGAAAGGATTCCGGCTGAGGAGTCAGCGGGAGCTTATCTGGAAAAACAGCAGCCGGGGGTGTATCAGGTTTCTCAGCAGCAGGGAGATACGCAAAAAGAGCAGATGTTTGCAGTTCAGTTTCCCAGCGGTTCGGAATCCATGGTAGATTCGGCACAAAGTATGGTGTCGGAGGACGGCAGTGCTGCAGGTGCGGGACGTGTCGGGGCGATGGAGCTTCGGAATCTGTTCTTGATCATATTACTGATTCTCATAGGAGTAGAATGGGTTGTTTATGTGAGGAGGACGTAAAGGGTGTATGGTTTTCGCAGGTTTGGAAATTCGTAAGTAATGTAAGGCTCGTAAGCTTATAAAGAGAATGTAGTTAAGAAGGAGTAGCGCATGCATTTGGAATTTGTGCGTCCGTGGGCGCTTATACTGCTGCCGATCGCAGCGGGTTTTATCATATGGATTGCAAAATATATGCGAAGCCGGTCTCCCAGCCGACGCATCGGAATGACAGCTTTGCGTTGTCTGGTCATTGCATTGGCGGTTTTTGCGTTGTCTGGCGTGAGCATTCATAAAAATAATGATGTTACGACAACAATTTTTCTTGTGGATCTGTCTGACAGTACCAATGGGGTACAAGGTCAGGAGGAAGAGTTTATACGACAGGCGATAGCTGATATGCCGCAGAAGAATCAGGCCGGAATCGTAGCTTTTGGTTCCGATACGCAGATCGAGCAGTTTGTCAGTGATAAAAAAATATTTACTTCTTTTCAGTCAAAGGTCAACGCCACTGCCACCAATCTGGAGCAGGCGGTGCAGACGGCACTGGCGCTGTTTCCGGATGACAGCGCCCGCAGGCTGGTGCTTCTTACGGATGGTGCAGAAAATGAAGGAGCTGTTTTAGATACGGTCAGCGCATTTGCAGGAAGCGATGTAGAGTTCAAGGTCATGACTTATGACAGTACCGTGCAGGAGGAAGTCTATGTAAGTGATGTTACCCTTCCGGATACGATCCGTCAGGGCGACACTTTTCAGGTACAGGTGGAAATTTATGCCACTGAGAGCGGGAATGCTACGGTAACCTTATATTCCGGACGAACATTGAAGGGTCAGAAGGATGTGGTCTTACAGAAAGGTTATAATCAGCTTTTGTTTTCCGATGAAGGGGTCGAAGGCGGATTGAAGAGTTATCGCGTTACCGTAGAAGCGGAGAAGGATACGATAACCACGAACAACACTTACAGTGCTTTTACTACTGTGGAGGCCAGGGCCAAGCTGCTGTTAGTGGAAGGGCAGAGCGGAAAAGGCGAGGCATTTTCCCAGATACTGGATGCCTGCAATTATGATTATGATGTGGTGACGCCATCCG
>CAZLZX010000170.1:0-2290 GCA_964564095.1 uncultured Eubacterium sp. | reverse complement strand
ATATGACCCAATATCAGTCCATTGTACTGCTGGATGTGTATGCGGATGATCTGCGAGAAGGCTTTCTGGATGTGCTGGAGACTTATGTGAAGGACTATGCAGGGGGCCTGATCGCCATTGGGGGAAGTAATAGCTACGCTCTTGGCAACTATAGAAATACGGCCTTGGAGACCGTGCTTCCGGTGTCTATGGACCTGGAAGGCGAAAAGGAGATTCCAAAGCTTGCCATGGCAATGGTCATCGACCATTCCGGCAGTATGTCCTCTCCGTCCACGGACAGAAGCAATATTACCTGTATGGACATTGCGAAACAGGCAGCAGTCAATGCATTGGATTCGCTGAGGGATATCGACGAGGTGGGTGTGCTTGCTTTTGATGATACCTATACATGGTCTGTTCCGCTGCAGCTTGCTGCCGATACGGATGAGATCACAGCTAAAATTTCCGGGATTCAGGCAAATGGCGGTACCAGCATTTATCCGGCTTTAGCGGAAGCAGTATCTAAACTGAGGGATTCGGATGCTACGTTAAAGCATATTATTCTTCTGACTGATGGGCAGGATGGATTTCATGAATATGATGATGTGCTGCAGGAGATGGGAGAATATGGCATTACACTTTCTACGGTGGCAGTTGGTACGGGTGCGGACAGCAGTACGTTAAAATGGCTGGCGGAAGAAGGCGGAGGAAGATATTATTATTCTGATGCGGGAACATCCTTGCCCCGTATTTTCGCTCAGGAAGTTTATTTATCATCGAAAAGCTATCTGATCAATGAGGAATTTGTTCCAACGATTGTAAATTCTCATGAGATCCTTGAAGATATTTTTGACGAGGGAAGTCCAAGCCTGCTCGGTTATATAGCGGCTACACCAAAGTCTTCATCTACTGTTTTGTTGGAATCAGATCGGGAAGATCCGATCCTGACAGTATGGCAGTACGGTTTGGGAAGAAGTGTGGCATGGAACAGTGATGGCACGAACGAATGGACAGGAAATTTTGCAGGATGGGATAACTATGCCGCTTTGTGGCGCAATATCATTGACTGGACAATCTCAGATTCTGATCTGGGGAGCGATGTGCTGAATGTGACACAGGAGGGCTCCTCCATCATTCTGGAATATGAGACAGAAGAGTATACCACTGACACAGGTATAGAAGCAGTGCTGACGGATGAAAATGGAACGCAGCAAAAGGTAACGTTGCGAGCTGTTTCTCCGGGTAAGTATCGGGCGGAAGTAGATGCGGATGAGATCGGCGTTTATAGTATCAATGTCCGCAAACAGAACGGGGAGGAAATTGTCAAAAATGTAAATACCGCTGCGGCTTTGCAGTATTCAAAGGAATACCGATTTGCAGAGGTCAGCAACAACCTGGACGGATTTGTGAATCAAACCGGAGGCAGGTATATAACGGAGCCGGGGGAAGTCTTTGATACAGAGCTTGAGGGAGCCGTATCAAAAAGAGATATTACCCAGGTATTGCTGGTTTTGGCGGTCTTGCTTTTTGCGTTGGATATTGTGGTGCGTAGACTTCATTTGGATTGGCTTGCACTTGCGGGAAATGCTGTGCTTTGGATGAAATTAAAGGTACGCAATGCAAGGGAAGAAAGGCGAGAAGAAGCTGTAAAGATCCGGAATACTGCCGGGAGCGTAAAAACCCGAAAAGGCACTGGGCAGACAAAAAATGATTCGGTAAGCGTGAACGAAAAAGCTTCGAGTAATGCACAAGGGGAGGCTTATTCCTATGCTCAAGCAGATAAACAGCAAAGTAGATCCGGCAGCGCTTTCGGTTCTGCTAATGAAACACAAAGCAGGAACAGTTCAGACAGAGTAGAGAAAAACTCAGGGAAGAAGAAACGCAGCGGTAATAAAGATCAGGGAGTAATTGATACGGCTGCGCTGTTGAAGAAGAAGCAGGAGAGGGATTTGTAAGAACGAGAATCTGGTTGGTTAAAGGAAGCTTTCATCAACCAGATTTTTTGCGTGGCATTATCTCTTTTTCGCAAATTGTAAAATAAGTATACTTTTAAAAATACTTGCATACATTGTAAAAACAGTGTTTGCGGGGATTTATTTTGAAAAGTTATATCGAAGAGCGCGCGATGGAAATCGCAAAATACATCATAGAGAACAATGCAACCGTGCGCCAGACGGCAAAGAAATTTGGAGTCAGCAAAAGTACGGTACATAAGGATGTGACAGAACGTTTAAAACAGATCAATCCGTCTCTGGCGGGGGATGCCAGAAAAGTTCTTGATGTAAACAAATCCGAGCGCCATATACGCGGT
>CAZLZX010000169.1:0-5720 GCA_964564095.1 uncultured Eubacterium sp. | reverse complement strand
AGGGCTTGAGGTGATGGAGGCAAAGTGGCTGTTTGGCACGGAACTGGACCGGATACAGGTGGTAGTTCATCCCCAGAGTGTGATCCATTCTATGGTTCAGTATGAGGACGGTGCGGTAATTGCACAGCTTGGTACTCCGGATATGCGTTTACCGATTCAGTATGCGTTATATTATCCGGAACGTCGGCATTTGAGTGGAAAACGATTGGATTTTTATGATTTGGCAAAACTTACATTTGAGGAGCCGGATCTTGATACATTTACCGGCTTGAAACTGGCGTTTGAAGCTATGAGACGGGGCGGAAATGTGCCGACAGCCTTCAATGCGGCAAATGAACTGGCGGTTGCCAGATTTTTAGAACGAAAGATACGTTTTTTGGAAATTCCGGAAATCATCGGTCAGTGTATGGAAAACTGCAGGTTTATCAGTGATCCTGATGTAGATCAGATTTTGGAGACAGAAAAAGCTGCTTATGAATTTATAGAGAGCAGGTGGTAAGTTGAAGTTTATTATTGCGATCATCCTTTTCAGTGTTATTATTTTGTTTCATGAATGGGGACATTTTCTTCTGGCGAAAAAAAACGGGATCAGGGTCAACGAGTTTTGTCTTGGTCTGGGACCGACGATTGTAGGCTTTACAAAGGGAGAAACGAAATATTCTATTAAGCTGTTTCCTTTTGGCGGAGCCTGCATGATGGAAGGAGAAGATGGGGAGAGCAATGACAGTCGTTCTTTCAACAGTAAATCGCCTTTGGCCCGTATTAGTGTGGTGGCGGCCGGACCGCTGTTTAATTTTCTGATGGCATTTATTTTTTCAGCGATCCTGATTGGCTGTCATGGATATATGCAGCCGGTCATAAGTGATGTCATGGAGGGATATGCTGCGGAAGAAGCGGGAATGCAGGCAGGAGATAAAATCGTCAAAATGGGTCATAAAAATATCCATTTTTCTCAGGAAATCAGTGGATATACCATGTTTCATCCCGGAGAAACCATTGAGGTTACTTATGAACGTGACGGACAGATATACGAGACGGTACTGGTTCCTAAGTATGATGAGGAACAGGGAAGATATCTGGTAGGAATCTATGGGGCATCCGAATATACGAAGGCCGGAGCGCCCGGAACCTTAAAGTACGGCGCTATGGAGATGAAATACTGGATATGGTATACCGTAAACAGCCTGAAGATGCTGGTTACGGGACAGGTCAGTGTCAACGATATGGCGGGACCGGTGGGTATCGTCACTACTGTGGCGGATGTATATGATCAGAGTCTGGCGGACGGGGCTTATTATGTATTTTTGAATTTGCTGAATATAGCGATTCTGTTATCTGCCAACCTGGGAGTCATGAATTTACTGCCGATTCCGGCGCTGGACGGAGGACGTTTGGTGTTTCTTGTGATCGAGCTGATCCGGGGGAAGAAGGTCAATCCAAACAGGGAAGGCATGGTTCATTTTATCGGGCTTATGTGCCTGCTGGCATTTATGATTCTGATCATGATGAACGATGTGAGAAAATTGTTTTAGATCATGATGAATGACGTAAGATACATGTGTTAAGCAGATATATGGATTACATTTTACTTGCATTTAGCAAGTATGTGCTGGATGGAAAAGCTTTTATTGTGAGATAATATTATGAATAAAACGAAAACAGTTAAAATTGGAAATCGTCTGATCGGGGGTGGAAATCCTATCCTCATTCAGTCAATGACAAATACAAAAACAGAAGATATTAAGGCTACCGTGGAGCAGATCAACCGTCTGGCAGCGGCAGGCTGTGACATTATCCGCTGTGCGGTTCCTACGATGGAAGCAGCTCAGGCATTGGAGGAGATCAAAGCGCAGATTGCCATACCTCTGGTGGCGGATATTCATTTTGACTATCGGTTGGCTATAGCGGCTATGGAGCATGGCGCAGATAAGATTCGTATCAATCCTGGAAATATTGGTTCCGGAGAACGGATTCAGGCTGTGATCGAGGCTGCTGCCAGACGGAATATTCCGATCCGAGTAGGTGTGAACAGCGGATCTCTGGAAAAAGAGCTGGTAGAGAAGTATCACGGTGTGACAGCAGAGGGCATTGTGGAAAGCGCTCTTGATAAAGTGCATATGATAGAATCCTTTGGCTATGAAAATCTGGTAATCAGTATCAAGTCATCAGATGTTCTCATGTGTGTAAAAGCACATGAACTGATCGCCCGGCAGACGGATTATCCATTACATGTAGGGATTACCGAAGCAGGAACTATTATCAGCGGAAATATCAAATCTGCTGTTGGGCTGGGGCTGATTCTGCATCAGGGAATTGGAGATACGATCCGTGTATCTTTGACAGGAGATCCATTGGAAGAGATTAAATCTGCAAAGCTGATTTTAAAGACCCTGGGACTTCGCAGAGGGGGCGTCGAGGTGGTTTCCTGTCCGACCTGCGGAAGAACGCAGATCGATCTGATCGGTTTGGCAAATCAGGTGGAAAATATGGTGGCAGATATTCCATTGGATGTGAAAGTGGCTGTTATGGGCTGTGTGGTTAATGGTCCCGGCGAGGCAAAAGAGGCGGATATCGGAATCGCAGGCGGTATCGGGGAAGGATTATTGATCAAGCACGGAGAGATTATAAAAAAAGTACCCGAAGACCAGCTGCTGCCGGCGCTGAGAGAGGAACTGCTTCATTGGGAGAAATAAGAATATGTCAACGGCATTTTTTGAAGTATTTTCGGAATTAAAACTGAATGATGATTTAAAGGGAATGTTTTCGGATGTGAATATTGTCCGGGTAGGCAGAGTGCAGAGCAAGGAAATGCTCCGTATTTATATTTTTGGTCAAAGACTGATTACCAAGGATAAAATATTTGCTGTGGAAAAGGAGATCAAGCAGCAATATTTTCCCGATAAGGCAGTCAAGATCAAGCTGATGGAAAAGTTTCAGCTATCAGAGCAGTACACACCGAGAAACCTGTATAACGTATATTGGAAAAGTATTTTGGAGGAGTTTCGCTCCTACAGTATGTTGGAATATGATATGCTCCGCACGGCGAAGGTTACGTTTCCGGATGAGGGAACCATAGATATTTCATTAAAAGATACTCTGGTTGCCCGTCAACGGGAGAATGACCTGTATGAGATTTTGGAAAAAATCTTTTGCGGCCGATGCGGCATGAAAGTAAAACTGAATTTTTCTTATTATGAAGAAAAGGAAAATAAGTTTCAGAAAAATGCTGAGATCCTGATTCAGAACCGGGTGGCAAGCATCGTAAAGCAGACGGGAAAAGATTTACGGAAAGCTGATAAGAATAAATCGACGGAAGGATCTGGCGGAACGGTTTTGGATAAAAGCGATTCCGCAAGAAATGGTTCCGGTGGGAAACAATCGGATGCCAAAGGCGGATTCAAGCAGAGCGGAAAGAAGGATTTTAATAGTAAGCGTGATTTCCGTGACAGAGGCTCTTTCAGACGTTCGGATAATCCGGATGTGATCTATGGAAGAGATTTTGAGGAAGAGACGATTAAGATTGAGCAGATCTTAGGCGAAATGGGAGAGGTATGTATTCGCGGTAAGATCATGTCCTACGAATCCAGAGAGATCCGAAATGAAAAGACGATCATTATGTTTTCCGTATCTGATTTTACGGATACGATCATGGTAAAGATGTTCTGTAAAAATGAATATCTGGAGGAAATCGTACCAAATCTTAAGGTTGGAACTTTTGTGAAGTTAAAGGGCGTTACTGCCATTGATAAGTATGACAGCGATCTGACGATCGGTTCTGTTTCCGGTATTAAGAAAATACCTGATTTTACTGTGGCAAGGATGGATAACAGTCCGGTAAAACGTGTAGAGCTTCATTGTCATACGAAAATGAGTGATATGGATGGGGTGTCCGATGTACAGGATATTATTGCAAGAGCAGATGCCTGGGGACATAAAGCCATTGCCATTACGGATCATGGAGCAGTGCAGGCATTTCCCGAGGCGAATCATGCGAAAGTGAAAAATCCGGATTTTAAGATCATCTATGGAGTGGAAGCCTATTTGGTGGATGACTCGAAAGGACTGGTAGAACATCCCCAGGGTCAGACACTTGACGATACGTATGTAGTATTTGACCTTGAGACTACGGGCTTTAGTCCGGTAAAAGACCGGATCATAGAGATCGGTGCGGTCAAGGTGCAGAATAGGGAGATCGTGGACAAATTCAGTACCTTCGTCAATCCCCAGGTGCCGATTCCCTATGAGATCGAGCAGCTTACAAGTATCAATGACGAAATGGTATTAGATGCCCCGGTAATAGAGGATATCTTACCGAAATTTATGGAGTTTTGCCAGGGAGCCGTCATGGTGGCCCACAATGCGGACTTTGACATGAGCTTTATCAGCAAAAATTGTCAGCGGTTAGGTTTGGAATGTGAAAAGACAGTGGTGGATACCGTGGCACTGTCCCGGGCGCTTTTGCCAGGTCTGAACCGGTTTAAACTGGACACCGTGGCAAAGGCGTTGAATGTGTCTCTGGCTCATCATCATCGGGCAGTGGATGATGCGGGATGTACCGCAGAGATCATGTTGAAGCTGATGAAAATGCTGCTGGAACGCGGTATCGATGACCTTGACAAGCTCAATGATTTCAGTGATATGGATGCGGAAACGATCAAGAAGCTTACCACCTATCACGCCATTATTTTGGCAGCCAATGATATTGGCCGGGTAAATCTCTATCGTCTGGTTTCCATGTCTCATATTAAATACTATAGCAGACGTCCCAGAATACCGAAGAGTGAGCTGCAAAAATACAGAGAAGGACTGATCCTTGGGTCGGCCTGTGAGGCAGGGGAGCTTTACCGGGCGCTGCTGCGCGGACAGTCCGAGGAAGAAATTGCCAGAATCGTTAAATTTTATGATTATCTGGAAATACAGCCTCTCGGGAACAATGAGTTTATGCTTCACAGCGACAAAGAGCCGGTGCAGTCCTGGGATGATATTAAAGATATTAACCGCAGGATCGTGCAGTTGGGAGAAGAGTTCAAAAAGCCGGTTGTGGCCACCTGTGATGTCCACTTTCTCGATCCGGAGGATGAGGTATACCGACGTATCATTATGGCGGGCAAGGGGTTCAAAGATGCGGACAATCAGGCGCCTCTTTACCTTCGTACCACCGAGGAGATGCTGAAGGAGTTCGAGTATCTGGGAAGTGAAAAAGCAGAAGAAATCGTTATTACAAATACAAATAAGATCGCTGATATGTGTGAAAAGATTGCGCCGGTTCGTCCGGACAAATGCCCGCCGGTCATTGAAAACTCCGATCAGACCCTTAGGGATATCTGTTATACGAAGGCACATGAGATCTATGGAGAGAATTTGCCTGAGATCGTAACGGAACGATTGGAGAGGGAGCTGAACTCTATCATATCCAATGGCTTTGCCGTTATGTATATTATTGCTCAGAAGCTGGTGTGGAAATCCAATGAGGATGGTTATCTGGTTGGCTCCAGAGGATCCGTAGGCTCCTCCTTCGTAGCGACGATGGCTGGAATTACAGAAGTAAATCCGCTGAGTCCTCATTATATCTGCAACAAATGTCACTATGTAGATTTTGATTCTGAGGAAGTAAAGAGCTATTCCGGCAAAGCAGGATGTGACATGCCGGACAAAGTGTGCCCGGTATGCGGCGCAAATCTTATCAAAGAGGGATTTGATATTCCATTTGAGACATTCCT
>CAZLZX010000168.1:0-5783 GCA_964564095.1 uncultured Eubacterium sp. | reverse complement strand
GGCAAAGATTTCTGCACCGACATTCACACCGAAAGATATTGTCATTGACTTTGGTTTGCCGGTAACAATCGATTATAGTGACGCGGATGCGCATGGACGATATCATCTGTCAAGAGGTACAGCAGAGTATGGTACGGTTACTGTAGACAATAATATAATAACCTATACGCCGAACACTGTTTTGAGAGACATAGATACAGTTACGCTGACAAATACAGCAGGCAGTACATATACCTTTAAAGTTTATCCTGCAACCACCGTATACTATGAAGAAGGATTTGCTTCTTATTCAGAAGATAACTGGTCAGGGAATGCAAGTAAAGGTACTGGCACACAGGCAACAGAAGTTGTAGGCTATAAGACGAATAACTATGGATACGATAGCAAGTATGCAAGTGAAGCCAAAGCATCTAACGACACACAGGCAACCAGCTCTGAGAACGGCGCCAATGCAACCTTTGCATTTACCGGTACAGGTGTAGAAACCTATGCAAATTGCTCCAGTACAGAAGGAGCTGTAACAGTACAGATCCGTAATGATGAGGGACGAATGGTAAAACTGGCATCTGTAAACACTACGGCAACAGGAGCATATGGAAGTACTGTCTCTGATGGAGCCTGTAATACACCGATTGTTTCTGTTACTGGTTTGACACATGGCGCTTATACAGAAAAAGTATATGTTGTGAAAGGAACCGTCAATTTAGATGGGTTCCGGGTATACGGCACATTAAGTGATGAGGCAATGAATGAAGCATATACAAAGGATCTCGAGGAAAATCCATCTTACTTTGAGATGCGCGATGCGGTATTAGCACTGGATGTAAACGAAGGAGCAGATTCCGCCGCAGTATATGCGCAGGTTTATGAGAAAACGGATGGTAAGATTGAAAATGCAGTTGTTTTGAGCTATGCAGAGACATATGATTCGACGGATGCGCAAACGCAGTTGCAGGAAGGACCGAAAAACGAGCTTTATCTGGCTAACGGTCAGGCTTTAGTATTTAAAATCGAGACGAATCGTATTGTTCAGATCGGTTTAAAAGCGCCGTCTGGTCAGACAACGTATACGATTAACAGGGAAGAAAAAGCGATTTCTTCCAGCACGGACATGTTCTATACCATTAGTGAGAACAAAACCGGACAACAAACGATTACTATTACTAATACCGGGGACAATGTGTTGTCCATTACCAAACTGAAAATCTGTGATGATCCGAATGCAGCATTTGCCGAACTGACAGAATCAGATTTTGAAGATGCCTTGGTTTCTCTGGGAGTTGCTGAACCAACCGAACCGGAAGTGACCTACGCAGACGCCTCCCTGACCGTTCAGGTAGGGGATGCAGCAACCGTTCTGACCAAGAACGGCATTGCCGGCGAGACAGCTACATTTACTGCTGATGAGATTCAGGAAGCGGCTGAATCATTGGTTGCCGACGGATATAGCCTGAATGACACAGCATACACAGATGTTGACGTTGTTTATGGAAGCAGTGACACAGTCACGTTTACTGCATCTGAAAATGTAGCAGCGCCGGAGCCAACGAATATTTTCCAGAAGATAGCAAATACGGTTAAAACTATCTTTGGAAAATTGTTTGGACGCTGACAGGCAACGTTAAAATAAAAAGCTAGCAGCAATAAATAAATGGAATAAGAGGCCAGTTCCCTCAGGAACTGGTCTTTTTCAAAACTGACCAAAATGAAACATGAAATATCAGAAAAGATTCAGCATGATAATAGTAGGAAGCAGTTATGATAGATATTCATGCACATATTTTACCCGGATTGGATGACGGTTCGGACAGTATGGAAGAGTCTCTGGAAATGGCATATCTGGCTGCGGAATCCGGCACACAGGTTATCGCAGCCACTCCTCATTGCAATATACGGGGATATTATGAAAATTATGAGGATTCGGGAGAGCGTAAGCGGATATTTTTGCAATTTCGCAAAGAACTGGAGCGGGAGAAAATACCGTTGAAAATAGCCAGAGGAATGGAAATTTACGGAGTGGGGGATATTAAAAAGCTGATAGGAGAACGCAGATTGATTTCCCTGAACCGTTCCGGACATTATTTGATCGAGTTTCCTTTTGATATGCATCCGGATGAAATTACGGACGCGCTTTATATGGTATTTGATGCGGGAGGGATTCCGGTCTTGGCCCATCCGGAGAGATATTACTGCGTGCAGGATACACCCAATCTGGCATACGAATGGATCATGCGGGGAGCGCTTACCCAGATAAATAAGGGAAGCTTTCTGGGCGAGTTCGGCAGACGGGAGGAACAGACTGCCGTGATCTTATTGGAACATGAGCTGATTACCTGTCTGGCAAGCGACTGTCACGGCACGCAATGGAGATCGCCGGATATGCGGGATGTTCGCAGATACATCCGAGCCAGAACCTGTGATGAAATGGCGGACATCCTGCTGTATGACAATCCAAAACGCATACTGCAGGGAAAACCGGTAATCCAGCGCGATATACAGCCGGTAAAACAGAAGCGTCGGTTTATGATACAATAACAGAGAGGATTTGTGATGAGAGAGAAGCAAAAAAAGAGACCTGATGCCGGGAAAAATGGCAGAAGATGGAAACTATCAAAACCGGGTAAGGCAGGACTGGTAATGTCGTTGATACAGTTGGCGCTGTCTGCGCTGTTTATATTTTTGATCTATCGGGCAAATGTATTGCCGGACATGTTTGTGATTGTATTGGCGGTCGCGCTCATTGTCTTTCTTGTTTTTTGCAGACTTTTGATGGGCAAGGCAAAGAAAAAAGCCCGATTTTATGTGGGACTGATATTGTCGATCGTGATTTCTTTCGTATTGTGCGTTGGTAATATTTTCCTGTTTCGCATCAGCAATATTTTACAGGGGATCACTGCGGTGGAGTATGAGGTAACCAGCCTGGGCGTTTATGTATTAGAGGACGATCCGGCGCAGACGATGAATGATGCGGCGGATTATGAGTTTGGTATTCTGGCTAAGCAGGGCAGAAAAGATACGAACAACGCAATCACTCAGATCAACGATCAGCTGGAGACGGAGATTCTTACAGAGGAATATGATGATGCGGCAGCTCTGGCTCAGGGACTTCTCGACGGTCAATGCGGCGCAATCCTGCTAAATGAAGCGTTTGTGGATGTGATATCGGAAACAGAAGGATACGAATCCTTTAAAGAGGAGATTCGGGAAATAGATTCTTATCAGTGGAAGACGATGATTGCGAAAGAACGTGAGGAAGATGCTGCGCAGGATGGCGTCTTTACCGTATTTATCAGCGGAATTGATGTGGCAGGGGATATTTCCGCGAAGAGCCGAAGCGATGTCAATATTCTGGCGGTTATTAATACAAATACGCATCAGATTCAGCTTATATCCACGCCGAGAGACTATTATGTTCCGTTATCCATATCAGACGGTATGAAGGACAAGCTGACTCATGCCGGTATTTATGGAGTAGATGTGTCTATGGATACGCTGAGTATGCTGTATGATACCGATATAGACTATTATTTTCGAATCAATTTCTCAGGATTTCAGCAGTTGATTGACGCCCTGGGAGGTATCACGGTAAATTCAGACTATGAATTTGATGCCGGCGGATATCATTTTACTGTCGGAGAGAACCGGGTCAACGGAGAGCAGGCGCTTGCCTTTTCCAGAGAGCGTTATGCATTTGCGGAAGGGGATCGTCAGAGGGGTAAAAACCAGATGGCCGTGATAACGGGAGTGATCTCAAAAATGCAGTCTCTTGCGATATTGCAGGATTTTTCCGGGTTTATGGATGGCGTACAGGGGAGCTTTGAAACAGATATCCCCTATAGCCTGCTGTCAGAGCTGGTAAAAGATCAGTTGTCCGGCGGCGGTTCCTGGAACGTATCCTCCTACAGTGTGGATGGAACAGGCACATCTGCGTCTACCTATTCTATGAATCAGAAGCTTTATGTTATGGAACCGGATATGAGTACGGTAGAGCATGCGAAGGAATTGATACAGGCGATAAAAGAATAGAAAAGCGGAAGGCGAAGGGTTATTCCCTTCGCCTTTTAATATTTTCCAGAATCTCATAAGGAATCTTCAGATTTCCTTTGCCGCTGCCGAGTTTGATATATGGTTTGTTGGAGCCGTGGAAGTCGGAACCGCCGGAAATGAGCATCCCATATTGATTTGCCAGCCCGGTAAAGTCCTTTTCGTCAGAGCCCTGATTGCAGGAGTAGATTGCTTCAATACCGTCAAGTCCCGCCTCAGCCATCTGTTTTACCATATCGAGCAGCTCGGAGCGTTTCATTTTATAGAGACAGGGGTGTGCGAGAATCGCAGTGCCTCCGGCGCTGTGAATGAGTTCAACGGCGTGCATCGGTGTGATCTTAGGGCGTTCCACATAGCATTTACATCCGTTTCCAATATATTGATCGAATACGACGGACAGATCCTTGACCTGCTTTGTATCTGCGAGATGTCTGGCAATGTGAGCGCGGGTCAATACACAGTCGCCGAATTTTTCATACAGTTCCTCCGCCGTGATGGAGAAACCCTCTTCACGCAGTTTTTCTATCATTTTCAGATTGCGGTTATCCCGGCAATCCTGGAAATTTTTTAAATGTTCCTGAAATGGTTCATTGTGATCATCAATGTAAAGCCCTACCACATGGATTTCTGTTCCGTGATATTCGGTTGAAAGCTCCACCCCCGGTATCACTTCCAGATCCGTTTGACGGGCTGCCTCAAGCGCCTCTTTGATACCGTCGATACTGTCATGGTCGGTCAGGGCGAAGGCAGCTAATCCCTGTTCGATGGCAAGCGCTGTCAGCTCAGCAGGGGAGCAGGTGCCGTCAGAAGCAGTGGAGTGCACATGTAAGTCGATATATTTTTGCATCTTTGCAGCCTCGTTTCTTCTATATTCAACGTATATATAGTAACCGATTTTGAAGAATTCGTAAAGGCTGAAAAAATCTTGAAATTAATTTGGAAAAACCCTTGACGATGAAGGGAAATTGTGTTAATTTAATTGAGTTGTTAGAAACAAAGTAGAGTATCCACTCTCACCTTAGCGCAATTGAGCGACTATGGTTCATATTTCAAATATCATTCAATGTTTGGATTGATTGTGGATAGTCTGCCTATCCACTTTTTTTATTTTGGAGGTGCAAAACCATTAGCGATTTAATGATTAACGAACAAATCAGAGATAAGGAAGTACGTGTGATCGGAGCTGACGGACAGCAGCTTGGGATCATGTCATCCAGAGAGGCGTACAAACTTGCACAGGAAGCAGAGCTCGATCTTGTGAAGATAGCTCCTACTGCGAAACCGCCTGTGTGCAAAATTATTGATTACGGCAAGTACCGTTATGAGATGGCCAGAAAAGAAAAAGAGGCCAGGAAGAAACAGAAAACCGTTGAAATCAAGGAAGTAAGATTATCTCCTAATATCGACACAAATGATTTGAACACCAAAATAAATGCGGCAAGAAAGTTCATTTCAAAGGGAAACAAAGTAAAAGTAACCTTGCGTTTCCGTGGAAGAGAAATGGCGCATATGCAGACCAGCAAACATATCCTTGATGATTTTGCCCGGGAGCTGGAGGATATTGCATCAGTGGAAAAGGCACCAAAACTTGAAGGCCGGAGCATGAGCATGGTTCTGACCGAAAAACGTTAAGACTATTTTTAAGGAGGAAACAACAATGCCAAAAATGAAAACAAGCAGATCTGCTGCTAAACGTTTCAAAAAAACAGGAACAGGACAGTTAAAAAGAAATAAAGCTT
>CAZLZX010000167.1:0-5821 GCA_964564095.1 uncultured Eubacterium sp. | reverse complement strand
AAAACCGAGACACCGGTTGTTTCCAACAACAGCGCTCACAGATGGACACCGGATGTACCAATGGTAGTGCCGGAGATCAATCCGCAGCATATGGAAGTAATCAAATATCAGAAGAAGAGACTTGATACAACACACGGATTTGTAGCAGTAAAACCAAACTGCTCCATTCAGTCCTATGCTCCGGTTCTTACGGCATGGAAAGAGTTTGAGCCATATGAAGTAGTTGCCACCACATATCAGGCAATCTCCGGTGCAGGCAAGACATTCAAAGACTGGCCGGAAATGGTTGAAAATATTATCCCATACATTGGCGGAGAAGAAGAGAAATCTGAGAAAGAGCCCCTTCGTCTCTGGGGCGAAATTGATGACGAGCAGGGTGTGATCGTGCCGGCTGCATCTCCGGTTATCACGTGCCAGTGTATCCGTGTTCCGGTATTAAACGGACATACAGCAGCAGTTTTTGTAAAATTCCGCAAAAAACCTACAAAAGAGCAGCTGCTTGAAAAACTGGCAAACTTCAGCGGTATTCCGCAGGAGCTTGGACTTCCAAGCGCACCAAAGCAGTTTATTCAGTATATGGAAGAGGATAACCGTCCGCAGGTTCAGTTGGATGTTAATTACGAAAACGGTATGGGCGTCAGTGTAGGCCGTCTCCGTGAGGATACGGTATATGACTGGAAATTCGTAGGTCTTTCCCATAATACGGTTCGTGGTGCAGCAGGCGGTGCGGTACTTTGTGCGGAGCTTTTGAAAGCACAGGGTTATATCACTAAAAAATAAGCTTTATAGTTGTAAATAGACAAAAAAGGAATATCTCGGTAATGTCTTGGGTATATCAGCCAAGACACTACCGGGATTTTTTGTTTTGTTGGGTAAGGTTTTCTATGATGGATGGAATAAATAGTGATACATTTATAAATAAAATGTAAAGAAATTTAGAAAAAGTTTATAAATAGATAGAAATTTTTCCCTTCTCATGGTAAGCTTTAAATATCAAACATACGGAGGAGATCATGGAGAAAATATTTAAACTCAAAGAGAATGGTACGACAATACGTACCGAGATTGTAGCTGGTATTACTACCTTTATGACAATGGCGTATATCATTGCCCTGAATCCGAATATTCTTGCAGGAGGACAGGAGCAGGCATTGTGGAACGGCGTATTCCTTGCTACCTGTATTGCGTCAGCGATTGCGATGTTCTTTATGGCCTTTTTGGCAAACAAGCCATTTGGACTTGCTCCCGGTTTGGGATTGAACAGTTTCTTCGCTGTAGTTGCCGCTAATATTGCTACAATGACGGGAACTACCTATCTTGTAGGCTTTCAGACGGCGCTTTGCATTATTTTGGTAGAGGGTATTGTGTTTGTCGCCCTTTCCCTGCTGAACGTGCGTGAGAAGATCGTGGAAGCGATTCCAATGGGAATCCGTCTCGGCATCTCGCCGGCTATCGGAATGTTGCTTTTAAAGGTAGGTTTCGGTACAAGCGTTTACGGTGCAGAAGGAAGTTGGGATGTAATGACAGGCTTTTTCGGCTCCCTGACTCCGTCTTTATTAAAGACAAGCATGGTAGCCGGCGGTGGAAACTACGCAGAGATGGTCTTGACGGTAGTTACCCTGCTGGTTGGTCTGTTTGCGATCATCATTCTTGCACAGAAGGGTGTGAAGGCGGCAGTTATTTTAGGTATGTTGATTGCCTGTGCCGTATATTGGATCGGAGATTTTGCCGTTTTGGGTGCAAATCCGTTTGCTTCTTTGAATGGGGCGTCTTTCCTGCCGGCATTCGGAGACATGGCACAGACCACATTATTTAAGTTTGATTTTGCGAATTTGGCATCCATAGGCTGGTTTACTGCAATCACACTGGTCATTACGTTCTGTATCATTGATATGTTTGACACGATCGGTACTTTAGTTGGTACTGCATCCCGTGCAAATATGCTGGATGAAGATGGAAAAATGCCGAAGATGAAAGAGGCTTTGCTTGCAGATGCGATTGGTACGGTTGTTGGTTCCGCTACAGGTACTTCTACAGTTACCACATTTGTCGAGTCTTCTTCCGGAGTAGAGTCAGGAGGACGTACTGGTCTGACTGCTTTGACCACCGGCGTATTGTTCTTTGCCTGCATCTTTATATCTCCGATTGCAGCTATTATTCCTTCGGCGGCTACAGGAGCTGCTTTGATCTATGTTGGAATTTTGATGATAAGCGGTTTAAAGAAAGTAGATTTTGGAGATATCTGTCAGTTAGTTCCGGTTGCGATCATGCTCATCATGATGCCTCTGAGCGGCTCTATCGGACATGGCATTGGTCTTGGTATGATCTGCTATACAGTTATTAAAGTGTTTACAGGAAAAGCAAAGGAAGTATCCGTGCTGACGTATGTTATTTCAGCTATATTCCTTGTAAAATTCTTCCTTGTAGTCTAAGTTTATCAATAAAAGTCGGTATGGTAACCCGTAATGGTCGTTGCCATACCGTTTTTTCATTTATGGTAATTGCTTTGACGTGAGCATATAATATTCTGGCAATGAAATCAGAAATTGTGTTCAGAGATGCTTTTCTGTCTAAAAGCCGGAAGGGATGGTATTGTTTTGTTTCAGCTTTTTTGTTATCATAATGATATTGTGTTGTGGCTGGTAGGCGGGCACAATGATTAAGAGGAGTATTTATGTCGAAATCATTATATATAGCAGAAAAGCCAAGTGTTGCCAGAGAGTTTGGCAAAGCCTTGCAGGAAAATATGAAGTCTTATGACGGATACATGGAGTCCGAGAATGCAGTAGTGACCTGGTGTGTGGGACACTTGGTAACCATGAGTTATCCGGAAGTGTATGATGAAAAGTATAAAAAGTGGAGCCTTGCCACACTGCCGTTTTTGCCTCGGGAGTTTAAATATGAGGTCATTCCGGGAGTAAAGAAACAGTTTGATATTGTCTCCAAGCTGCTGAACCGATCTGATGTAGAGAGGATCTATGTCTGTACCGACTCCGGACGGGAAGGAGAATATATTTACCGTCTTGTGGAGCAGATGGCCAATGTAAAGGGCAAAGATCGCCGCAGAGTATGGATCGATTCCCAGACGGAGGAAGAGATTCTCCGGGGCATCCGGGAGGCAAAGGATCTTTCTGAGTATGATAATCTTTCCGAGTCCGCCTATCTGCGGGCAAAAGAAGATTATCTTATGGGAATTAATTTTTCCAGGCTTCTGACCTTGAAATACGGGAATACAATCGCTGCATTCTTAAATAAGAAATATGCGGTGGTATCGGTGGGGCGTGTCATGACCTGCGTTCTCGGCATGGTCGTCCGCCGGGAGCGGGAGATCCGTGAATTTGTAAAAACACCTTTCTACAGAGTATTAAACACTATGGATCTTGACGGTATGAAGCTTGAGGGAGAATGGAAGGCGGCAGAGGGTTCCAGGTATTTCCAGTCGCCGAAGCTTTATAAAGAAAACGGTTTTAAAGAAAAAAAGGATGCCGAAGCACTGATTGCATATTTGAGTGCGGTTCAGCCTATGACGGCGATTGTTACCGGAATAGAGAAAAAGAAGGAAAGGAAGAATCCGCCCCTTTTATACAACCTGGCAGAGCTACAGAATGACTGTTCCAAACTGTTTAAAATCAGTCCGGATGAAACTCTGCGTGTGGTTCAGGAACTGTATGAGAAAAAGCTTGTTACCTATCCCCGAACGGATGCCAGAGTGCTTTCTACGGCTGTCGCTAAGGAAATACATAAAAATATCAGAGGTCTGCAGCAGATTCCATCTGTGAAGGCTTTTGCAGAGGAAACGCTGGAACAGGGAACCTGGAAGGGCATTTCCAAAACAAGGTATGTCAATGATAAGATGATCACAGATCATTATGCTATCATACCCACTGGACAGGGGATCAGCGCCATACGTGCTTTGAATCCTCTTTCAGTAAAGGTATATGAGGTCATAGTGCGCCGTTTCCTTGCCATTTTTTATCCCCAGGCGGTATATCAAAAGGTATCGCTTACTACAAAGATGGAAAGCGAATCATTCTTTGCTTCATTGAAAGTGCTGGCAGGGCCGGGATATTTAAAGGTAATGAATTATTCTTTCCGGAAGAAAAAGCCTGTGGAGGCAGCGGGGAATCCGTCGGAGAAACCCAACGCATCAGCGGATGATGAGATAAAGAACAATGAAAATGCCGGCGGAGAGACCAGCGATAAGCTTTGCGATGCAGATATGCTTGAGAGAGTTATGGCGTTGAAAAAGGGCGCTGTTTTGCCTGTACTGGAGCTTGCCATTAAGGAAGGGGAGACATCCCCGCCGAAGCGATATAATTCCGGCTCTATGATCCTTGCTATGGAAAATGCGGGACAGCTTATCGAGGATGAGGAGCTGCGTGCGCAGATCAAAGGCTCCGGCATCGGAACTAGTGCTACCAGAGCAGAGATACTGAAGAAATTGGTAAACAATAAGTATCTGGATCTGAATAAAAAGACGCAGATCATTACGCCTACACTGCAGGGAGAGATGATCTTTGATGTGGTTAATGCGTCCATCCGGTCTTTGTTGAATCCCGAACTTACCGCCAGCTGGGAAAAAGGTCTGAACTATGTGGCAGAGGGAAGCATTACCCCTCAGGAATATATGGATAAGCTTGAAAACTTCATTAAGTCCAGAACGAGCGGCGTCTTAGGACTTCGCAATCAGAGTATGTTAAACAGCGCTTTTAAGGCTGCGGCTATCCATTACAGGAAAGCATCTTCCGCAGATAAGGGCGCCAAAAGGAGCACCGGTAAAAAGAAGGCCTCAGGAAAAGAAAAGGTAGATACGGAAGCTGGCAAGTAAGTTTTATGCAGATAGATTGGGAAAGTTATATTTTGAAAGATCAAGGTTTAAAAATTAAGGCATGAAAGAATAAGGTTTGAAAGATTAGGGTTTGAAAGATTAAGGCATGAAAAGATTAAGAAAATATGTTTTATTTAGAAGGAGAATGTAATATGGAACAGTGTAAGATTAAAAATATGTATGATTTGACAAAAACGATCGCCGCAGATTATTTAGCGACAGTAGAATATCCGTGGGAACTGTTAGACGGTATCTCGGACTATATTAAAAAGCTTGGAGCCACATTAGATCCGGAGAAATATGATCAGGTAAAAGAGAATGTATGGGTAGCAAAATCTGCTGTGGTAGCGCCGACAGCTCATCTTGGAAGCCCGCTGATCATTGATGAGGAAGCAGAAGTGCGCCATTGTGCATTTATCAGAGGTTCGGCAATCGTGGGAAAAGGAGCCGTAGTCGGCAACTCCACAGAGCTTAAAAATGTGATTTTGTCCGATAAGGTTCAGGTACCGCATTATAACTATGTAGGCGATTCTATTTTGGGATATAAGGCGCATATGGGCGCTGGGTCTATCACATCTAATGTGAAGTCGGATAAAACATTGGTGGTAGTAAGAGATGGCAAAGAGGAAATTCCTACAGGACGAAAAAAAATCGGAGCTATGTTGGGAAATGAAGTGGAAGTAGGATGCAACAGTGTGTTAAATCCGGGAACCGTGATCACCAAATTCAAACGTATATCCATTATCTATGGTGCGGTACCTGCAAATTCGATCTATAAGAACCGAAATGAGATTGTTGTAAAAAACGACAAATAGCAATGGTATTTTGTGGTAAATTTCGGTATAATATTTATGTAAAAGCTCTTTACGAAAACAGAAAAGTGTGCGAAAATAGGGCTATGTTAAAATAATAACAATGTGAGAGAAAGGAGTTCTATAAATGATTTATTCCAAAGAAGTAGAATTGATGTGCCCGGTTGCAAAAGGCGCAAAA
>CAZLZX010000166.1:0-5872 GCA_964564095.1 uncultured Eubacterium sp. | reverse complement strand
CTGAGCCTGTCGGATCAGTATTGGATTCGCCCCGACGGATCGAACCTCACATGGGACGCTGTCAACTTTTTCCATCACGATTTTTCTGAGGATATCGGCGATGTCCTGTTCGGAATAAAGAAAAAAGCGAATCCTATAAATTTCACGTCCCCGGACAACACTTCGGATGGGAATCTGAAAAAGAGATGGAAAATCATAGACGGAAAGCGCTGTCTCATCAAAGGCGGTTCCAATCCGTTCCGTCAGCAGCCCTTTAACGAGGTAATCGCAACGGGGATCATGGAACGGCTGGGCATTCCCCATGTGTCTTATACGATCATATGGAACAAGGGAGCTCCCTATTCAGTGTGTGAGGACTTTGTTGATGATAATACCGAGCTTATCCCGGCATGGCGTATCATCCAGTCACAGAAACGCAGCAACAGCACTTCGATATATCAGCACTTTGTAAATTGCTGTACAGCTCTTGGCATCAGGGACGTTGTGCCCTTTCTTGATCGAATGATCGTGCTGGATTATATCATTGCCAACGAGGATCGGCATCTGAATAACTTTGGCGTTCTCCGAAATGCGGAAAACCTGGAATGGATCGGGATGGCTCCCATATACGACAGCGGCTCCTCTCTCGGCTACGATAAAGTCCCGGCACAGATGTTCTCGGAACGGGAAGTAGTCTGCAAGCCTTTTAAAAACCACCATGCAGAGCAAATCAAGTTGGTATCTTCCTTGGACTGGATCGACTTTGACCGACTTTCCGATGTGGATGAACTAATCGCCGGGGTACTGTCAGCGGACGGGGCGAAGGACTATATAGATGAGAACCGGATTCGGATGATCATCCAATCCACACAGCGCCGGATAGGAAAACTGTACCAGCTCGCCATGGATTATGCCCCTGTGCAGTCTGTTTCCACGGAAGATGACGTGGAAGAAGATATTGCAGAGGATTATGGATCGAAAATGTCCCGATAAATAAACAATCAATCATATAACCTGTACGCTGCAGGTTGTCTTAAATCAGATCAGTCGTTTTGTGAAATGCAGAACGGCTGATTTTTTATGCCATTTACAGCATTGCAAATTTCTAATTGAATCAAAGTTTTTAAAGAATTGGGTACAATAAGTACAATTCGATATTTCTACTAGGAGGGAATTAAAAATGAATAACAAAATATTTAACAAACAAGTGATAGAACAATTCAAGGCTTATTTGATCCAGGCAGAAAAGAGTAAGGCCACTGTGGAAAAATATCTCCGGGATACACGGGCGTTTCTTGCCTTTGCGGAGGAAAAAGAAGTCACAAAGAAGCTGGTTATGCAATGGAAGAATTCATTACTTGCGGCAGAATACGCTGCTCGCTCGATTAACTCCATGCTGGCAAGCCTGAACAGCCTGCTGCATTTCCTGGGGTGGGAGGACTGCAAGGTAAAAAACCTGAAGATATAGCAGCAGACTTACTGCTCAGAGGAAAAGGAACTGACGAAATCCGAATATAACCGTTTGCTGAATGCAGCAAAGGACAAGCCCAAGCTCCGCCTGATCATGGAAACGATCTGCGGAACCGGCATCCGGGTATCAGAGCTTGCGTATTTCACTGTAGAATCAGTGAAAACGGGAGAAATCAGAATCAGCAATAAAGGAAAAATGCGTACCATTTTGATTCCCGGCAAGCTGCAAAAAAAGCTGACAGCTTGGGCGAAGAAAAACTGCATACAAAAAGGCGCTGTCTTTATTACAAAATGCGGAAAGCCTGTGAACCGAAGCAATATTTGGGCGCAGATGAAAAAGCTGTGCGAGGCTGCAGGAGTTAAGAACGGCAAAGTTTTTCCGCATAACCTGCGCAAGCTGTTTGCCCGCTGCTTTTACGGGGTAAAGAAGGACATTGCAAAACTGGCGGATGTGCTGGGGCACAGCAGCATCAACACTACGCGTATTTATATCATGACTACAGGCAGTGAGCATCGCCGTATGCTGGGATTGCCTTGGGCTGGTTGTATAACAGGATAAAAAAACACCACATAATGTCGATTATGTAGTGAAACCAAACTCATTGCCGAGCATTTTAAGTTTTATATGTATTTTACATATAGGTATATATTACCATAGGTTCCACAAAGATACAAGAAATTTGATGAAGGAAATTTAAAAAAATCAGAAATGTGCCAAAGAAAGAAGTAAAAAAACAGTACCTGAGCAGACCAAAAGCACCCTTCAGCCAATTTTTCTAAAAAATCGGCTAGAGGGCGTGAATTTGTGCGCCCAAAATTTGCAGACAGCAGGAAATACTGTGTCCCGCTTCAGAACAAAACAAACATAATCGACATTCTGTTGTTTACAGATATCATATTTTTATACATAATCGACATTATGTGATAGATATCCATTGCGCCATGGAAATGTAGTCGGAATACAAAAAGAACAGGGACATCTTTTATCGTATTGCCGAAATTTACAGGGTAGCCGGGCAGATATTGTTACGGCTGCTTCCTTTATTTTCAGGACGCAATGTCAAGTGGAGGACATATGACAAACAGGGAATTAAGGCGTTTGAACCGCAGGGAACTGCTGGAAATGCTTCTGGCACAGACAGAGGAAAATGAAAAATTAAGACAAAAGCTGAAAGAAGCCCAGGATGCCCTCGATGATCGTCGGATCGATATAGGCGAGGCTGGTACAATGGCGGAGGCCGCTTTAAAACTGAACGGAGTGTTTGAGGCTGCAGACCAGGCGGTCCGGCAATACCTTGAAAATATCCACCGGCAAGCGTCAGAAAGTCGTGATGGATCGTGAGCGGCGTAAAGTACATGAACAGAAATCGATTTGGCCGCCGGAACAAAAGGAAGCTTCCCGATACGATGCCGACAATCCAACAGCTTCGGATGGAACTGGAACGGGAGAGGCATTTCCGGCGTTACGGACAGATATTGCGCAGTACCATTTACACCCTTTTGGTAGTTGCGGCGGTTGCCATTCTCATCGCCACATTATGGCTTCCCTTTTTACAGATTTATGGCAGTTCCATGAATCCGACCCTGACGGAAGGAGATATTGTGGTATCTATCAAGGGAACAGAGTTTGAATCGGGAGAACTGGTGGTTTTTTATTCCTCGAACAAGATTTTAGTAAAGAGGTATATAGCAGGTCCCGGACAGTGGGTAGATATCGATGAGGAAGGAAATATCTATGTGGACGGCGAACTGCTGGATGAACCATATTTAACGGAAAAATCAATGGGAGAATGCGATATTGAGCTGCCATATCAGATTCCGGACGGACGCATATTTGTACTGGGAGACCACCGTTCCACCTCGGTAGATTCCCGAAGCGAGGCAGTGGGATGTGTCGCTGATGAACAGATCGTGGGGAAAATCGTATTTCGAATCTGGCCGTTGTCGGGGTTCGGAACCGTAGAATAGACGAAAAGGTTGGGAGATGCTATATGAAAAAAATACATCGAATATCGCAGGAAATGAAAGAATATGCAGGCACACACAGGCGAAAAAGGCGATGGCTGACAGTGGTAACCTGCCTGGCGGCAGTCGTGGTATTCAGCACCACCTATGCGCTGATTCTGCCTGCAATTACATTGGAGAAGGAACAGACGCTGGCCTGTTCCTATGAAGTGCATCAGCATGATGAAAGCTGCTTTGATAAGGGAGAAAATGTCATCTGCGGATACGCCGATTATGTGGTACATATCCATGATTCCGACAATTGCTATGATGCAGACGGCAATTTGGTCTGCGAGCTGGCAGAGCTTGAGGAGCATGAACACGATGCCTCCTGCTATGAGGACGGGACTGTGCTGACCTGTGAAAAACAGGAAGTCATTTTACATACGCACACGGAGGAATGCTATGCCGGAGATGGCAGCCTGACCTGCGGCTTGCTGCAGGTAGAAGAGCATCAGCATGACAGCAGCTGCCTTGTAAATCCGGATGCAGGCATAACGGCTGCGCCGGAAGACAATGACGTGGAAACAACTGCGAAATATACCCCGGTAAAGGATGGCTTTTTCCTGTGGCTGAAGCTGTTTGATGAAGATGGGAACACACGGGATATTTACAGTAATCCTGTATGGGCGAATGGCGCATTTCAAAGCAGCGGAATTGAAGATGCGCTGACATATACGGATGAAAGCGAAACCTGGTATCTGATCCCTGTTTCCTATTTTACTAATTACTATGGACAATACGGATACAAATTCGATCCCGAAGCCGTCTGTCCATTCAAATATGCACCTGACGCGCAAGATAACGCCGCTAACCTGACAGCAGCCAGCTATGTCCAGGTTGCTCCCGGGGAGATTGCCAACGAAACCACCGATGGTAATGAAGCTGCCGGAGATAATAAAACCACCGATGGTAATAAAAACACCGGCGGCAACGAAACTGCCGGTGGTAATGAAGCGACTGGCGGCGATGAAGCTTCCGGCTGGTATGTCCGGGTGCAGGACAAGGGTTCCTATGGCAATCCGAATAATCCACGCAGCAACATCTATTATATTGTGCCGGCGCAGGTGGTAACGGATACGGTATCTCCAAGCGGTACGGTTATTAACCTGTTCGACTACTGGACGACTGTGAAATCCGAGAAGGATGTTACCGTTAATAATTATAATTCAGGCATCAATGAAAATCACGCCCTGAAATTTAAAGCAACCGGCCTGAGCGGGGCAAATGTCTGGACAGAAACTGCAGACGTCTATCAGAACATCGTGGCAAATACGTTGGGGACGGACGGATATCCCAAACTCTCTGGACAGGAAATCTTCGGAGATTCTTCTGAGCACCTGGTTTCCAGCGACGAGTCCCTGGCCTATTTATTCGATCCAACTTATACGGGATCATCCAGTAATTACCGGGATGCCTACCGTAATGTTACCGGTTTGCTCCAGGTGGATGAAGACGGCTATTACTACTATGACAGCACGAAAAACTACGCAGAATTTGACAGTACCCAAAACGGCTTTACCATTTATGACCAATGGTCGCTGACTTACACAAGTAATAACCTAAATACGATCAACGGGCAGTTTTTTCCCTTTGATCCTTACAGCACCGTGAGCAAGACCATTACCGCAGGAAGCGACAGCCTGAACCATTTCTTCGGTATGACTCTGACCACTCGCTTCGTCCAGCAGTATGACGGACATACCAACTCCGCCAGAAACAAGGAAACCACCTTTGAATTCTCCGGGGATGACGATGTATGGATCTTCATTGACGGCGTGCTGGTGGCCGACTTGGGCGGTATACATGATCCCGCCAGCGTAACCATCAACTTTGCCACAGGCGATGTCGTTGTCAATGAGGAGAAGGATTATAAGAAGAAAACTACGCTTTATGAAGCATTTCAAAAGGCGGGTAAGGAAGACACGGTGGAATGGAGCACCGACGAGGACGAAAATGGTCACAGCGATACTTTTGCCAACAATACTTACCATACGCTAAGGTTCTATTATCTGGAGCGGGGCAGCTTTGCATCGAACCTGAGTCTGCGCTACAATCTGAGTTCCTATCCGCCCACCGGTATCAATAAAGTAAACCAGTATGGCGATGCGGTGGCAGGCGCAGAGTTCTCAGTATATCCGGCAACGGTAGATGCCAACGGTATCTGGACATATAACGAAAACAGCAATCCTGTCTATACCGGAGTTACCGACGCCGACGGTCAGATGGTCTTTGTGGATGAGGACAATATGCCCTATACCCTGACAGAGCTGAAAAACATGTTTGGAGAATATTTTGTCCTGAAGGAGACCCGTGTGCCTGCCGGTTACCGTCTGGTAAACGAGGAGATTAGGCGCCACATCACAAACGGAGTGATAATGTGTGAAAATACCTACGAATCCGGCGTGTGGGCGGATGC
>CAZLZX010000165.1:4571-5889 GCA_964564095.1 uncultured Eubacterium sp. | reverse complement strand
AATCATTGCCGTCTATATTGATTACATGGAAATTAAATGCTTCAAATTTTTTGTCCAATGGATATGGAGAACAAACGTCTGCAATATTTCCGTCAATCTGTAAACCATTGTTATCCACAAATACAACCAAATTGTCCAATTTTCTATGACCGGCAAACATAGCGGCCTCCCAGATCTGACCTTCCTGAATCTCTCCATCGCCGCACAGTGCGTAAACACGATACTGCTTACCATCCATTTTTCCAGCCAATGCCATTCCCACTGCCGCAGACAAACCTTGCCCCAGTGATCCGCTGGACATATCTACTCCCGGAATGTGTTTCATATCCGGATGTCCCTGCAAATAGGAACCTACATGCCGCAGAGTTTTCATATCCTCTACCGGAAAATATCCACGCTGTGCCAGAGTCGCATATAAGCCTGGGGCAACATGACCTTTGGACAAGACAAATCTGTCACGATTTTCATCCTTCGGATTCTCCGGGTCAATATTCATCTCTGCAAAATAGAGATACGTGAAAATGTCTGCTGCTGACAGAGATCCACCCGGATGACCGGACTTTGCACTGTGTACGCCTGTCACAATACTTTTACGAATCTCTACAGCCGTTTTTTGTAATTCTAGTTTCGTCATAAGAAAATCCTTTCTCACTTATTTATAAGTGCGTTATAAAATTGTACAACTACTATTTCATCCTCAAGTTCACAAGCACGCTATTACAACTCAACTCTTCCCTCAAGCGCACGAAGCAGCGTCACTTCATCTATGTACTCCAGATCGCCGCCCACCGGCACTCCGCTGGCAATTCTTGACACTTTGATTCCCGTAGGCTTGATCAATTTACTGATATACATGGCGGTGGTTTCTCCTTCCAGACTGGAGTTGGTCGCAATAATGACCTCTTCCACATCGCCCTGCAGCCGCTGCATCAGTTCTTTTAATTTAATATCATTTGGTCCTATTCCAAGCATCGGAGAGATGGCTCCATGAAGCACATGATAAACCCCTTCATATTGCCCGGTCTTTTCATATGCCGCAAGATCCCTTGCATTCTCCACCACCATGATCGTCTTATGATTCCTGCCCGCATTTCTACAGATCGGACATTCCTCTTCATCCGTCAGAGTATAACAGGTTTTACAATATCGGACATTCTTTTTCGCATCTAAAATCGTTCCCGATAGCTTCTCCACCCGCTCCATCGGCATATTCAAAATATGAAATGCCAGCCGCTGTGCAGATTTATTACCGATACCCGGCAGAGCCGAAAGCTCCTCTATCAACTTGGAAATCTGCCTGCTGTAATAATCCATTAGA
>CAZLZX010000165.1:0-4561 GCA_964564095.1 uncultured Eubacterium sp. | reverse complement strand
AATCCTCCGCCCAAACCGCCTGTGATCTTAGACATAGACTGCTGTGAAAACTCTTCAATCTGACGCAGAGCCTCATTAGTAGCTGCCATGATCAAATCCTCCAGCATTTCAATATCATCCGGATCAACTACTTCCTCGGCCAGTTTGACTTTTGTTATTTCCTTTTTACCGGAAATCGTTACCTCTACTGCTCCGCCTCCGGCTGTAGCTGTTACTTCCTTTTCCTCCAGCGCCTGCTGCGCTTCCTCCATCTGACGCTGCATTTTCTGCGCCTGCTTCATCAGATTATTCATATTTCCAGGCATTCCTCCCGGAAATCCACCTCTTTTTGCCATAATGTCTCCTCCTGATGGTTATTCTTCTTCATTTTCTATTTCTATACCGGCTTCTCCAAATACATTCATAAAATCCTCAACAGAATTATGACGGCTTTGGAATGAACCGGAGCCTTCATCCAATTTCACTACCAGTTTGATTTCTTTTCCAATAATTTTTGAAAAAGTTTCTTCGATAATCCTTTTGTGCTCTTCCATGGAAATTTCCTGATATGCATATTCCCGCTCCTTGGAAAATGTCAATATCAGCTCATTACTATCCCCGGTATCAAGTCCGACCGCACCGCTTTCCTCCTCTGCCCCCATTCCTTTCATATCGAGACTAAGTGCTTTCGCAGGCGTCATATTGATACGGTATCTCGGATGCAGTTCTAACAGCATATTATTCCAGTTTACGATCAACCGCTGAATTTCCTCCGGAAGTGCTTTCGGCATCGCCGGTTTTTCCTGCGGCTGTACCACTGGCTGTGCCGCTGCCGATGCAGTCTGCATCACAGGGATTCCCTGCTCCATTCTTTTTTCCAGCTGAACGATACGATCCACCAGTGCATCCTGGGCAGTCTCCATAGCAGGCCGGCACAGCTTAATCAATGCAATCTCAATGAGCACACGTTTTTGTGCCGCAAATTTAATCTGACTGGAAAGCTCTGACAAAACCCGAATATATCGCATCAGCACATCGCTGTCAATCATTTGAGCCTCTTCCTTCAGCAATTCCAGATTTTCCCGGGACATATCCAGAATCTCTTCCATCTCATCGGAGCTTTGGATCAGCAAAAGATTTCTCAGATACCATGTAAAATCGGTTACAAACTGTCCCAAATCTCTGCCCTGGACAATCATCTCCTCCAGAATCTCTATGGAAGCCACCGTATTCCCATCCATAACAGCCCGCAACAACCGGCTGAATACTTCCGTATCCACGGCCCCCAGAACTTCCAAAACATGATCATAGGTCAATTTCTGTCCCAAAAAGGAAGCAATACACTGATCCAGAAGGCTCAACGCATCTCGCATGGAACCATCTGCAGCCTTCGCCACATAGCGAATCGCTTTTTCCTCTACTTCTACGCCCTCCTCATCCATCAGCTCCATCAGCCGCTCCGATATGGTATCTATGGTAATTCGCCTGAAATCATATCTCTGGCATCTGGACATGATGGTAATCGGAATCTTATGTGCCTCCGTAGTAGCCAAAATAAATATAACATAAGATGGCGGTTCTTCCAATGTTTTTAACAGTGCATTGAATGCTCCGATGGAAAGCATATGAACCTCGTCAATAATGTATACTTTATACTTGCCCTCTGTGGGCGAATATTCCACTTCATCCCGAATCTCACGGATATTATCCACACCATTATTGGATGCCGCATCGATTTCAATCACATTCATCGAAGTACCCGCAGCTATGGAGCGGCAGGACGCACATTCTCCGCAAGGACTCCCATCCACCGGCGACTCGCAGTTTACCGCTTTTGCAAATATCTTTGCAATGGTCGTCTTACCGGTTCCTCTGGTTCCACAGAAAAGATAAGCATGTCCGATCCGATCCGCCGTAATCTGATTTTTCAAAGTTGTAACAATATGGTCCTGACCCTTTACATCCTCAAATTCGCCGGGACGGTATTTTCGATACAACGCCGTGTATGACATAAATCATTTCCTTTCTATGAATTTGCGTTCTCAGCTTGAAATTTATAAAGTTATATTATCAATATACAAATCAGAGAAAATACGTTTCTATCAATCGCCGAAGGAAATACCGATTTCCTTTGCTTCTTCAATGATCTGAGAATCTTTTTCTACCATTTTCAGCTTACCAGCCACGTCTTTTAACGGTATTTTTTTCGTTTTTCCATTAACCAGACCAACCATATATCCATAGTCATCTTTCATGATCAGCTTCGCTGCTGCTGCGCCGAGTCTCGTACATAACACTCTGTCATATGGGCACGGGCTTCCGCCGCGCTGCATATGCCCCGGCACAGTTACGCGCACTTCGTTTCCGATTTTTTCTCCAATACGTGCTGCGATTTCATAGGAAACAGACGGATATTCCCGTTTTTTCAATTTTTCTTTATACTCTTTTTTGGACAATGCCGCATCTTCTTTGGAAATAGCGCCCTCTGCCACTGCGAGAATCGTAAATCCTTTTCCTGCCTTGCTTCGCTTTTCAATCGCTTCTATTACTTTATCTATATCATATGGAATCTCCGGAATCAGAATGATGTCTGCTCCGCCTGCAATGCCGGCATACAGAGTCAGCCATCCTACCTTATGTCCCATAACCTCTACAATAAAAATACGGTTGTGAGATGCCGCCGTAGTATGGATACAGTCAATCGCATCTGTGGCAATATTGATCGCACTCTGAAAACCAAAGGTAACATCTGTTCCGTAAATATCATTATCAATCGTTTTCGGCAGATGTATCACATTCAATCCCTCTTCGCGAAGCAGATTTGCTGTCTTCTGCGTACCATTTCCGCCAAGGATCACGATACAGTTCAGATTTAATTTATGATAAGTATGCTTCATGGCCTCGACTTTATCCAGACCCTTTTCATCCGGCACACGCATCATTTTAAAGGGCTGCCTGGAAGTTCCCAGGATCGTGCCGCCTTTTGTGAGAATGCCAGAAAAATCCTGAGCCGTCAAAAGACGGTAATCTCCGTATATCAGTCCTTTGTATCCATCAAAAAATCCATACACTTCCAATTCATCCAGATTGCTGCTCAATCCTTTTACTACGCCTCTCATTGCCGCATTTAATGCCTGGCAATCTCCTCCGCTGGTCAATATTCCGATTCTTTTCATGACATACTCCTTCATTCTTTACAAATTATGATGTTGCTGCTATTTCTATTTAGCTGCTCTCCGTATTATGTTTTCCCATATTTGCAGCCGTCCAAAATAATAAATACACTTCACATTTCCACTCGTTAGCTTATCACATTTTTATTAATTGGACAACTTTTGATTTCCATATTTGCAGATCTTTTGTATAACCTCTTTTTATTTTCCTCTCATATCTTTTAATTTAGTCAATGGTCAAAGTACATTTCATTCCAAAACGGAAGTTACTTTTGCAAGCAAGATATTTTTAATTTCAACAAAGGGCATCTTGACGCAAATTTATTTTATCTATATAATAAGAAACGTTGGAGACGTATCGAAGTGGTCATAACGGGGCTGACTCGAAATCAGTTAGCCGGGCAACCGGCACGCGGGTTCGAATCCCGCCGTCTCCGTTTACCCTATCTAAAGTTCCTTTGTAATTTAAAAAGCTGTCCATTATCCTAAGTTTTAGGAAATGGACAGCTTTTGTCACTTTTCGTAACAATTTGTTTAAAGTCAGATATTGCAGATAAATCTGCGTTTCATCAAGACACCATGGCGTTTCAATATACTATGATAGCCATTGGAGATAAGACCGGAAGATTCTACCTTCCATTTATGATAGTGCATATGCTAATAGAACAGCCGAATTATTTATATAACATATTTTACCATAAAATAAGTACAATTTCCACCATTAATGCTGTTTTTAGTTGTTATTTTTAATAGTATTTTGTATAATGAGACATTCATTTTTGAAGCATAAATAGCCTGATGTATCAGTCCCTATTATTAAACTTACGTTCCATCTCCCGATCTTCATCTCCGGCAATCTTGCATAATGCCAATGTCATAATAATCGTCAGAGTAACTACGATAACAGCCAGTATGACCAAGGATGCAATAACAAAAGAACTCATGATTTCGCCTGCCTTTCAATAATTGTGATACAATTATTGTTCCCGTTTCCGGACCGATTAAACAAAGACATTTGTAATTCATGATTTCCCATGTTTTAATAGCTTCTTATTAATTTATGTACAGCAAATCTCCTATTTTCTCTGAACATACTCCACACCCGGATCTATGGCTCCGGGAACAGTCCGTTTTCCCCCAGAAAAACATCTTTGAGCCTCTCTGGAAACTCTCCTTTTACTAATTTTTCAACTATATCTATCTGTCTCGCACAATGCTCTATGACATACTGGCATCGTTCTTCCGAAAGCGGGCAGATCCCCACCGGCTGGAAGTGATCTTTCTTCCGGTTATGACTATCGGCTCCAGTTTTTTCCCCTTATAACGGGCATTCTCAGTGGTCTGTCTTACATTCTTCTGAAGCTTCTTTGTATCCGGCTCACTGTAATATCCGGTATTCCAATAGTTCC
>CAZLZX010000164.1:0-6052 GCA_964564095.1 uncultured Eubacterium sp. | reverse complement strand
TATTTGTTATGCCCTTTGTTTCTTGGCTGCCCTCTACTCATTTGTTTCAAACTTTCCGCCTCCTACTTCTACATCTATTTTTCCGGTATCAGTTTTCAGATCAATATTATTAGCCTTGGTCTGTGTGATTTTAATGGCTCCGGTATCTGATTCTGCTTTCAGGTCCGTCAAATCACTGTCGCATATAGAGATTTTTCCAGTGTCTGTTTCAGATTGAACATTAGCTGATATATGATTCAGATATATGTCGCCAGTATCATTAGTGAGAATTACAGTATCGGACTGACAGTTGTTTAGCTCAATCTTTCCTGTAGATGAATTTATCATGCAGTTGTCTGCAGTTTGATCTTCTATATATACGTTTCCGATATCGGATTCTGCTTTAAAACTTTCCCACTGTTTTTCGGTAAGCGTTACTACGATTGAACTGTCGGAAATATTATTAAAATTTATAAAATGTGTCCAGAATGGTCCATCCCGCTTTTCCGTAAGGTATAATGTGTCATTATTTATTTCATATTCAAATCGATAATGATTGGATATATGAACTTCTGCTTGTGTTTCTGTGCCTTTTTGCACTGTAATATCAGCAACTTCTGCAAGAATATCTATATTGGAAAATTCTCCGTCAATAGAATATATGGTAGTTGCTTCGCCGGCCGGCCGGTCAGAGCTGATTTCCTGGTTGACGGAGTGATCAGCAGCCGAAGCTTCGGTGGAGGAATATATCCGATTCCCGCAGCCGATGACCAGTGCGCTGATCAGGGTTATTGTTAAAACCGCGATTGCCATTTTATATTTCATGTCGCATGATCCTCCTTTTTTATGTGTTGATCGTTAATACAGAAAAAGTTGAACTGATAATAGTTAACTCAACGAATATTAATACAATCGCCGATAATATTACGACTATCAATACAACGTCAGACAATGCAACGACTATCAATACAACGTCTGTCGTAGTATTTTATGAACAAAGAATAACACAATTACTACGACAGGTCAAGTAATTTTTTCGAAAAAGAATTTTGGATTTTGGAAATTAATAAAATATGACTTATAATTGTAATGAAAGATTTCGTAAAATCCGGAAGGATTATTGCAATATTTTTGTGGAAGAATAGCAAAAAATGTGATACTGTGGTATAGGTCAATTTACCGACAATTATTTATAAGAACAGGTTGGGGCGTATAACGTGAGACCTGCTGCTTTCAAAATATTTGCAGGGAAGGGAAAAACCTATGCTTGTGGAAAAGAAGAAACGTATATTTGATATTATTCAGATTGGTTATGCAGGGGATTTTTTAAGCAGATTGTTTGATGGTACAATAACCGTGGCGATATTGATCAATCTGTTTCTTGCAATTTTTGAGACATTTGATACCTCTGCAAATTATGAAGATGTTATTCAGATATTGGAATTTATCACAGTAGTTGGATTTACCATTGAATATATTTTGAGGATATGGACTGCGGAATATCTTTATCCGAAGCTTGACAGCCGAAGTGCAAAAATAAAATATGCGCTGTCCTTTAATGGAATTATAGATTTATTGTCCTTTTTGCCGTTTTATCTGCCCGTATTTTTCCCGGCAGGTATTGTGGCATTCCGTATGTTTCGCGTTATCCGAATCCTGCGTTTGTTCAGAATCAATGCCTATTATGACGCGTTGAATGTCATTGGCGATGTCATTAAACGAAAAAAGGATCAGATCTTGTCCTCAATCTTTATTATTATGGTTCTGATGGTTGCCTCTTCTTTGTGTATGTACGGCTTAGAACATGAGGCGCAGCCGGAGGTGTTTAAAAATGCCTTTTCAGGATTTTGGTGGTCGGTATCCACGCTGCTTACGGTGGGATACGGAGATATTTATCCGATCACGATGGCTGGAAGAGCGTTTGGTATCGTTATAACTTTTCTCGGCGTAGGTATGGTAGCGATCCCTACCGGTATTCTTTCCGCCGGTTTCGTAGAGCAGTATACATTGCTGAAAAATTCCATGGATTATCTGATGGAAGAAGAGTTGAAGTTTATACGTTTGCAAGTGACAGAGAAGCATCCCTGGATCGGGAAAACGATCATGGAGCTGCCTTTGCCGCCGGGATTGATTCTGGCAGTTATTCAGAGAGAGGGCGAAACCATTGTGCCTCGCGGAGATACTTCAATCTGCCTGGGAGATTCGATTATTTTGGGCGCCGAGGGCGGTTCCGGAGATATCGGTATCACATTGAAGGAGATTATTTTGCGGGAACGGCATCCCTGGGTGGGACATGCGATCAAAGATCTGGATATTTCCCGATTGACGGTTATCGTTATGATCCGAAGAGGAAATAAGGCAATCATACCGAATGGTTCAACGGTTCTGCAGGAAAAGGATGCGGTGTTTGTTTATTCTAAAAGAAATATTGCCGATGCGCAGAAAATTACGATATAATGAGCGCAAGAGAGCCAGAGGGAGCTTGCTCACTCATGGCGAACGGCGATCATGAATTAGAAATTATTTATGATTTTAAAACAGAAGCTCGTTTGGGTGGAATCACTCAGACGGGCTTCTTTGTTTTCCGAAAGTTTTATTGTGCAATCCGCCCTGTTTTTGGGAATGCATTATTTGCGTTTGAGGAAGAACTGACAGAGCCGGAGGTAACAGCATTTAGCAATGAGGTTTTGCAGGTTATGCAGAATGAAGGATTTGAAAAAGGCTATGAAAAGGCGATGGATAAAGTGCGGGAGTTTCCTAATTGTGCGCTGCTGCTCTGTTCTGTTGCATCTCTTTTGGACGGAACGTTGATTCTGTTTTTGGTGGAAGAAACAGAGAAGTATGAAGAACAGATTGGGAAGCTGTATGAACGGGCAATTGAAATAGGAAATGGCAAGATAAAAGATACGGCTACTCAAATGGTAATTTTGAAATATATGAAACGAAAGGAATACGATAAGGCGGAGAAATTTTTAGATACGTTGCCAGATGCTATTGTGGATAAAAAGATGCTAAAAGCAAACCTTTGTTTCCAACAGGAGCGTTTCACGGAAGCTCTTTGCATTTATGAGGAAAAATTGTGGGAGGAGGCATGCGGTGTGCAAACTACGTTGGGAGCGTTGATGAACTGTTTTATAAAACAGGGAAATGAAGAGAGAATTGAGTTATGTGTAAAGAAAATCAGTGAGATTACGGATAATTTTGGATTGTGGAGTTTTGGAAAATATGTTGCAGATTATGAGATGGCGCTTTATCACAAGGACAGAACGGAAGTGTTGGCGTCGCTGCGCACTTTGCTGAAATCTATGCAGATACCTTTTGAAAGGCCGGAATTACCGCTGTATGCAGAAATGAAAATGGGAAATGTGGGCGGAAATATTATAAAGTTGATGTCTGACGCCATGGTAGAAGGTTTTAAAAATGAAAATGGATTAGACGGACAGGGATTTCTGCAGGGAGACGAAGAGCTTATGGAACTTCTCGAAAAATTTTCCGGATTTGCTTGACTTTAAACCAGGTTTAACCTGTAGAGTATAGGAAAAGTAGCACGGTATTTTTGGAAAAATATATAGTAGTGGTCTGGAAATGCCGCAGGAATAAGGAGCTGAGAAGATGAAGATTAGCGAAGCTGCAAAACTGACCGGTTTAAGTACAAGTAATATTCGCTTTTATGAGAAAAAAGGATTACTTGCCCCGGTTCGGGAAATGGAAAGCCAATATCGTGACTATTCCATGGAAGATATTGAACAACTGAAAAGGATCATACTCTACAGAAAAATGAACATTTCCATCGAGACAATTTATTTGCTGCAAAAGGGAGCGTTGTCTATGGAAGAGGTTTTAAAACGGCAGGAAGAAGAACTGTTAGCGCAAAGGGATATGCTTCAGGGGTCTATTGATCTGTGCAGGAAGATCCGAAAGGAAAGGAACCCGGATCATATGGAGGTGGATTACTATTTGAATTATGTTTCTGAAGAGGAGGCTCGTGGAAGGCGGTTTGCGGAGATTGAAGAGCTTCTGGAGGACTTTGCAAGGTTTTCTAAAATGGAAGCATTTTGGGGAGATCCGTATGTGGGAAGATTTTTTAGAAATCTTAAGATCAGAAAAGTGACTACGCTTATATTGCTGCTGATCTGTTTCTTCATACCTATCATCAGCGTTATTTTCAAATATATTGAGAGGGATGCTGTATCTGCGGCTGTCTGGATATTCTGGGGTGTCTGGTATGTTGGACTTATAATTGCATTTATATATTTTAGAAAACGATGCAGAGCGGAAATATAATGTTGGGAGGGATAAGATGGATGTGATTGTACAAGGAATGAAATTTGTCATTGAATGGGTATACGGTTTTTCCGGAGACTACGGGATTGCCATTGTACTAATTACCGTGGCTGTTCGAGCAATGCTGCTTCCTTTAAACATTCAGCAGAGACGACAGATGAAAGGTCAAAAGGAAGTCAGTGAGGAGATAGAAAAGCTGAGAATAAAATATAGAAACAATAAAAGAAAGCTGGATGAAGAGATTCAAAAATTGTACAAGGAAAAAGGGATAGGTGGAAAGGGGTGTCTGGTCACGCTGCTTCAACTTCCGGTCATGATGTGTTTATATCGGGGGATTCGATTGACGGCAGCAGCAGGAACAACGACTGTTTTGCTGCCATGGGTCTCATCTCTGCTGCTGCGTGATCCCACGTTTCTTCTCCCGATTGCGACTTTGGCGGTACAGTTTTTACCGCAGATGTACCCATATATCGGCTTTTTTAAAGACCTGCAGTTACAGAAAATGCCGTTGTCTATGGTATTGGTCATGGTGTTTGCGAATAGCATCTTTGCTTTTGCAATACCTTCGGGGGTGGGCTTGTATTATTTGGCGTCCGGCATATTTTCAGCAGTAGAACAACTGGTAATGAATTTTTTTATGGCAAGAAAGGCAAAGGCTGTTATATCTTAAAGAACTGATGTGCTGTAACTGATGTGCTGTAACTTGACAGTACATCAGTTAAAGTTTTATAATATATTTAGCAATACAAAGTATATGGGGATGCTAAGATGAATGAAAAATATGAGCGTCAGATGAAAAAGGGCGTACTTGATATGCTGGTGTTAAAGCTTTTGGAAGATAAACCAAAGTACGGCTATCAGCTTATTCATGAATTAAGAGAAAAAAGTGATGATATTTTTACGTTGAAAGAGGGAACCCTGTATCCTATTTTATATCGTTTGGAGGATGACTGTCTCATTGAGAACCGATGGAGTGATCCGGACGGGAAACATGTACCCAGAAAATATTATATGATCACAAAAAAAGGAAAAGAGACGTTATTAGAGGTTACCGGGGTTTGGGAAAAAATGGCGTTGGGAATCGAGCGCGTCATGAAACCGGTTTTGTAAATCTTATGATCCCGAAGTTGCTAAACAGGAGGAAAAGGTATGTCAGCAGAACAATATGTCAATATCATAGTTAAAAAAATTCAATGTTCCAAAGAAAAGCGGATGGAAATAAAGAAGCAGCTGCTGTCTGATATTCATGTTTCATTGGAAAAGGGAGAAACTTTGGAACAGATTATGCATCGTATGGGAAACGTGGATGCAGTAGCAAGAGAGTTTAACCAAAATTTGCCGAAAACAGAGTTGGCGGAGTACAAAAAGTCCAGAAAGACAAAAATCATGGTTTCCGTTGCAGTGATCATAATCATATTGATTTTTTTAGCGTTTTGGATCATTCCCAGAAGTGCGGATATCGGTACGAGCGGGGTTTTTGAAGAAACAGCAGTGGAAGAGCAGGTAAAAAAAGTAATACAGGAGTTGGATGCCAGTGATTTTGATGCATTAAAGCAAGAGTCAACGGAGGATATGCAGAGCTTACTGACGGAAGAAAATATTGATAGCGCCCGGGAAGAAGTGTCAGATGACTGGGGAGAACGTCAAACATTTGGAAACTTTTATATGGATGAGAAAAAACAGAAGGGACAGCTGTATGTGGTCGTGCAGGTAAATGTGGCTTATGAAAATATCAGTGTCACATATACGCTTGCCTTTGATGATGAGATGAAGCTGGCAGGATTATATA